>NZ_KI911558.1:2632879-2645910 GCF_000515235.1 Synechococcus sp. CC9616 | reverse complement strand
TGGCAATGAGCACGACAGCTGATTGCCGGGAGCTTCACCTTTGACGAAAGTAGGTTCATCGAGATCGGAGGAGCCCATGACGGCCGACACTCCACCTGAGCAAATCAAAGAAGCAGACTGACTTTCTGGCCCCTGCTCCAACAGTTTCCACCCATGCGTGGGCTTCTCGTCTGTGACGACAACGCTGTGCGTCTGATCAGTCGATTCTCCTCTGCACCGCTCTAGGTGCCCCGCAGGAGATCTGCCCAACACCTGGACGTCATGGCCCCAGGGCGCCTTCAGCCAGATGCTTCGACCCTCTCTCTGTTCAGAAGTAGATGGGTTGAACGATGCACAAACGAGCGAGTTAGGCCGTCTTTCCACCGGGAAGGGCGGCCTTCCTCTTTGGGGGTGGCGCCAAAACCGGAATCACACACCCCCTCAATCCTGGACCACAGACAAAAAGAAACCCCCGCCAAAGGCAGGGGTTCCAAAAACGCTTCTAGGGAGTGTGGCCTTGTTTCCACCCCGTGAGGCGCTTTTCCTCACAAAAACAATATGGCTACCGATCAGCACAAATCAAAGATCCTTGGGTTCGGCTTGCGAATTGACCCTCATCGTCCATGGGCACCTGTACTGCTTGCTGGACGGCAACTACCCTCGCCAGTGGTTTTGCATCACAGTGCTCAATTCGATTTGCCGACTGCGTGAGACAATCACTCACCTTGGATATGAGGAGCATTGACTGAAATCTTCGGTAGGCAGATCATCTCTAATATCAGGATCGCTATAGATATAGGCCTGACATAGTTCAAAAGGTGTGTAGTTGGCATAAGGATCCCCGTCATCGAACGGGCTCCCCGCTTTAACGGAAACCCCAGTGTTCAATCCAATCAGGGTCAAGAGTGTGATCAAAAAACTATTGCGGTCGTTCAATTGTAATGTTCCAGGATTGAGAACAATCATCCGCAGCGAAGTCAACTCCCTGCCGAATCAAAACTTTGTCTGCATCAGAAGCGGCATCATATGCCCTTTGAATAAGCGCATTCAGGCCGGAAAGCTTAAAGCCATCCATGGCAACTGCTTCGCACATCCCCATAATTCCAGAGGTAAATCCGATATAACCGCATAGCGATGGATCTTTTCCACAAACATTCTGGACCCTTTGTTGCAAACTCTCAGCCAAGACCGGAGATGATGAAAGGAGCAAAATACCCAGGATCAAAAACCTTTTCACAGCTTTGGACGATACATCCTCAAACATTAATCACTCCGAAAGCGTCTGACAAAAAACAACAGAAGTAACAATCGAAAGAACACAAGAAAAGCTATAAAAAAGCAAATTCAATAAGCGCAATCTTCCTAGAGTTGAAAATTGGTCACAAATAACATCCTCACTTAAACATCTTATCATTCCAGCCATGGGCAAACATCAACCCGCTTGAATTAGTTCAAATAAAAACGAAAGAGCTCAAACCTTGCTGAAGATGAAATCAAATTAACAGAAATCGGAGCTGAGAAAGTTTTCATTCAAGCCCTTAGGACACATAAACCCAACTTGTGAAAAGCCAATTTAAGCAAGACATGATTAGTCTAAGTACAAGCCTCAAAAGACATTGTTGAGGCTCTTGATTGATTCCCAGAGATAGCGAACAACCGTATTGGCTCCAACGCCAAAAACAGCAATCACAAGACCCGAATAAAACAAGCGCCGATGACCGGCGCTTGTTTCGGGTACCCAAAAATCAGGTTCCTGCACGTTTTCAGCCGAGACCGATCTGTTGAAGGATGCCTTGACCCGTAAGAAGCTCTGTGGACAGGCCAATAACAAAGCCCATCATGGCTAGGCGTCCATTCCACTGCTCGGCAAAAGAAGAAAAGCCGAATCTTGCGTCATCCATGAGGCGAGTGTGTTGCAGAGTAATTTGTAACAGAATGTTTCGGCAAGTTGCGGCTTGTTATGCCGGTTGACCCAAAAAGCTGTCACATTTGATTCGTCGGCCAAAGAGAGCGGGACAGCCTTCAGCGATGCATCTATTTCTCAACTCGTGACCAGTGCGTGGAAGATGGCCAATGTTCTGCATCCTCTCGACAACACAAAAACCAAGGCAGTGGAGCATGCAAATTAAAAAGATGCATGGATGCAATGGCCTCACACACCTGGCCACAAGATTAAATTCAATTGTTACCACATCCCCCAAAAGAGGGATGCCCTATACAAGAAGATGATCGACACTGATGCTGGTCTAGGAGATCACTGCCAAAGGTCCATCTCGTCAATTCCACATGCCCACCAAAACCGCAAAATCAAAGCTTCCCAAAGCTAATCACTGGAAACTTTCGATTTCAACAAGTCGATTAAACCATAGAGTGGAGCCCTTGGCTAAATAAATTTAGTCCCAACAGATACTGCATCAACCAATATCAAATTTTTTCAAGATCCAGACAATAACGGCAAGATTTCACAGAGAGAATTAATATGCGAAGGCATCATCATCACCGATGAAGACGAACAAGACAAGCTGACAAACTTCTCTGGAAAAATTAAACTCAGAAAACAAATGCACTCATGCCTGTGGGATACCGCTAAAGCCAAAACCGAATTCATACCGTGCACGAGAGATTATGTAGCGACAATTCACGCCTTAAAATTGATCAGCCAAGCTGGTGAAAAATACACTGCCGAAGGGCTCGAGCTTTTTGGAGCGACTGACGTGATGTGGTGACTAGCTCTCTCCATAAATCCATCAATCCCTAACTGCATGGATCACGAAGCACAAACAGACGATTCATTCAGCACTCAACACCCAGGCATGTACATCCCAGCGAGAGTACTTTTCACATAGCGCAAAGCAGCATTCGATCGACGCTGACATCGTCTCCCGAGCCAAGGTGTTGAGGTGGGAACCACGCCATTGCGGTTCTCTCAGCCGGTGGCCCCCAGAACCCATCGGTGGCTGGACTGCAACTGGCCCTCATCCTCTGCCGGAGCGAGGGCCAGGCCCAGCTCCTGATATCAAGAGGTAATCAAATTGAGGCAAGCAGAACCTCACTTAGATACTTTCTTTTTTGCATCTTGAGAAGTGATGTAATGAAGATCACTGATTGAGGACATGAAAATAATTAAAATTGACTACCCATATTTTCTATGCAAGCCAGGATATGTTTAGAGAGGTGCCGCAAATTCTTGTTGCTACACAGAACAGGCATTAAAGGACATCATTCATCAGACGAATCAATTGGTTGAAAACGACGTGCTTTGCGTTTCTGATACTGGAGAGCTTTCTCGAGATGCTCGACCTTTCGTTCCAGCTCCTCAACCCGATCCCGCAGATCAAGCTCACGATGATGGGCTTCCTGATCAAGCCGCTGACGACCACCATTCATCATTTCCGTATAACTCAGGGCCCTGGGCTTGTCTGGATCAGTCATCGAATGATGATTACAGGAAAAGAAACCGGTTGGACGAATCAGATCTAAACACTGTCCCTTAGCTAATACAAGTCAGTTTTACGGAAGAGGCTGAGGATCGCAACAGCTGCAAGGCCAAGACGCTACCAAACAGCCCAGAACACGATGCAAGGCCAACCCCTGCAACTCCTGATCAAATAAAAAGAGGGCAGAGCAGTGCTCGAGAACTAACGTCGAAGAGCCGCACAACCAAACTTTTGAGCGACTCACAACCTTTCGCCTACCTGGTTACCATCGCTTTCGGAGACAGGGAAGCGCCGATACTGGCAACAGTGGTGTACCTCAGCGAACAAACAGGAGAGGACGCCAAGTCGGTCGCAGAGGCATTGGTGACGAATGCTGCAAACTCCTCAACTCAAAGACCTTGCTTTCAATGGGCGACGTTGAAAGGACAGGACAACAAAACCTTCTCTACTGAAGAACTTGCAATGCTGATTTCAGCCGCTGGCCAAGGCAAAATCGGTGTTGCACGCGTGACTCCAGTGAAGCTCAACTAAAAGCAATCCCAAAACACGTTATCCAGCAGCGGTTGCAGACCGTTGTTGCCTTAATCTGTACTAAAAATTTAATGATGACGATTCCATTCGGAGAGCCTCAGCAATTTGAGGAGGACAAAGACAGATTGAATAAGCCACGACTTAAGTTATGGCTTAACAAGCAATTAAGAAGTCTGGCTCAAAAGCAACGTATTCAGGACGCTAGGGCATTACGCAAAGAATTTGAAGTTCTTGAATCGTAGGCAACTGACATTCTGGATATCATTTCAGAGATCACCTGAAACGGTAGAAACGTAATCGTTTATCAACAACAAGCAATGACGGCTTTAAGGCGCATTGATCAATGCAATATTCAATAGCAAAACGGATGATATCAATCCATAGCAGCTTTGGCAAAATCCCAAACAATGCATAAAAAACACAATCAATTAATTAGCTCTAGACGCACTATTCTTATTTGGTGTCCAACAGCCCTTCCCGTAATGCTTCCAAACGCGCCCCTCAAACTGTTCACAGCCAACAACGCGAGGACATTTCAGGCGCTAAAAGGATAAAAAGCTTTCACAAATAATGACCCTCAGAAAGTATTTAAACCAAGATGCTGTTCAACACGTAGGCATCAATGTTGACGACATGGAGATTTCAAAACAATTTTATGGTGACATTCTCGGCGGTGTTTTCGTTGCAGAAATCAAAGGAATCACAGGCGAAGAATGGACAACGATTCTCAATGGAAATGTTGAAACAGCTCCACAACTTGGAAGCGGCGATGCGTTGGATGTTTGCTTCTACTCCTTTGGGAATACAGCCGCAGAACTTCTCAGATATTACGATAAAGAGTCAGGCAAAACTCATGACGCTCACCCATGCACCGATGCAAACAAACAAGGGGTTGGTGGCAAGCATGTGTCTTTCAACTTGGCAGAAGATATCGATGCTAAGGAGTTTTTCGTAAAACTTTTAGATCAGGCCAAGGGGATGAAGCTTTCTCTGAATAAAGACGATCTCCACCACCTAGGCCCCGATGGTGAGTTGGGCGGATGGAATTGCTTCTTCATGGCCGGCCCAAGCGGAGAAAGAGTTGAATTCAACCAGATTGCTGATGGCAGCAACGCAGCACTCAACATGAAAAAAGCATCGGATCAATTCCGATCCTCAGCAGGGTAATGTTTTACATCTGCATCACAGCAGACAATGCCAATCACTAAGTCGTTCGCCGATATACCTTCAAGAATAGAACCTTAGTTTTAACAAAAAATTATCCAGAAAGTATTACGTCAAATTTCAATGCTCGCGAGAACCAGCCTTTAGATCGCCCTCGAATCCTGATGAAGATGGGGCAGCTCAGCTTTTAAGGTTTCAATCAAAACGAAAAAATCAAAAGCCATGAAGCCAATAAATCCCGCATTTTGTCGGCTTAGATTTTTTAAATAGGGTATTATGTTTATTCAAGACACTTCGGACAAACGCAATGCTAGTGAAATTCTTCTCGTTGACAGCCGCATCACTTTTATTATTGACGCCCAGTGGAGCCCTTGCCTCACCAAAGCCCGTTATTGAAGAACTCTTAAAGGCGAATAAAACGCTCGGGGGGCAAACAGTGATCTACCCGGAGGGAACTCCTGAAATGCGTATTTATCGAATTACGCTTGCACCTGGTGCAAAAATTCCATTGCATACACATCCTTCACCAGTGATTGTGTATGTTCAAAAAGGAACACTCACCAACGTTCGCATCGTCGACGGACAAGAAGTCATCGATACCATCGGAGCTGAAAGTGGTTTCCTCGAAGGTTCTCCCAAAGAGCCTCATTATGTGATTAACAACGGTAATGCACCAGTTGTTTCAATTGTCACCTTTGCCTCCGTAGAAGGAATGCCCAATCTGATCAAAGTGGAATAATGAGGCCTGCAAACTAAAATGCAAAGATGTATTTTATGGGCACATCAGAAACTGATCAAATCATCACAACCAACAGACACTAAATAATGTCCTGAAACTCCGACCGCTTTAGGAAGCATTCCTGGGGACAACAAATAAGGTGGCATCAATTAGTCCGAATTCAGGCATAGGAGAAGATGTTCTTGCCAAGTGGTGACAAGTGATGCAACAAAGGATCAAACCAAATATAAGAATCATGTTTTACAAAGCAGATGGTGGCATCCAATTATTCTGCTAACTCTCCTTATCTTGAAATACACAAGACGGACAACGGTTGCTATTTGGTTTGCATATCAAAAGGGATTTGCACAGAATTCCATGATCAATTAGAAGCAGAGGAACACATCAGGAACCTCGAGAAAGCTGGATTGTCCACTAAACAACGGACTCACCATCCATCTTGGTAAAACCGCTTTGATCTATTCGTCACGTCAACTCAAAGCGCGTGATTCTTGCCCTCGAAGCCACGAGGATTCAACAGGCTGGCATCAATGTCCGCCTCAGGATGGAGCCTCAGAACCATCCAAAGCAACATGGCTGCGCAATCCCTGTCATCCGTTCCATAGTCGTATTTCCAGTCCTGCACCAACGACAACAGCTCATGCTGAGCATTGGTAATGAATTCATCTGTCCATTCCTGCATTGCGATCACCTCACGAGGTGATTAAAGGCTGGGATAGGCATTGGCGACGCCCCAGAGAACTAAACCTGTAATGGAGGCAAACACCACCGCTGTCCATGCCGCCAGGGTTGGATTGTTGCTGTTCCCCTGGGGAAACGAAAGTCTGCGGGCCATGAGTCGAAAGTCTTGGACCCTTCAGTAGTGGCTCAGGTGGCCATCAAAGATCAACTGATATCGGTGACTCCTGACGCAAACGGAGTAGCCGTGTAACAGGCCGTCGGCGACCGTATCGGTGTGACGAACCTTTGAGAAAGCGAACAACGTCTGCAACGACCTGGTGAAACGCTCACCACGTGGTTACAACGTAGGAATTGCAGCATGGATCTGATGGCCATCAGCATTGCTTCAGCACAACCGATTGGAGCCGTGATCAACGACGGCATTCATCAACCTTTCCGAGCATCAGCATGCTCCATCAAAGCCCTCGATTACGACGAATCCCAGATGCTGGACAGTGACCACGGCCGACGTCAGCAACGCTCTGAACTGGAGTACGACTGCTGAACCACGTCTCGTCAAAAAGCGAGAGCCGATTAGTAGAACCACTTGTGGCGATTGGCGAGGTGATCAAGTTCTCGACGCATAGCTGCCACCTCCTCCCGAAGTTGACGAACCTGCTCCGCCAATGAGTCATCGCGTTGACTGTCGTCTGCATCGCCGATTTCGGATGGCTTCGGAATGTTGGGCATCAATCAGCGAAAACTAACTCCAGGACCGTCGTTGAAACGTGACGACAGTCAGGATCAATCTGATGTGTGCCCATCTCGCAGACATCCATCGTCACCAAAGGTTCAGCGCTCAGAAGAATCAAGACTCATACGGAACGAGCAACTCAAGACGCTTGGTCCACATCTGAGTTGGGCATCAACTCGCTGATATTTGGCATTGGGTCGGGTTTGCCATCAGCAATTGCACGAGCTCGGCGGTAAAACCAACTATCAGTGGAACCATCTTCTTCCATGGATTTTGCCAAAAGCTTCCAGTTCGAAAGTTCCTGAGGATCCATTATGAGAAAAGAGACATGATCAAGCTGAGAGGATCAAACCGGGTCAGACGTTGAGTCTGTTCGGATTGTCACAATTGCTAGGAAACACCATGGTTTCAACGTCGTCCCAGAACGTCTTCCCAACTGATTGAAGGGAAACCGGCCTTGGACTGGGGGACAAGACGCTTGGTCGGACGGGCATTGGACCGACGTTGAGCCGAAAGGGACTGTTGCACCCGATCCGGGTGCTCTGGGGAATGTGTCTTCATGGATTGAATAGACCGTTATGGACTTTCAGCTGCCAGGTCTGTTGTTTACGGACCTACTGCTTGTACCACCATGACACATTGCGGGGCTGCGTGCAGAAGCGGTTATCCGTCATATGTCAACCATCGATCCTGAATCGTCAACGCTGGGAAGCGATCACTCGTCGAGAACCGTCAGCCCACTGGCCTGCTCCTCAAGATGCTCAGCACGTTCAAGGACAGACTTCAGGACCTCTTCAGGCTGAGGTTGGATGTCGAGCTGTTCGAGCGTGTAGGCCACATCGCGCGATGCAGTGAGGATCGCAGGGGAGACCTGTTCCAAGGGAACACGTTGACTGGTCGCCCGGCGACGGCGTCGAGCTGACTGTTGTTTCGCGTCTTTCGCCATGACAGCAAACTCCTTAAGGACATTGTGCAACCCACTGGTCAATCGGGATGTTGGCGGTGAACCCCGTAAGTGCATGGACAACGCACTAAAACTCGCTGGCGGGGTCGAGAGTCGCGGTGAAATCACTGAAGAGCACATCCTGCTCATCAACTTGTCCATTTTTCACAAGACCGACCTGCGCATCAGCGATAAAAATCTTTGTGTGCTTCGAATGAAGGCGTAAGTCCACACTCTCCTTGTTGATGCCTTCGTCAAAAACCAGATAATCTTGCCCACTTTTAAAATCCGTGATTTTCACAAAAGACTCTGCCCCAGAATCTATCCAGAACTGATCTTTGCCTTTACCACCGATTGATCGGTTCTGACGACCAGCTCCGGCAAAGAGGATATCTTTGCCCTTGCCACCTTTGAGTTGGTTATCTGCAAAATTACCAATCAAAAGATCCGCTTTCTTGCCCCCCGAAGCATTCTCAATAACACAACCAGCTGTGGTTTTATCAATTGTCTGGCCATCCCAGTCATAAGCAATGGTGAATCCTCCATCAACTCCATCGACTCGGCTGACGTAGCCACCAGCAGCCTCAGAAAGATCCAGCGTTGCATTGCGGAGATCAATCCTGACGGCTTTTTTAGCCCCTGAGCCATCGATTCGATCAGTCCCTCCTGTATCCCAGATGCTTTGCCAACCAGTGCCCTCCTGATTCTTCTGAGGCAATCGATAAACGTCGTTGCCACCGGCGGTGCGACCGTTGGTGCCGTAAAGCCATTGCAAGGCAGCAACATCGAGTGCTCCCAGCGATTGCAGAAAACCGTAGGCCTCAATCCGATCTGGAACCAAGCCGTTGTTCGCGCGTTTATCGACGTAACTCAGCTGGGTCCATGGATGGGCGTTCTGGCCATAATCACCGGAATCCCTGAACTCATTGGAATTGCGGGTCAAGCCTGGAAATCGCGGCTGTCCCTTTAGGCCTCGATCATGAGGATGCTTCATCCCAACCGCATGAGAGAGCTCATGCAAAAATGTAATTCCATAGAAACTTCCAGATGCAATTGAATTTTTAAAACTTCCATCTTGATTTTGATAAGCGGACCAATTGATAGCAACTAAGCCTTCATCGGAATCACTGCCAGGAGTGTAAGAGAAGCCATAGCTTCCTTCAGAGCTCTTATTGTCAAGATTATAAAACCAGATCTCAACTTCATCGTCGTTATCATCTCCACGATCAATGAACTCAATACCACAAACTTTGGCAACATTATCCATCGCATTTTCCATGAGTTGGCGCTCCTCATCACTCCAACCCCAGGAGGGATATCCACCGAATTCTCCTCCGGGTTTTTCGCGCGTATCGCTGATGAAGGTATATCCAACGGCGGGATTTTCTTTTGTGATTCCCCAGCGATAGCCATCGGTTAATCCATCAATCCATGGATTACCTGACAAGGGGACGGCGATTGGATCTTGATACGACATCAGCTCTGTTCAAGTCAGCAGATCCTATTGATCACCGTAGAAGCGGCAGAAGCTGAGCATGTCCAGCTCAGACACGCCAACCAGCCGCCTGGTCTTCTTCCCAGGCGCGTTGTTCCTGATCCCCTCCATCCGGTGCGCCCCAGTACTCAGCACACAACATCCGGATTGTGTTGTTTCGCTGCTGCCTGAGATCCAGACGCACCAAAACCACCGCAATGATCACGACACTCACAGCAAGCACCAGCTGCTGCCAATGGCCTGATCGATCTCTCGGTTCGGCCATCCAGGTGGCAAGGAGTTTCTTTGGTTTAGCGAAAGGCTTGATGAAATGACAGCACTGCGGTGTCATCCGCGACATCATCTAGGGGGATGACTCAAGTCTTCGATGCAGACACCTCGATCGATCAACGACCCCGGCAATGGTCTGGTGCTCCTCGTGGCAGTGGCCCTCAGCGTCCTGCTGCTGCTGGGGCAGTCACTCTTCATCGTTCCGGCCGGGAAGGTGGCAGTCATCACCACTCTTGGCAAGGTGAGCGGCGGGTCGCGCTTGCCAGGCCTGAATCTGAAGATTCCTTTTGTGCAATCGGTGTTTCCCTTCGACGTCCGCACTCAGGTGCGTCCGGAGGAATTTGCAACGCTCACCAAAGACCTTCAGGTGATTGAGGCCACCGCCACGGTGAAGTACGCCGTCAGGCCAAATGAAGCCGGACGGATCTACAGAACGATCGCCAGCAACGACCGGGACATTTACCCACGCATTATTCAGCCGTCTCTACTGAAAGCGTTGAAATCCGTTTTCTCCCAGTACGAACTCGTCACCATCGCGACTGAGTGGAATGACATTTCTTCGTTAGTGGAGCGAACAGTGGCCGAAGAGCTGGACAAATTTGATTATGTGGAAGTGCGCGGACTCGACCTCACCGGGCTGCAAATTGCTGAGGAATATCGCGCCGCTATTGAGCAGAAGCAGATTGCGGAACAACAACTGTTGAGAGCGCAAACCGAAGTGAAGATCGCCGAGCAGGAAGCGCTTCGATACGACACTCTCAATCGCAGCCTGGATGATCAGGTGCTGTATAAACTCTTTCTCGACAAGTGGGATGGTCAGACAGAAGTGGTGCCGGCCCTGCCTGGCAGCGCCGGGGGCACTCCTCCAGTGATTGTGGGACGACGCAGTTGAACGGAGAATGACGTCGGTTCCCGACCCGAACTCAAAACTCCAAAAAGGCCAACGTCTCGACGAGCTCCACCGCAGTTACGACTCTGATGCCGAGCTCAACCAACCATTTGTGATTCTCACCCTGGGGGCGTGTTTGATCGCCACCATGGGACTGTTGGCTGATAACGCCGCAGTCGTGATTGGCGCCATGGTTGTCGCGCCGTGGATCATGCCATTGCGTACAGGGGTGTTCGCCATCCTCATCGGGGACTGGCCTTTGCTTGGCAGAGCCATGCGAACCCTGGCCATGGCCGTGCTGATCACCACGGCCCTTTCTCTGTTCATGGGGTTGTTGGCTGGGATGCGCGGGTTGATCAGCGCTGCAGGATATGGATATTTCAACTCTGAAATCCTTGGGCGTGCCACGCCAACGCTTCTGGATCTTGTTATTGCACTCGTCGCAGGAGCTCTCGCCACCTACGCCAAGTTGAAAGAAAGCGTGGTGAGCTCACTTGCAGGTACAGCCATCGCCGTCGCACTCGTGCCACCGGTGTGCGCGATGGGGCTGATGGCTGCTGGAGGAGATATCAAAGATGCCACAGGAGCTGGCCTGCTCTTCACTGCAAACTTGCTGGGAATTCTGGTTGGCGGCGTTTTGATGCTGGCAACTCTCGAACCTTACTTTCGTACAAAACTAATCAAAAGTCGCCGCGCACAGCTACCACTTTTAGTAGCCGTCGGCTTCGTAATTGCAATCACGATTCCACTTTATCAAGGGTCAGAATTAATGCGTCAAGATATAAGGAGGGTAATCCTGACGCAAAGGATTCAAGAAACCGTCAAAAACTTTCTACAAAATGAAACCCTCACTTTTGGGAGCAATGAGTCCCTGATCGTCGATGACATCAAATTCGCCTGGACTCCCGCTAAGAAGAAATCGGTAGTCGACATTGTGGTTCGCGTAACAGATCCAAAGATTCCAAGCTTTAAGCAAGTAGAAGCTGTTGAATCAAAGGTCAACAACCAGATTGGCCGGCCACTTGGACTAAGCTTTCAAATCAAAGTTCAACGTGTTCAGATTTCAATTGTTGAAGGCAGCGAAGCCCCAGTTGTAACGGACGAAGCGCAAGATATAGATTTACTAGACGAGGATCTGAATATGATCAAAGAGAGTCTTGAAAGGTTGGAGGAAGAATCATCGAGCCAGGATTTCAATGAAAATGCAAAAATCAAACCCGGTGTTTTGAAGTTGGCGCAACCACAACAGCAATGAAACTGGAGCAATCCGCTGTTGAAATCACTTGCGAGCAAGAATCACCCAGAGAGCATAAATCACGGTAACTGGCCACATTCCAAACAGCAAAGGTAAACCGAGCCCACCAATGGCGAAGAGATCAATCACCAAATTGATCCGGAACGGATTGTTTAAGCCCACTTGGGTGAACACTCCAAGAGGTGAAAAAAAAGCTTTGCCTGTGAGGCACGCTATTGGTAGCGAGACGCATGAACTCAGCAACACCACAGGGCTATCAGCTCTGCAAGCCCCAGGCTCCAGCTCGAGACCAACGAGAAACAATGTGTTGATTTCAAATGGTTAACGATTCGACTTTCACTTTGTCTTGCTAGTTCTGTAGGGAATTTTTCCGAAGGGTATGTCATCCCCCCAATACGTTAAAGGCATGCAGGAGATGCGGTCTCACTTCGGAGACGCAGCTGACAACTGGATCCAGGCGATTCACGATATTTACCCTGAATTTGCCAAAGTCAATGTTGAGTTTCCATTTGGTGAGCTGTATCGCAGAGATGTCGTAGACGACAAAACGCGTGAACTGTGCACGGTTGCCGCTCTAACGGTTCAGGGCTTTGCGCTTCCAGAGCTGAAGGTTCACGTCCAAGGAGCTCTTAATACAGGCAGTAGTCGCGCTGAGATTCTTGAAATCATCACCCAGATGATCGCTTATTGCGGATTTCCAGCCGCAACCAATGCTCTTCTGGCCACGAAGGAAGTGTTCGATGAACTTGATGCAGCGAGCTAAGCGAGGCTTTCAGCTAAGTCAGGGCTTTTGAGCTGGGCTGTTCACTGGGTGTGAGTGACAGGTATGGATAACAAAAAGCCCCCACCTTGCGGTGAGGGCTTTCCGATTCAGTTGATCTGAATCGTTATTGCTGTTCCAGATGGAACAGGTTG
>NZ_KI911558.1:2621451-2632779 GCF_000515235.1 Synechococcus sp. CC9616 | reverse complement strand
GCTGGATGGTGGTAGTCATGAGAACGGAAAGAAATGCTTCCGAGGAAGCGGTTTAAGGAAGGGCAGGGATGCCCTGCCTCGACCCAATGTAAAGGAAGTTTGCGCCGCTGTAAAGAAACTTTGCGCTGTGTGTGGGCGCATTGCGCGACAAGCCGTCACGCCTCAATCAGTCCAATGAGACCCACAGGAAGATTTAAGATTCTTGGGTTGATCTGGGAGTGTCGTGGTTCTCATTCGCTGGCTGCAAGCTGGCCGCAGGCTCGAGGAAACCGTTCCCCTGTGCCGTGCCCGTCACCGTCGCCATGAACTGGAGGCACAAGGTGCCGTTGTGTACTGGAGCGAAAGACTGGTACCCATCTACTGAAGCTGGGACCCTGACGCAAGACCCACCAGGATCATGCGACCCAGCATTGCCTCAACCTTTCGAATCGGATTATCAGCATTGGTCGTCAGCTGCCTGAGCTCCTGCGCTCAGACAGCGACGCAACCAGCACCTGATGGATCAAGCAGCTCACTGGCGGCTGCGATGGAACGCTTGCAAATGCGTGTCGATGAACTCGAGAAGGATCTGAAAGAGAAACTTCCAGATCCGGTGGAATCCAATGAGAAGACGCCGGCTGGACCGATCGATTCCCTGACGCTGCAGCTGGGCACAAATGACGACCGTCTTCGCCTGTATTGGAAAGATGGTCAGACAAGCAATCTCGAATGCAGCCAGGAGGGCGAGGGCCGCTGGGCCTGCGGATGAAGCATCGCGAAGACAGATTTAGAAACAGCTGTGTCAGTGACCTGAGCCTGCAGACGAAGCAATCCGCACCAAATTGGTGCAATCCCACTGGATCTTCCGATGCGCCCGACACAAGCTCTGTTGCTCAGTCTCGGACTGGCGATCAGCGGTTCGATGGCCATGGCCCAATCGCTCCAGTACCCATTCGCACAAACCAAGGCTGCCAATCAGGCACGGATGCGAGCGGAGCGACTCAACGGGGAACTCAGCCGCTATCGAGCTGATCGCTGCATGTATACCCTTCGCGGTGAGGGCTGCCTGGTCTCAAACACCGAGTCCGGTTTTGTATTTCGGTTTCAAGGAGGTGCCCCGGGATGGCAGCAGCAAATTCCTCCGGAGCCAACGGTGCTCACCGAAATTCGCGTCAGCGCCGATGGCGATCGAATCCTGGACGTCCCATACAACGGACCGCTGCTACCAGACACACAGAGCGATTTCCCCTCGACATCTCAAGACCCATGACGACACGTCATCTCCCCTTACTCCTGGCACTGGCAGGGACCCCTCTCGCCATCAGCCTGACCCCTCCACTCCCGGCCCTGGCCCAGGTGAGTGATGCTCAACAGCGCGCTGTGAACGTTGCTCGAATGCGCGCTGAACGAATCAACGGCGGCCTCAGCAACTAACGTGCCGCCAAGTGCATGTACAACACCAGCGCTGGAGGTGGCGTCTGCCTGGTGAGCAGCGATGGTGGTTTCACATTTGTGATCCCAGGCGGATCTCCGGGATGGCAGGAGATGGATCAAACCCCAACGGTGGAAACGGAACTGAAGATTTCAGATGACGGGCGCACCGTTCTTGCAGAGATCTACAACGGCAGTCCGCGTTGATCAGGCCCTGATCAGTTGTTCCAGAGCTGGCCGCCAGGTCGGCTCGACTGGCCAAACCTCGCGAGCGGTGAGGCTCAAGGCGATTCCTTTCTCGGCATAGGCCGCCTCGTTGATGAACACGGCGGCCGATGCTTCAGCGGGGAGAGCCACGGGCAGTTCACCGCCTGCCGCGGTCTCAAACAAGGACGCTGTCGAAGCCGATGGCAGCCAGTTTCTGCCGAGAAATGCAGGGTTCACCAACGCCGAGGGTTGTCCGTCCGCGTTACGAGGCAGATCTCGACTGCTGAGATGGCGATGCACCACCAACTGGCGTGGGGTTCGGCCAACACCGTCTCGGGCCTCAGATAAGGCTGATAAACAGGCCTCCACAGCGAGGCGGGTTTGACGCACGATCCGTGCATCGAGCAGTGACTGAGGAACCGGGCCAACTTCGATCACCAATCCACAGGGCCAGCGCTCCACCAGAAAACCTGTCTGAGCGGCATCCGCTTCGTGCAGGTAAACCGGCAACCCAAGCTTCCCCTGCACAATCGACGCCAGGGCCAAATCAGCTGGACGTCGCCCGTAAAGAACGAGGCACGACCCCATCGCTGCCGTCGTGCTGTGGAGATCGAGCGCAACACAACAGGGTTGCTGCCCTTGGGGCCCGAAGCGCGTCACCAACTCACGGGCACGAACCGTTTCACAGTCCTGATCGTGTTGATCATCCAACCGCTCCTGCTGGAAGCTGCGGTTGAGATCCCGATCGACATAGCGGCGGTTGGCGTTCCGCGCCGCGGGATTGCCGATCACTCGCTGCAACCCCAGTCCATGGTCATCGAGAAGCGAGGGTTGTTGCTGCCATTGCTCCAGCAACCAGGCTGCGTTCAGCTCATTGCCATGGGTGGCGGCAACCAGAAGAACGTCGGACGCCGTCATTCAAAAACAAGCACGACTGCTCGGTGCCACGTCGGAAGTGTCACACGACTGAAGAGTGGCACGACTGAAGGCTGAGCGCAGAGACTGGACAAAAGGGGTGCCGCGATGCCGATCCCACCAATCATCGTGATGGCCGCCCGGGCTGGATGGAGCGGGCAGTGGAACCTGCTGATGGGGGGGCTGGGTCCGTGCGACACGGAGGGCAACTACAAACGACCGGTCAGCGACCACCTGGAAGCTGTCTTGCCGGAACAGCCGCCGCTTCATGAGCGGCCAGCGGAGCGTCTACCCCGCCTGATCGTTGGTCGCAGCTGTCCATGGGCGCATCGCACCTGGCTCGTGCATCGACTGCGTGGGCTGGAGAACAGCCTCAGCCTTCTGACGGCAACAGCTGATCACAGGGCTGGACGCTGGCAGCTCGAGCCTGGCTGGCTTGGCTGCTCCAGCCTGCTCGAGCTGTATCGGGCTTGCGGAACCCCTCCGTCTTACCGAGCCACCGTGCCGGTTCTGGTGGATCCGGAAGGCCCTCGGATTCTCGGCAACGAAAGCGCTCAGTTGGTGGAGTTGCTGAACCGCTGGCCTGCCCAGGATCAGGCCCCGGATTTGGCACCTCCCGCCCTCAAGGAGTCGATCCAGTCCTGGCAGATCCTGTTGCAGCCAGCCTTGAATGACGGTGTCTACCGCTGTGGATTCGCCAGGAATCAGGCTGCGTATGAGCGTGCCGAACGTGCACTCACGAATGCCCTTGAACGGGTGGAGAACCATCTCAGCCAGCAAGGGCCCTGGCTTTGTGGGGACACCCTCAGCCTGGCTGATGTTCGTCTGTTCCCGACCCTGATCCGCTGGGAAGCGGTCTATTCCCCGCTGTTCGGTTGCACGCGTCCCCTGTGGGTCTTCCCCAACATCTGGGACTGGCGGCGTCGCTTCTTCGCAATACCCGGTGTGGCGGACAGTTGTGATGCTGATGCCTGGCGTCGCGATTACTACGGAGCGCTGTTCCCGCTGAATCCCGGAGGAATCGTTCCGACAGGAGCAGAACTGAGCACACTGGTGAATAGCTCCATGCCGCATGAATGACGACGGCCGATCCTCAGTTCGACGGCGTTTACGGCCCATACACGATCACAGATCACGATCGGCTTGAGGTGCAGAGGTACCGACTGGCCCTCATGGGGAGCGGAGTCTCCATGAGTGCCGGCTTGCTGCAGTGGTGGCAGTGGGGCGGTTCCTGGGCCTGGCTCTGGCTGCTTCCCTTGACGGTGAGCCTCGCTCTGGCCCTGAGGTGGATTCACATCTATCTGAAACCTCTTCACCAGGCTTTGAAGCTTCTCTGGCTGCTGGGCTGCGCCGGCTGGCTGGTGCTGCTGATGACAGCCGGCCCCAGGCAGGCCCTGAACACCTTGGCGTTACAGCCTCTCTGGATCCTGGCCGTAGGCCCCCAGTTCGCCGCTCTAGCTGGAATCGGTTTCAAGGAATTCTTCTGCTTCCAGCGCCTCGAAGCGATCGGGCTCACCCTGCTGCTGCCGATCGCTCTGTTGGGACGGCTGACGACCCTGCTCAGCTCAGAAATCAGCCTTGCTCTGATGGGTATGGCGTCTCTCCTTCTGGTCGTCCTGGCTCTGCGCAAATTCGGCATCGATGCCGCGGCCGACATCGGTGACAAGAGCGTGTTTGCTTATCTGGAGGGTCAACTGGCCGGCGGCACCCCGTGAGTCTGATCAGCCTGGTGGGTGCCGCCAAGGACTTCGGCATCCGCACCCTGTTCTCAGATCTTGATCTTTACATCGGTGAGCGGGAACGCCTGGGACTGATCGGACCGAATGGCGCGGGCAAATCAACATTGCTGAAGGTGCTGGCGGGCAGTGAACCGCTGGGTGACGGCGCACGGCGCTGCTCGCCGCGTTTACGCGTGGTTCTCGTCAGTCAGGACAGCCGCATCACACCTGGCCGCACCGTGCTGGAACAGGTTCTGGAAGGCTGCGGTGCCAAACGCGACCTCCTGGTGCGTTTCAGCGCTTTGAGCGAAGCGATCGCTGAACATCCCGATGATGAAACCCTTCTGGCTGAGCTGGGCCAGCTCAGCCAGCGCATGGATGACGAGGAAGCCTGGAGCCTGGAGCAACAGTGCCGGGAAGTGCTCCAGAAACTCGGCATCAGCGACCTGCAACGCCCCGTGGAGGATCTCTCCGGCGGGTACCGCAAGCGAGTCAGCCTCGCGTCGGCCTTGGTGGCATGCCCGGATGTGCTGCTTCTGGACGAACCCACCAACCATCTGGATGCCGACGCCGTTGAGTGGCTGCAGAGTTGGCTGGATCGCTATCCCGGTGCACTCGTGCTGGTGACCCACGATCGCTACGTGCTGGATCGGGTCACCCAGCGAATGGTGGAAGTGGCTGGAGGCCAGGCGCGCACCTATGACGGGAACTACAGCACCTACCTGCAGCGGAAAGCGGAGCAGGACGCCTCGGAAGCAGCCTCAGCAGCCAAGTTCAAAGGAGTTTTGCGACGGGAATTGGCCTGGCTGCGCCAGGGCCCTAAAGCGCGAAGCACCAAGCAGAAGGCAAGGCTTCAGCGGATTGAAGCCATGCGGGAGAACAAGCCCCTGATGGCGAAGGGCGGCCTTGCGATGGCGAGCGTCAGCCGACGCATCGGCAAGCTTGTGATCGAAGCGGAGGGCCTCGGCGTCACCGCCGGCGGAGATAAA
Source organism: Synechococcus sp. CC9616 (assembly GCF_000515235.1). NCBI lineage: Bacteria > Bacillati > Cyanobacteriota > Cyanophyceae > Synechococcales > Synechococcaceae > Synechococcus > Synechococcus sp. CC9616. The sequence continues at coordinate 2,627,540 of NZ_KI911558.1, read as the reverse complement.
ACGGGCCGCAAGCTGCTGGACAACTTCAGTTACAGCTTCAGCCCTGAGGACCGTGTGGGAATCATCGGGCCGAACGGCAGCGGGAAATCAACCCTGCTTGATCTGATTGCAGGCAGGCGATCAGCCACCCAAGGTTCGTTGCGACTTGGGGAAACGGTGCATATCGGTTACCTCGATCAACACACCGATGTGTTCACCGAGGGCAAGGGCCTGGAACGCAAGGTCATCGAGTTTGTTGAAGAGGCCGCCAGCCGGATCGACCTCGGAACCGAGCAACTGACCGCCTCACAGCTGTTGGAGCGTTTTCTGTTTCCCCCTGCGCAGCAACACAGTCCACTCTCAAAGTTGTCGGGAGGAGAACGGCGGCGGCTCACGCTCTGCCGGATGCTGATCCAGGCTCCAAACGTCTTGCTGCTGGATGAGCCCACCAACGACCTGGATGTCCAGACCCTCAGCGTGCTGGAGGACTTCCTCGAAGACTTCCGTGGTTGCGTGATCGTGGTTTCTCACGATCGTTATTTTCTCGACCGAACGGTTGACCGCCTGTTTTGCTTCGACAGCGGCCGCCTGCGCCGATTCGAGGGCAACTACAGCGAATTTCTCGAACAGCAGCGTCAACTGGACCGTCAGCAGTCAGCGCAGAAGCCGGCGGCAAACAAGAAAGGTCAACCTGCCAAAGCAACCAGCACAGGACCGCGTCGACGTTCCTTCAAAGAAAACAAGGAGTTAGAACAACTCGATCAGCAGCTGCCGCTGCTGGAGGAACGTCGCAGCGGACTGGAGCAACGACTGTCCCGTGGGGAGGGGGACATGGCCGAGCTGAGCGTTGAGCTGGCAACGTTGATCCATGCGATCGGAGACGCGGAGGAGCGCTGGCTGGAGCTGAGCGAACTCGCCCCCTGACACCGACAACAAATGGGTAGCAACGGCTACCAAATACCAGCAATGTCGTCAGGGAACTGTTGCATTCGAAACCATCACTGTTCCACCCCTCAGACCGCCGTAATGTGGTGCCAGCTTGCGGCGCGATCCCATGAAATCCATCGACGAGCACATCCAGAAGGACAAGACCGAAATCGAAGCGGCCAAGGCTGCTGGTGATGACGCCAAGCTGCGTCACTTCGAGAAGGAACTCAACTCCCTCGAGGAGTACAAAGAGCACCATCCCGGCGACAACCACGACCCGACCTCACTCGAATTGCACTGCGAGGCCAATCCGGATGCTGATGAGTGCCGGGTCTACGACGACTGAGGAACCTCGACCTAGAACTCTTCGTTGTAGTCGCTAGGGCTACCTGTGAGGCTGCACACCACAGCCTCTTGGCTCTTCATCGCTTTCACTTCTGCGATGGGACGGCCCATGCGGCGTAGAACAGCGATTTCCTCTTCTGTCTGGCATCGGGCGATGACCGAACCCTTGTTGTCGAAGCAGGTGTAGAAGGTCATGACGGGTGGGGACTTGAACAGTTGTTCTGTTCCCCCGTTATGGCGAGACAAATCACAAGCCACAAGCATCGGTGTGCAGCCTGCAACGGACCATCACACCCCAAGGGTTGACCAGACCCGACCCAACAGGGAATCCAGACCACGCCCCATCACGGCGGAAATTGTCAGGGGATCGCGACCGCTGATGGCCTCCAGTTCAGCGACCACGCGCTGCAACTGATCTTCAGATGCGAGTTCCTGCTTGTTCAAAACAAGCAGTCTTGGCCGATCCACAAGGCCATGCCCATAGGCAATGAGCTCTTTCTCCACAACTCTCAAATCACCAACCGGATCCTCGGCACCGGCATCCACGAGGTGAATCAGCAACCGCGTCCTCTCGATGTGTCGCAGGAAGTCGTGGCCGAGCCCAGCACCCTGAGCAGCTCCCGCAATCAAACCCGGGATATCCGCGAAGACGGTGCCATCACCACTTGGACGTCGAACGACCCCAAGATTGGGAATCAAGGTTGTGAATGGATAGTCCGCGATCTTGGGCCGTGCGGCTGAAAGCACAGCAATCAATGTGCTTTTGCCGGCATTGGGAAGGCCGATGATGCCCACCTCGGCCAATAGTTTGAGCTCGAGCTGTAAAGGCCATTCCTCACCGTCTCTGCCCTCGGTGAACTTTTCCGGTGCCCGGTTTCTGTTGCTGAGGTAGTGCGCGTTCCCCAGCCCTCCGCGGCCACCAAAGGCCACCGTGAGTTGCTGACCAGGCTCAATCAGGTCTCCCAGAAGGATTCCTGTGGTGAGATGGCGAGCCTCGGTACCGCAGGGAACTTTCACAACCAGCTGACGACCGGATGCACCCGTGCACTTGTTGGGTCCGCCGCGCCGGCCATCATCCGCAGCGAACAGCCGCTTGTATTTGAAATCCAGCAGGGTCTGCAGATTCGAATCAGCCTGCAGCACCACATGTCCGCCATGACCTCCGTCCCCACCTGAGGGGCCGCCAGCCGGCACATATTTTTCGCGTCGGAAGGCGGCGATGCCATCTCCTCCCCGCCCCCCTCGAACCGTGATCCGCGCCTGGTCGATGAACTGCACGGCACCACCGGGTGGCCTGTCTCTCCAACCTAAACTCAGGCCGATGCAGTTCTTCGGTTGGCTGGAGTCCGTTTCGAAGCTCTGAGCAAAACCTTTCCCGGACGACGGGGGGACAAGCCTGTCGAGGTCATTCGTCAACTTGATCTCAGCATTGAGGACGGTGAATTCCTGGTGCTTGTCGGGCCCTCCGGCTGTGGCAAAAGCACCCTGCTGCGCCTTCTGGCGGGTCTGGATCAGCCCAGCTCGGGAGAGATCTGGATCGGCCAGCAACCCGTGAGCCGCCTGCGGCCGGCACGCCGGAATGTGGCCATGGTGTTCCAGAGTTATGCCCTCTATCCCCACCTCAGCGTTCGGGACAACCTGAGTTTCGGGTTACGCCGGAGTCAGCACCGCAGCCTGGCTCAGCAAGTCAGGGATCAACTGCATCGAGCCAGCCGATGCATGCCGCAGTCGATGCGCGTTCGGTCAGCACGTGAACGGCAGATCGAGGAGCGCGTGAAAAATGTGGCTGAAGCGCTTGAGCTCTCGGCATTGCTGAACCGGCTGCCCAAGGAACTCTCGGGGGGGCAGAAACAGCGGGTTGCTCTTGGCCGAGCGATGGCTCGTCAGCCATCGGTGTTCCTGATGGACGAACCGCTCAGCAATCTGGACGCCAAGCTGCGCAACAGCACTCGCGCCCGCATTGTTGAGCTGCAACGCCAGCTCGGAACCACCACCGTTTACGTCACCCACGACCAAGTGGAGGCGATGACCATGGGGCATCGCATTGCCGTGCTGAACCAGGGAAGACTTCAGCAGCTGGGAACACCGATGGAGCTTTATCGCTGGCCGTCCAACCTTTTCGTGGCGCAGTTCATTGGAAGTCCACCGATGACCCTGTTGCCCGTCCGAATCGGCAACGGAGCGTCGTTGTTACTCGGCGAGCATCGCCTTGCGGTGGAAGGCCCCCTCGCCGACATCCTTCCGTCCCTCGATAATCAACACCTCACCGCCGGACTTCGACCGGAAAGCTGGCGCGTCGCCCCGGCCACGAACCGCAATCTTCCCGCTGAGGTGAGCCATTGCGAAATGCTCGGCAACGAACAGCTGATCACCTGCAAATTGCTGGAGGGGCAGCATCTGGTGCAGGTCCGTGCCGATCCTGATCTTCACGTTGTCGCCGGGCAAACCCTGCATCTGGATCCTGATCCAAGCGGCTGGCGGTTGTTTGATGGCGAGGGCGAGGCGATCAAGATTCCGATTCAACCGTCCCCTGAGCCTGGCCCTCAACTCCCAGTCATCGACTAGACCGCGTTCGGATTTAACATCTGGCGGCTAAGGCAAGCGAAGGAAAGCTGACGCCTGCATGGCCGAGGTTTTCATCGCCATCTCCCCTTTGCCGCTGATTTCCTTCAATGAGCTGCTGATGCAGGTAGCGCTGAAGGCGATCACCACCAGGGACACCGTGCTGATCAGTTGCAGAAGAATCGGCAGATGGGCGTTCACCATGTCGCGCATGGTTTTGTTGCCTTCCATAATCAAGATGAGATTGCTGGTTCTTCCTTAGCCACGGCAGCCCTTGTACAATCAAAAAAGCTCTTGAGCCCTGCCGTAGCAGGAGTTTTCAAGTTCCTTACAGCCTTGGTGATGTCGAACGACCCCCTGAATCAAAAACCGAAGCGCTCTCCCGTTGCAGATGGTTTGTATCTAATTCCTTACTGGGTGAAGGGCTGGAATCCCTGGGTGTACATCCTGCTGTTCTTTGTGGTGGCCTGGGCTGTGGTGTTCTTCTCGAACTAAAACCATTTTTAACAATCCTGCTGTACCAAGGCATCTCAGGGTCTCCTGAGGGTCAGGTATGCACAGCGGTATCGCAGATTTAAAGAGGCGTCGCGGCAGCCTTAGATGCATATTTCTTTCCAAGAATGCTTCGCGTTGCCTTGCACCAGACGGTCCTATGTAGCTCTGCAGCAGGTCTAATGTTCACATTAGGTAAAACTATCAGGCAAGTATCTTTCGCTAGTTATGGAGCCTTTTTGCTGGAACCTACAATTAAGGTTTAAGTGAACAGTCTGGGAGGTTCTCTAGCATTTTTTCTGCTCCTGCATTCCACATTGGGTCCCTACTATTAAAAGTAAAAAGCTCTTTCAAATTATCCCAAGATAAAAGTATTTTCTCTGTTGTAAGCATACCTGTTGCTTCTAAATCACAGAGCAAATACGCCGCTATCCCTAAAGATTGAAAATTAGCAGCACCTTCGCACAGATTACTATTTTCTTCTGTAGTCTCACAAGCTTTATATAACTCCTCAAATGTTTCAAAAGCCTGAACTGGAGCAGCGGAGATGAGGAGTGAACCGATGAGTGGGAGGAGTTTCATGGGCATAAATCTCAAGAACATGGGCTAACAATAAGTCAAGTTTAGTTCTTTTCAACTGCTGCACCTTTGACGCCCATGTTTTCACACCAATGTGCTGCACTTTCTGATGCGAGTCTATATGGGTTGCCCCAGCTTTCATGAAGCAAACCTCGCTTAATGTAGGCATTTAAGTAGGCAATGTCGTATCTATTTAATGTAATTTCAAAGCACATGTCCATAATTACCGCTCGTTTTTGGATGAACAAACAGAGGTCTGTATTTTGTATGCAAAAGCTTCTAGCTTTTTGATGCATTTCATCTAGCTCAGCTGTCTGGGCATTTGATGCTGTGGCTGAAAGGAGGAGTGCACTGATGAATGGAAGTAGTTTCATAGGATAGGCTTGAAAGAATTGATGATAAAAATTAGGGGATAGGTTAAATTGAACATTCTGGCAAATTTTTTAATGTTATCTCTGCTCCTACATTCCACATTGTGTCCCCACTATAATAATTCTCATCCACTATCAAATTCCATTCATCCCAAGACAAAACTAAGTTCTCTTTTGTAAGCCTACTTTTTTCTTCTAAGTCACAAAGCAAACTCACCGTCATCATTGCAGCACTATAGTCAGCAACTGCTCCGCACAATTTACCGATTTCTTCTGTAGCTCCACAAGCTTCAACTAACTCCTCATATGTTTCAAACGCCTGAACGGGAACCGCTGAGATGAGCAGTGCACCGATGAGTGGGATTAGTTTCATAGGATTAGCCTGAAAGAATTGATGACGGAATGCATGTGATTATTCAGTTGAATCTATCTATTTAAAGTCACCGATATTGATTTGTTCATACGCACAATGTCTCTTTACGTCTGCCCATATTCCCTCAAGCAAAGCTTTAGCTATATACTCGTATTTTTGGTTGAACGCATCCTTCGCTCCAGACAACGCTACCTCAAATTCTTGTTGACTAATTTTTTCTAGCTGCTTCAGTCTGCATGAGTAATGAAGAGCCCCTGAGACGTATCCAATCATATAAACTTCGAGCATCTTATCAAACTCTTCATTATTTAAATCCTCAAATGCTTCGACAGCCTGAACTGGTGCGGTTGAAAGGAGGAGTGCACCGATGAGTGGAATGAGTTTCATAGGACTAGCCTGAAAGAACTAATGACGCTGGAGCCAACAACTAACGAACAGGTTTAATTGGGCAATTCGGATAG
>NZ_KI911558.1:2449895-2621351 GCF_000515235.1 Synechococcus sp. CC9616 | reverse complement strand
TGTTGATGGCACTGACGGCGGCAGCTTTGCCATCGCCTCCAGCAAGAAGGAACTGAAGGCTCTAATGAAGAGCGAGGCGGATGTGGTCTACGACGAGAAGAAAGGCAAGCTGTATCTCAACGACAACGGCACGGCCAAGGGCTGGGGAAAGAAGAAGGTGGGTGGTTTGCTTGCCACGTTTAAAGGCAAACCAGAACTCTCAGCAGACCACTTTGAAGATCTCTCCGCTCATGAGGATGTAGTGACCAGTGGTGGTGGCGGAAGCAATGGTGGTGACATCAAGGAGCAGATCGCTTCTCTCCGCGAAGGCTTAAGTGAATCCGATGTAGCTGAGCTGTATGGCGAAACGTTGATTGACCCCAAGAAGGGTCTCAAGAGCATCACCAAAGCAGGCAAGAAAGAGGGCTACAAATTCGATAAGGCTGAACTCGGTGCTGCACTCGATGAAATGGACGATTCAGGTGCATTCAGTGATGTGGAGCTTGATGCTGCAGCCTTGGCATCGCTGATGGGTATGGGTGGTGCGCAGGAGCAGGATTCAGGAGGTTATGAATCTTGAACTGATGCACTGACCCCGCTCGCTTGGCGGGGTTTTTTATTTGCCTGTACAGGACTCACAGCTGCACAGTCGAGGCATTCAAACCCTGATATCGGGCTAAAAAGAGCAGCACTCTTTTAATTGCTGCACCCCATGCCTGACTTCAACGCCAAGAAGGTCAGCAAGGTCAAAGCCGTTGATCCTGATGCCAGCTACAGCGTTGAGGGCACCGAGAGCGGCAGCTTTGCCATCGCATCCAGCAAGAAAGAGCTGAAGCATCTGATGAAGTCTGATGCGGATGTGGTCTATGACGAGAAGAAAGGAAAGCTGTACCTCAACGAGAACGGCACTGCTAAAGGCTGGGGTGCCAAGAAGGTTGGTGGGCTGATCGCCAAGTTCAAAGGCAAGCCTGAATTGAGTGCTGAGCAGTTTGAGGGGATGGAGGCATTTGATGCTGTTACGGGAGACCATGATCATGAGCACGACCATGATCACGAGCACGGCGGTGACACCAAAGAGCAGATTGCTGCTTATCGAGAAACACTGAGCGATTCAGAGCAAGCTGACCTGCTGGTGGACTTCACACTGGAGCCCAAGAAAGCATTGAAGCGTGTGATCAAGGATGGCAAGAAAGAAGGTTATGTGTTTGACCGCGATGAACTAGCAGATGAGTTGGAAGAGATGGATAAAGGTGGAGCTTTTACTGATATTGAACTAGATGCAGCAGCGATGGAAGCACTGTTCTCCCAAGGTGGTGAACAGGAGCAGGATCGAGATGCTGGTTGCTGAATCAATGGCGGTGATTTAAGTGCACTCCACCCCGTCAGCAATCGCGGGGTTTTGTGTTGCCATGAACCAGTTCACTCTTCTGGGGGATAGGAAAGCCAGGATGAATCCCCTGCACGGGTGATGTGGTCTGAAGGCAGCACGGCGATGGTGAATGTGTCCGAGTTGTGGTGACAACTACTAAAAATGAGTAAGATTAAAGAATTGGATGACTGCACATGAATTATGTTCGCCCTTATGTGAATCAAATGTTGAAGAAACACCCCCTAGGCAAAGAATTCAGAATCATTAGAGAGTTAATCTTGCACCACCAGGAGGGTCGAAATGCAATTTTATGTTCTCTGAACAATGTTATTGATTACCAAGGTCCATACAAGGGCACGTACCAAGGTCCATATCGGAATTTCTACGTCAACAAGTTTTTTAGAATAATTTTTAGTTGCTTGGTGGGCCCCCCTCGTCATCGTAGAGTCTATCGATTAAGCATAGAAAGAGAAAGACGATGCGCGGAGGAAGTTACAAAGAGAGCTAAAATTCTCTTGAAATACCTAGACCAGAGCAAAGATTCCCAATGGATTGTCGCTTACATGCTTGAAGATCCACTGAAAAGAGTGACTGCACGCTACAATGATAATCAACAGGAAAGCCCTTACTATCAAGTAATCAATATGTTTGAAAATTACTTAAAGGATTGCCAGCCATAAATCCCCGAAAGGGCGACACAGTGCGGTTAGCTGGTAGTGTGATGTTGGCTGAATTTCGGCTGGCGTTATGTGATGACGACGGGGCGGGATTAGAGATTGATGGTGTTGTTCAGGAGATGATGAATGAAAGGGCGAGGTTAGTGATCAAGCGGCATTGCCCCATACGACTAACTATCTGAGACCAAGTGATGAAGGCTGAAAGTCATACAAAACCCACAAGGGAAAGACAGGTCAGTTTGATTGTTGCTTTCCATCTCCCGACAAAACCTCACACATACCACCCCGCTTGCTTCGAGGGGTTTTTATTGCCTGGAGCACTTGGTTACACCTAAGCTCACAGAGGAGCAGAAAATTCTTTCTATGTCACGCCGGACTATTGCCATTGCTGCAGCATTGTCCGTGCTTGCACTTGGATCTCCATTGATTACTGCAAATGCAAACCCATTAGCAAGGCAGTATTTTGATCAAGGACTAGAGAAATACGAGGCGGGCAATTATCAAGGAGCAATTGATGATTACACCAAGGCAATAGAGATTAATCCTCAGAATGCTATTGCCTATAACAATCGTGGTATTGCCAGGTTTAAACTAGGAGATTATCAAGGATCAAGCGCTGATTACACAAAGGCGATAGAGAATGATACTTCTCAGAGTGCTGCTTATTTGAATCGTGGTCTAAATAGAGAAAGGGCAGCTGATCTTGAGGGTGCATGTGATGATTGGAGAAAAGCAGTAGAACTTGGCAATCGACGCCCTGCTGAATGGGTGAAGAACCAGTGTTAGGGATTAGTCCTGTAATCACACGATGAGGTTTTCCACCTTCCTCAAGCAGTGGAATCCACCTCAATACAGGAAGTATGTAAGGGAGATTCCGTAAACCCAAAACAGCGGGGAACACTCAAGGCAGTCACGTCTGACCCATGCCTCAAGACACCCGCATTGCGTTGTTCCTGATGGGGGAGCTGGTTGCTGCTCTTCGCGCCAATGACCCTGACCTTTTCAAACGCTGGCTCTATGGGGGCATCGAAGACCTTGGAGAGCCTGCAGTGACTGAGCTGCTACTGGACTGACTTGACCCTTTCTTGACTGAAGACGAGAAGGACAGGCTGATTGCCTGGCACCTTGGGGTGAGCCTCTAGTCCCTTTGGGGGGTTCGTCAGGCGCAATGACTACCAGTTTGGGGGATTCGGATTCCATTGATTCCGGAGATGCTCCAGGAGGCAATGGCTCTTTTGGAAATAATGGATAAAATTATGCAATGAATAGACTTCACCTATATCCAGTAATATGAATTTCCAATTCTCCGGCACTTTCACTCACTGGTCATGGACTCGCTTCAAAAAAGGTGAATTTGTCGAAGATGAAAGCTATGAGTGGAGTGATGTAGAGCTTGACCGAGGGTTGGGTGTAAGAATACGCGAAACAAAATACTTCATCTTCTTCAGAGAGATTCGATATAAACAAAGAGAGCATAATTATTGGATTGAAAAGGCTGGTGGCTGGAGAATCAAAATACCTTTTTGCAAAACATATGAGGAGACAAAGATTGCTAACTAGATTCTGGTTGATTTGCCTTTGACGATATTTGCTGTTTGGATCTACTGGCAGTTTTTACCTCCCTCCTAAAGAAGTGATGCAATTTAAATGCATGTCGCTTAAGACATTAGTCATCATCTCATGCCGTTGATCATCTGAACGAACTTGTCACAGTTCCTGCAGCTAGAGCTGGGGTGGACATTGATAAAGCTTTGACCAACCATTAGTCTGATAATTATCTCTTTGAAGTCCTGATCTCTGAGCATGGTCACAATTGGTCCCTGAAGCCTATTGGCTGAAAGCAATACAAAACCCGCAAGGGAAAAGCAGGGGGCTTTTGTGATTGCCGCTATCGACCTCTCGACAAGAATTCAGTTTCTTCTCATCATCAAAGACATCAATTGCTTTAACTTAATCAATACTTTCTCCGTTAGCTTACGGCTAACCAATACTTCAGACGAGACAACGAATGTTGGTGATGCCTCGCTCTGTGGTTCTGTGGTTAAGCAATCAAGCAAACGATACGTAGCTGAAGTCTTCTATGTGCTCAGGCTTAACTCTAGTGACATCAAAACTCTCTATTCAGCTGTGACAATGTCCGACTAGAGCGACACAATTCCATTGTATGTCTGCCCAGCCGATCCTATAAACAAAGGCCCAGGCATTACGTCCGGGCCTTTTGTTTTGAATGTGAGAAATAACTTTGCCTGCTTCAGGAGCTTATGATATTGTTAGTAAAATTTCTTGATTCCTATGGCGAAAACAAAAAAGAGCGTATCAACAGCCACGTACGACGACGTTCTTATCAAGCCTAAACGCAAAGGGAAAGCCGATCTGGTGATCAATCATGAATATGCAGGTGAAATGGCGAAGATGCATAAGAAGAATTTCAAAAAATATGGAGATAGCATCATCAGTTATAAGCCTTCCTTTGAAGATGAATTTTGCTCGTTTAAAATTCAAAGGATCAAAAGTAGTTCCGATCAAATGGTCATCAAAGGCAAAAAGAGTAATTGTGGATCTATGCCTGATTGGGAAAGTTCGGCCACAGTTTCCTTTGCCTGGGGTTACGGTTCCTATAGCGAGGCAGAAAAGGCTGCAGAAGGATTATTAGATCTAGGAAGCCTAGTTGAGTTTTAAATAATCATCTCCATCCAGCACGTCTTCAAAGCAAGGCGTCGTGGATGCCTCAGTGGACGGATAGTCCTTCCTACTTAATCAATGCCTCCAGTGCTTTTTGCTTAGCCTCCATAGACACTGACCCATAGACACCAATGCTCGACTTAGGAGTATGTCCAAGGATTGCTCCAAAGACTCTCTCATTAACATCAGCATCTCTTAACGCCGTCGCGACGGCATCTCTAAGGCTTTAGGACTGATGTCTATGAAGTGATGCCAATGCATACCATTACCTCACTTTGAATACTTCTCGTCATACAGGCCAGGGAATATATGACCAGTGTCTTGCTTAGGTAACGCTCCCAACCCTTCTGTGTTGTCAATGCAGGCTGCTTAAGCCGTATTGCCTGACGTAGTAAATCCTCAGCACTTCTACCTTTGCCTGCCTGCCTCTGTACAAGCCTGTGAGCGTCCTCTGCTGAATGACGTGGATATAGCTCCTCTGGAGTCAGTTGCTCCGTAACGGTGACCTCCACCTCCTCTTCATCCACTTCTTTGAAGTCCCTGGTGGTGACAGTCAGAGGGTTGCTGGTTTGGTTGTTGTCTATGGCCTCTAACAGCTCTGGAGTCACCTCTCCACGGTGCTCAGCAATAAAGACGTCTGTCTTATGCAAAGCCTCTACAACGGCCTTGCGAGCCTCTATGAGCGTGTTCCCTGCCTTCCATCGCCATAGGCGTTTGCCAATGGATTTGACCAGATCAGCAGGAACCTTCCTCTGGAAGTAAAACCCTGACCTTCCCGGCAGCTTGACGAGATATGGCGTGGCAGTAGTCACAGCGGTAATCACACATTAGCCTGTCCACCACAGAATGCTTGGCATCTCTGGGATCAGGGCTAGTCCTTCTCGAACTGAACATCGGATCGTCCCGAAGAAGAGAATTGATAGCTCACCAGGGGGGACGATGATTCCGCCTGACTGCCAGTCTCCACCCAAGCGTTTCTGGAGTCGTCCGGAGTGCCCAAAAGACAGGACGCACCAAGCAGGGAAATGGCAGCGCCGGTGAGGGAATGGCTGAGATTCACGGAGAGCGCGTGGCGGTGAGGCCGGGCCTCGAACACACCAACCCTCCTGGCTTTTTGATCACTGCCTGGCCACACAGATCAAGACTGTCTGTGATGTTGCTCACTGATGAAGCACTCACGAAGCACCTACAAACGAGATGTTTTGTCGGGAGATGGATCGGCACAATCAAACCGCCCTGCCTTCCCCTGATGGGTTTTGTATGGCTTTCAGCCGCCTGCCCGTGCGACATCAGGCTTCCCGACATTCATGGTGCATTTGTGATGCGTTAACCCTGCACTGTGCGATCAATCACGGCCGTCGAGCTCGCTGGAATCAAAGCTGGCAACTGCGTTTCAATGGCCAGAAATGATCCTGCTGCCAAGAGCGAACCAGCGACGGCGCCAAGAAGGACTCCTCCGAATCCTTGAACAACATCGTGCATGAATCGAGTGGAGATTGAGAGGCTCTCGCCTCGGATATGCACACTCTCGCGTTCATCAATCGTCGCTGAATCCCCCATTTGGGGGGAATCCAATGAGAACCCGCTGAAGAGTTGATCAGTGGATCCTTTATGCCATCCAGATCACACTGCACCCAGGTCCACCATCACCTTGATCCGCATCCGTGACCCGCTCGACATAGGGCACCGTCTCCAGCCAGGCGCGAAGTCCCCGCTTCAGCTTGCCCGTGCCGATGCCATGGATCACCCAGACCGGGCCATCCGCTTGTCGGAGATGGTCCTCAACAGCCGCCTCGGCCTCATGAACCCGTAATCCACGAACATCAACCGTGTTGCGGGCCGTGCGGACCTGAGCACCGCCACTGCCACCGACACCGCGGCGACTTTGAATCTTCACCACAGGTTGAGGCGGAGGAGCAGGCTTGCGACCATCCAGGCTCTCAACTGCGTTCAGCTCCACCGTGCTGCGCATCACGCCACAACGCACAATCAGCTGCAAACCGTCGTCGGAGATCTCCAGAACATCGGCGGCTTTGCCAAGTGCCAGCAATCGGATGCGATCTCCCACCTGGGGACGCCAGCCCGGCTGCTGACGCCGCTCCGGTTCCGGTCGATGCCGATCCTTGAGTTTGCGCAGCTGTTGACCTGCCTTACGAGCTGTTTCGCCGTCGGCCTGTCCATCCCGTAGCCGACGGATCAGGGATCGCACTTCCTTCTGTCCTTCACGAATCGACTGCTCAAGCCGCAGACGACCTTTTTCCTGCCGCTCAACCGATTGCTGCTTCTGCTTCTGCCAGCGCTGCAGCAGTTCGTCGTGAAGAAGTTCGGTGCGCGCCAGCAGTGCCGCGGCATCCTCCGCAGCCGACTGCTGCCGCATCCTCTGCTCCTCCAAACCACGAATCACGCTGTTCACCTCACCGTCACCAGCGGGAGCCAACAGCTCTTGGGCCTGATTCAGCACCTGCTGATCGAGGCCCAGTCGGCTGGCAATCGCAAGCGCGTTACTTCGCCCAGGGATGCCCCACAGCAACTCATAGGTGGGCGACAAGGTTTCGACATCGAAGGCTACGGAGGCGTTTTCGAAGCGGCTGTCGCTGTATTTGAGCGCCTTCAGCTCACCGAAGTGGGTGGTCGCCACCGTGAGCCGAGCTCGATCCGCTAAAGCCTTGAGCAGGGCCGTGGCCAGGGCGGTCCCTTCACTGGGATCTGTCCCTGCACCGACCTCATCGAGGAGAACGAGAGCCGGTGCCGGTCCCTTCTGCAGGGCATCGAGAATGCGACCGATTCGCTTCACGTGGCCACTGAAGGTGGACAAGCTCTGCTGCAAGGACTGCTCATCACCGATGTCCGCCAGCACCTGCGCACACCAGGGCAGGGTGGGCTGACCGGAACAGGGCAGCAGCATTCCTGCACGGGCCATCAGGGCTGCCAGGCCGATGCTTTTCAAGGTGACGGTTTTGCCACCCGTGTTGGGGCCAGTGATCGCCACCACGCGCATGCTCTGGCTGACCTCGATTGAAATCGGCACAACCGACGGTCCTTCCGACCTCTTCTCCTGCCAAACCAGCAGCGGATGACGCAAATGATCGAGTCGGAACGGTGCCTCAGGCTGCTCATCCAGGATCGGCACGGCTGCACCGAGCCAACGGCCGTAACGACCTCGCGCGAGAGCCAGATCGAGACGTTGCAGCACCGCGCTCAGAACGCTGAGCGGCTCCTGGTATAGGGCGACCTCCTGACTCAGCTCCGTCAGCACACGCTGCTCTTCATCTCGGATGCGCCCCTCGAGATCCACCAGCCTGTTGCCGATGTTGAGCACGGAGCGCGGTTCGACAAACAGGGTGCTGCCGGAGGCCGAGCTGTCGTGAACCTGACCCGGAACCCGACCGACAGCGCCGGCCTTCACCGCCAGCACAGGCCGACCATGGCGTTGCGCAATCACCGTGTCCTGCAGAACCGGAGCCAGCTGCCGCATCAGCTCCTGCAGTTTGTCACGACGCTCCTGACGCCCCTCGTTCCATTGCCGGCGTAACCCGGCCAGATGGGCACTGGCTCGATCCGCTACACGACCTCCCTCCTCCAAGACGGACTTGAGGCGCTGTTCCAGCTCCGGCAGGGTCACCATCGTTCCAACCAGCGTTGTGCAGGCCGGACGCAAGTCAGGGTCCACAATCTGTCTGCGTAGACGCCTTGCCGTGGCGAGGGTCTCAGCCACAGAAAGCAGATCCTCTCCAGAGGCGACTCCTCCCTTGCTGCATCGCAGCACGACAGGACGCAGATCCCGCACCCCACGGAAACTGAGGCCTCCCTCCTGGAGTTCATCCAACGTCAGCAGTTCCACGGTTTCGGACAACGCCGTGCGACTGCTCGTCAGATCGTCGGGGAGGTGCAGTTTGCGCGCAGCATCTCGCCCCATCGTTGTGGCAGCGAAGGTCGACAGGTGCTCACAGAGCAGCGGCCATTCCAGGAGCTCAAGGGTTTCCCGCAGCGCCCGGTCCGGAATGACGGCGGGTTCAGCTGCAGTTGGAAGGGATGCCACCGGGAGGTTCATAAAGCATTTCCAACCAATTGCCGTCGGGATCCTTGAGATAGAAGGAGGCTGTTCCGTCGCGGTGATCGTGGACGGCACCCACGAACACACCTGCTGCCTTGAGGCGCGCGTGCACCACATCCACCTCGTCGCGATCGCGGAAATGGAAGGCGAAGTGTGGACCGGCAGCTTTGTATCCCGGCCCTAGCAGGGCGAGTCCATCGCGGCCCGGACCGGCTTCCAGGTAACACCAATCCTCCGCTTCCCAGACCAGGCGCATCCCCAGGCCGGTGTAGAACTCCACCGCGCGGGAAACGTCCTCGACGCGAATGGCGACGTGGCCTAAACGATCAACCGTTGCCATCGAGCATGAGGAGATGCGAATCGGTCTCCATTCTGGGGATCTGCGATGCGAAATCGCTCAGCCGCCGCGCAGCCATGTAGCTGCATCACAGGCGTGATACGTGAGGATCAGATCTGCACCAGCGCGCTTGAAACTCAGCAAGGTTTCAAGAACCACAGCCCGCTCATCAATCCAGCCCCGCTCGGCAGCCGCCTTCACCATTGAGTACTCACCACTCACGTTGTAGGCAGCGATTGGGAGCTCCGATTCCTGCCGCAGTCGGTGAATGATGTCGAGATACGCCAGACCTGGCTTCACCATCATGATGTCGGCGCCCTCCTGCTCATCGAGCTGGGCTTCGGTGATGGCTTCACGGGCATTGGCCGGATCCATCTGATAGGTGTCCTTGTTCTTCGGGATTGGCTTGCTGCCAGCAACTCGTGGGGCTGAATCCAAGGCCTCACGGAACGGTCCGTAATAAGCGGAGGAGTACTTGGCGGTGTAACTGATAATCCCCACATGCTCGAAACCCTCGTCGTCCAGGGCTTCCCGTAAGGCACCCACCCGACCGTCCATCATGTCGCTCGGCCCGATCAGGTCGGCACCTGCTCCGGCCTGAACAACGGCCTGTTTGCAGAGTTGATCGATCGTTTCATCGTTGAGAACAACCCCCTGTTCACTCACGATTCCATCGTGGCCATCGCAGGAGTAAGGATCCAAAGCCACATCCGTCATGATCGCCATCTCCGGAAGCTGGCTCTTGAGTTGCCGAATGGCACGGGGAATCAAACCGTTTTCGTTGAAGCATTCGGCACCGTCTTCCGTCTTGAGGCCCTCTGCCACCTTCGGGAACAGCACCACGCAACGCACACCCAGATCCCAGGCGCGCTGAACCTCTCCGGTGAGCGCCGCAAGACTCCAACGGTTGGCGCCGGGCATGGCACCAATGGGCTCCACTTCAGCTCCCTCATGCACAAACAAGGGGTAGATGAAGTCGGCAGCCGAAAGACTGGTTTCGCGCACCATGGCCCTTAGGGCAGGGGTGCGGCGCAGGCGGCGGGGGCGGTAAGTGAGTTCCATCAGTCCCGAGAACCAGCCGTCGATCGTAGATCTGGCCCCATGGGCCTCAATTCAGAGTGCGGCGGACCGCATCCACGCCTGACGGGGGTCCTGGGAACGGCTCTGACGCAGCTGGTCCAGTAGCTGCTGTTCAGCTGCCGACCAACTCTTGGGGAATTCGAGAGTGAGCGTGAGCAGCAGGTCACCACGCCCGCCACGACCAGGCCAGCCCTTCCCTTTCAGACGGAGACTGCGGCCAGGCGCTGTTCCGGCAGGGACATTCACCTGGGCCTCACCATCAGGCGTCATCACGCTGACGGTGCCACCCAGCGCCAGCTCATCGACACTCACCGGTAGATCGGCCCGCAGCTGATCGCCATCGAGTCGCCACACAGGATGGGCCTGAACGTTGAGATTGAGATAGAGGTCGCCGCGACGGCCGGTCCCTGGCTGAAGGTTCCCCTTCTCCTTGAGGCGAAGTTTTGAACCATTGCGAACTCCCGCTGGAATTCGAACCTGCACCCGTTCGTCATTCACAGACAAGGTGCGTTCTGTACCGCGGAAGGCTTCGGAGAAACTCACACTCACCGTGGCTTCTGCATCGAGATTCACTGGCGCACGAGTCGCCTGTGCACCGCGTGGGAAGCCCCCTCCCTGGAAGCCAGAAGCGGCGCCTGGGCCTCCGAAGCGCCCCAGTAGATCATTGATGAAATCGTCGAAATTGCCGTAACGCCCGAAGTCAACGTCCATTCCGGGAACACCACCACCGCCCATGCCACCGGCCTGATTCCAGTACTGGCCGAACTGTTCATATTTACGGCGCTTCTCCGGATCGGAAAGCACCTCATAAGCCTCACTCACTTCCTTGAACTTGGCCTCGGCAGCCTGATCACCAGGATTCACATCGGGGTGATACTGCCTTGCCAGCTTTCGGAAAGCGCGCTTGATCGCTCCTGCATCGGCGCTGCGATCAACGCCGAGAACCTGGAAATAGTCCTTGTATCCGCTGCCGGCCATGGCCTCCGTTCAACCACTCGGCGTTCGTCTTGCAGTGTCCCAGTCCATTGCTCACCCGTGTGGATTCGCCATGGAGGGAAGCCCGAACGTGAATCTCCCACCTAGTTTCGGTCCATAACGCAAGAGGCGGCATGAAGCCGATCGGTCCAGCAGTCCTGCTCATCGGCCTCAGCCTGGGCAGCGCAATGTCCGTTTCCGCTGGCTGGAAGGGAACGATCGGTGAGCCCCTGCGCGAGTCGAACAGCGAGGCGATTGCGTTAGCGGACCATTTACGCAGCATCGGCGCGAGGTTTTACGGGTCCTGGACCTGCCCCGCATGTTTCCGACAAATGAATCTGTTTGGGAAGCAGGCCGGTGCCGACGTCCCCTACGTCGAATGCCGCAAGCCCAAGCAGCTGCCCAAACAAGCTGCTGAATGCACAACGGCAAACATTCGTGCCTACCCCACCTGGGTGATGCCGGATGGATCACGTCGGGAAGGAATCCAATCCTTGGCGGACCTCGCCAGTTGGAGCGGCATGCGTTGAGATGCCGCTGATCCACGGCCTTCACAGACGCAATCTTCGTGGCGACTTGCTGGGGGGCATCACAGCAGCTGTGGTGGCCTTGCCGCTCGCCCTTGCATTCGGCAACGCAGCCCTTGGACCAGGTGGAGCCATCTATGGCTTGTACGGCGCCATCGTTGCCGGATTTCTGGCGGCTTTGTTCGGAGGAACCCCCGCCCAGGTGAGCGGCCCTACTGGCCCAATGAGTGTCACCGTTGCTGGGGTCGTCTCCAGTCTGGCTGCCGTTGGGGTATCAACAGACCTGAATGCAGGTGAACTGCTGCCGTTGGTGATGGCAGCCGTTGTCTTGGGTGGACTGTTTGAAGCGCTTCTTGGGGTTTTGAGGCTGGGCCGTTACATCACCCTTGTGCCGTATTCGGTTGTGTCGGGATTCATGTCTGGCATCGGCTTCATCATTCTCGTCCTACAGATCGGACCATTTCTTGGCATCAGTACCCGAGGAGGAGTGCTGTCGTCTCTGGACGGTTTGATCGCAGGGTTTCAACCCAACCCGGCCGCCATAGCTGTGGGCTTGATGACCTTGGCCGTGGTTTTTTTAACTCCGGCTCGCATCAGACAGTGGGTGCCATCACCGCTGCTGGCGTTGTTGCTGGTAACCCCTCTTTCGTTGGTGCTGTTCAACGATGAACGTCTGCAATCGATGGGTCTAGAAGCCATCACCAGGATTGGGGACATACCCGAAGCAGGGCTACGCATTCAAGTTCCAAACTTCACCCAATACCTTCCTGAACTGCTTCGCGCCGGAGTGGTGTTGGCCCTACTTGGAGCCATCGACTCCCTGCTCACATCCCTCGTAGCCGACAACATCACACAAACCCGCCATAACTCCAACCGCGAACTGATTGGCCAGGGACTGGCCAATGCTGCAGCGGGATTTTTTACAGGACTGCCCGGCGCGGGAGCCACGATGCGCACTGTTATCAACATCAATTCAGGGGGGCAAACACCCATTTCAGGGATGACCCATTCACTCGCGCTACTGGTTGTACTGCTGGGCGCAGGACCGCTAGCCAGCAAGATTCCGACGGCATTACTGGCTGGAATATTGATCAAAGTAGGGCTCGACATTATCGATTGGGGATTCCTGTTTCGCGCTCACCGATTATCTGGAAAAACAGCATTCCTGATGTACAGCGTGTTGTTAATGACTGTATTTTGGGACTTGATTTGGGGCGTTTTGATTGGCATGTTCATTGCCAACCTCCTCACAGTTGATTCCATCACTCAAGTTCAGCTTGAAAACATCGAAGCCGACAATCCCTTGGATCACGACAGACCAAATCAGCATACAAGTGATCTCAACGAGGAAGAACAAGATCAGTTCGATCAATGCCATGGCGGCGTGATGCTGTTTAGCCTAAGAGGCCCCCTCAGCTTCGGAGCAGCTAAGGGAATTTCAGACAGAATGGGATTAGTCGAAAACTATAAAGTGTTGATTTTAGACATCAGCAATGTCCCACATTTAGGTGTAACAGCAACACTCGCAATCGAGAGAATGGTACAAGAAGCCAAAACCAATGATCGCCAAGCCTATGTTACGGGTGCAACTGGAAAAGTAGAAAAAAGACTAAAACAATTCGGCGTGGGCAACCTTCTACCAAATCGCCTTGAAGCACTCCATCAGGCCAATCTTTTGATCAACAACGGCCAAGAGTAACGGCGCATAATTCGGAGATTTTTCAATAATAATCTCATGATGTGATTTTGCATCATCATGGCTAGCATTTAGAAGAAAGCAAACTCAAAGCCTCATGTCCAAAAACCTGGAGCAAGCCAAGCGACTGTTTGCAGCAGGGGAAACGATGCAGATAGAACGCTTTGCAGAACACTTTTCTGATGAATGCCTCTATAAATTCGCAAATAATTCAGCTGCACATTCACCCCAGGAAATAATCAACGGCTCTGAAGAGTTCCTGCAACGCGTAACATCTGTAGAGCACAACATCGTCAACCATCATGAATCGGGAGGGCGCCTATACCTTCAGATGGAAATCAGCTATACATGCGCCAATGGAGCACAACACACGCTGCCATGCTGCGACGCACTGGAGTTTGACGAAAAAGGCAAAGTAAAAGAGCTCAGAATCTTTATGGACATCAGCCCCGTTTACAACGAGCCACTACCATCACACAAACAAGAAAATACAGAAATAAGTCTAGGGCACGAAGACATCAAAAAAAAGGTTTCCGAAATGTATGCCGCGCTCAAAAAAGAAGACTGGAAACTGTTTGAAAGCTTTTTTCACGAAGACGTGGTGTACAAAGTAGGCGCGAATGATCCGGTCGTCGGCCCAGACAAAATATCAAGAACGCTTCAGTATATCTACAAAATACTAAAATTAACGACTCACAATCAACGCGGCCTTTGGAAGGCCGACGATGATACCGTAATCATCGAAATGGATGCTAATTACGTCAACAAATTGACTGAAAAATTCGTGCAGGTTCCGTGTACAGATATCTACCGATTTGAAAACGGAAAAATTGTTGAATGGCGAGTTTATCCCGATGCATCACAAACAGGTTTTACCAGCTGGTTTAACAAATAAGAAGCTGCTGGTGCAAAAGCACTCAGCAGCAAGAGCCAGACTGAAAACAATCAAATGAAAACTAACTTTCAAGCTTATTCGTCAGCATTAAGGAACCGATATCCTCACGGATTTGATTAAGTGCTCCAAGATCGTTGACCAACTGAGCAACAGAAGATCCACGTTGACCTGCGAGGGTCATTTGATGGTCGCGCACAAACGTGGCAGCAAATCGCTCAGCGCAGGGCTTAATCATATCGATCATCAGTGCACCATCCGTGAGAGCCTGAGTGAATTCCCTGGAAGCAAAGAAGCTTTCACGATCCAAACCATTAGCAAAAGAAATCTCGAAAGCGGCATGATATTCCTTACCGTCTTTCTCAACATGCTCGACGCCTTGAGCATCAGGACGAGACAGATCAATTGCGTCAAACAAGTGATATCGCAATTGAACTACTTCAGAACGCTTTGTAATTGCGTGCATCAAGACATCCTTCATATAATCTCTGAAATCCTCAACAGAAACAGCATCCTCCTTACGAATGAGAACGTGATAACGCATTTCAGACAAGGGCCCATTTGGATAAGGCTCAGATAATCGACTGGAAACAGTTCGCGTGTTCCCCATAGATGTTGTGTAGCCAATGGCTTTACTGAAAATATTGTGCTCATCATCCATCAAAATGGCTGAAGCCGTAAACCATGTAGCCCGATCCTCAACAGACGAAAAGGTTAACTCCGCAATCCCTAGAAATTGATCAGCGGGATCGGTGTTGATTCTGATGTTCTTTATTTCTGGAAAAATTCCTCCATCATAAGCAGACAAATGATATTGCCAATACTCCATCTGCCCTGGCAGACGTGCACACACAGGACCATGGACATCACGCCAATAATTATCAAACTGCTCTATAGAAATACCATTGCGGATCCAGAGGGGGACGTAGAAAACCACCTCTTCGCGTGCGTCTGCAAATGCCATGGTCGTGAAGTAACACACGACCATGATAATTCGGGTTTAAAAACATGAGCAATTGACAGGCACAACAATAAGTGCGATTCATGACAAAAGTGCTGCGATTTAATTAAAACTCTCTAGATTTTATAAATTATTGAGGTCCCAACTGCAATGAAACGTTTAATTGCGTTCATTTCAACTGCGCAGCTTTTAGGACTAGTCGCCATTCCCCAGAGTTTTGCCAACCCAACTCCAACAGACTCATTCTCCCAAACTTCGTCTGGACCTGTAGATCAAACTTCATTTGATTCATTAGATTATGGAAATGACACATTTCAGGAAACAAGTGAGGAACTTGCAGCGATCAGACGTGACTTCGATGGTCGCTCACAAGCCTATACCTTGGATGAAGCCATCGCCTATGCAATCGCCAATAACCCCACAATTCAGGCCGCTTATCGCTCGGTTCAGTCAAAACAATGGAGTGCCATCAGTGATAAGCGTTTATGGTGGCCCACTGCATCAGGCGCAGGCCCGTATGGAGACGTCAACATTGTTCCAACTTGGCCGACGATCGGCCAACGGTACACATCCACACAAGGACGTGCATATACGACAGTTGAATCAACAGATGGCAAAACATACTTAGAAAAAACAAACTCGAATTCATACACAATTATCGATACTTTTGTCCCTGCAGTGCATGGCCGTTGGACATTTTTTGATATGCCACGAGGAGCTGTCATCAAAAGCTCAACAGAGGCGGCGAAAGCCGAAGAATTACTATTTAACATGACCGTACGAGACACGGTCCTTGCAGTTCAGGAAGGTTATTTTGCCCTCTACAGTGAAATCAAGTTTCTAAATGGATTAGAACTTGATTATCGTGAAAACGTTGACCAACTTTCCCAAGCGGAAGCAAAATATAGTGCGGCACCAACGTTGATCAACCTAAATGCTGTTCAACAATCGAAAGCAACTTTATACGCTCAGCTAGAACAACTCATCGACATGCACGTTAAACTGATTCAAGAAGGAGCAAATATGGCAAGGGCCATGGGACTTCCGATTGGAACATTAATCAAACCATCTGATGATTTTCAGATGCGACCTCTTGGTAGCTGGAACATGGAATTGATGCCAACAATTGAACATGCCCTTGCTCATCGAGAAGAAATTCTGAGTGCTCAAACACTAGCTAAATCTCAAAGTTATCTGGCAACATCATACAGTTACTCTTACCTCCCAAAACTATCACTCTATGGCTACTTTGATTACAATGCTCAGAACGGCATCTACGGTGCATCGGATGCCAAAAAGAATAATAAGACCTGGAGCTGGGGCCCCAGTGCAAACATTGGATTGATCTTTAGTTGGAATTTTGACGGAACAGTTAATGATGCAAAGTCACGCAGTGCCAAGTATGCGTCTAAACAGTCACTCGCAAAAGCACAGGCATCGAGAGATATGGTTGCCACTCAAACAGCGACGGCTTTCGCTGAATATACAACCGCCAAAATGAGCTTAAACACTTCAAAGGCAGCACTTACGAACGCAAAGAGGGCAAGAGATACCAGTAAAATACTGTACCAACAAAACCTGATCGACGCTACAGCATTCACGGCAGCTGCTAATGCTGTTTCGATAGCATCAGAGTCTTATACCAAGTCAATATTTACGTACAACAACTCACTCGCAAAACTTTATCGCTACACATCAATCTGGCCTGTTGGTGTTTCAAAGATGCTAGATGAAGCTGTCAAAATCCTTAAAGAAGGCTAATCGAATCAAACTTCGCAATTATGTATTGATTCACTGACATGCCGGTTGGGTCGTGGTGAGTTCCTAATGTTTTAGCCAGATTGGGGATGGTAAAAAGCGGTTCAAACACCATGGAGCTTTACTCTCCGGACACCACTGAAACTCCTTCAGCATTAGGGCACATGCTGCAGGGAATTCAGCACTTTGGGATGACGACTCCCGACTTGAAAAAGTCACTTACCTTTTACATCGATATTCTTGGGGGTCGTCTCGCTGTAGGTGGAGATGGTTTCTACGGTTCAGAAATGCATAATCTCCTCTTCCAGTTGGATGAAATGAACAGCAAAGAGGGAGAACACTCGCCTGAATACTACGGAGTTCCTGATCTCCGCAGCGGTAAAGATAATCTCGACGTTCGTTTCATTCAATTCGGCAACACCAATCTGGAGCTACTTCATTTCCGCGGCGCAGAAGCGGAAGGTGGTCCATATGCACCCAACATCTTTAAGTCAATTACTTCATGTGTTGGTTTTGGCAATGTTCCACACTTGTCATTTCACGTTAAATCAGACGTCGATATGACAGAATTCGCGAATAAGTTGGTTGAAGAATCTCATAAAAAAGGTTTAACCGAAGTTGCAATCAACCGCAAAATTGATGTTGAATCACGTGAAGACCTCGATAAGGCTCCGACAAGCTACGCGATGACTGAATTCCCCGGATCTTTTGAAGGCTGGGCGTTGATCTATGCCAAAGGACCTAATGGCGAACAACTGGAGTTCAACCAGGTGCGATCTGTCTGTCGCGAAAACTTTATCAAGGCCATGGAGCAGTACAACAAGCTCAACAAAACCTCCCATACCTGGCCAGCAGGCTGAGAACAACAGGAGTCAGTCAATATCAAATAGCTGAAAAAAGCATCCGTTTATTCCATGAGGTGGGTTAGTCCCACCTTTTTTATGTCGCGCAGCGAGTGGCGCAAAAGCCCGAGGAACCGCCAGAATTTAACAATCTTTTTCCATAAATTACGTCGAATTGCTTATTTTCATCAGCAGAGCAAAACATAACGGTACGGCCAGGGTTGCATGAATAACTTAGAGAGAGTGCCTGCACATCAGTCCCAATGGCTCTAAAGGATTTCTACATCATTGGCCAAGAACATCACGCCGAATGGAGTCCTGGGTATGACGCAGAGGAATTTTTAAAAGTACTGCCAAACCCCAATATCACCCTCCCATACAAAAGTGCGTGGCAAGAATGGCAGAAAGGTCAGGCTGATTACAAAAAAGGGAAGTACACATATAAAGACCCCAATGGCCTGTACTATTCATCCTGGGGCCCAGACTCTGACGTTGTTGAATTAGAACTGGAACTCGCAGCATTCAACGAATTAGAGATTCCAGGCTTAGGAAAATTAATTGCAAATAACACATCAAATGAAACATCCTACGATGATGACTTTCAGTTTTACAATGGTGAGACAGGAAGCTCACATGGTCCTCTAATTGTTGTTGATCCCGGCGATACGATCAAAATAAAACTGGTCAATAATCTTCCAGAGGATGATGCATCAATTTATTATGACGATACAAATCTGCACACCCACGGGCTTCATGTATCAGCAACAGGAAACAGCGATAATGTTCTAGTTACGATTGATTCTGGAGAAACCTGGGAAACTGAAATAAAAGTACCAGATGATCACTTTGTAGGGCCAGATTGGTACCATCCACATCTACACGGTGCCACAAATGTCCAAGTTTCCAAAGGTCTTGCAGGGCCCCTGCTGATTCAACCCTCCACTGAAGAAACAGACGATTTAGATAATTTCAACCCAGTCACAGATCCTGTGTATTGGATGAGTCTACAAACCTGGGGACTGAATCAGGAACAACGTTCGGCATCCAGTACTGATCCCGTCAACCAAGAACCATCTGGTACTGCATATCGCATTGCAACACCACCAGAATTCAGTGTTGATGCGGACGGACAGAGGACATACCACGTATCTGAAGCTGAATACATCGCTTATAACTTTATGCCGAATGGCTACAGCCCGGAGAGTCCCGGACCCAACGACGAAGGCTCTTCACCATATGGTTATGGACTTAACGGCACTCCTATTGAAAACATCATCCATACAGTTAATGGCCAACTCAATCCAACGATTGAAGCCAAGGTAGGAGAATGGAATCTGTTTGGATTTCTGAATTTTGCTGTTAATTCACACCATGTTATTCAACTCGTCCGCGAACATGAGGGAAAAATCAGTCTTGAGGAATTTGAGCTCGTTGCTGTTGATGGAGATGTAGCAGGAGCGGCAAAGGATGGTCTGCAGAAGCAAACTGAGACACCATTGATTGCACCTGGTGCACGCATGACAGTGCAGCATGCCTTCACCAAACCTGGCAACTATTACTTTTTGAGTAACGGAACCGATGAAATCCTGGGAGAAAATCTTGCCCCCGATGTCGCCAATACTGACTCCAAATCATCCGCCACTTCTGGCGATACGTACTACGGGGTCAATGATGGACACCTTGTCTGGGGACCGCAGGTCTTAGCGACTGTCAACGTTACAGGAGAGAAAATTTCAAAACAGCCAGATTCTCCTGAACCTTGGGACTATATCAAAAAGGAACAGGCTGAAATCGACCAATGGATGAAGAGTTCTGATAAAAAACTTTCGAAGGGGAAGTTGAAACAGAGAGAATTTGTGTGGAGCGCTATGGACACGAGTTATTTCGACGATCCAGGTGCATTTTTTAGCCAATTTAACGATAACGATCCGCAAACATTTGAGGGTGCCTATAGAATCAATGGACGATATTTTGGTCATACTCCTCAAGAGCAATCGGTCGTGGCAATGCCGATGCTCGGTACAACAGAGGAATGGACTATTGAGAATACATCCGAGTCAGGAACAGGGATATGGGGAGAATGGCATCCGTTCCACATTCACCAGAATGATTTCATCGTCACGGAAATCAATGGCTTATCAACAGACGAAATTTCAGCTTATCCGAGTAATCAACTTGCCGATACCGTAGTGCTTGGAGGTACATTCATCGACGGCACACAGAATGCTGACAACCCCTACGGTCAGGCAGCAGGACCCGATACGAAGAACGCTCAGTCATTCTCTACAAAAATCAGGATGCGCTTCGAGGATTTTCCTGGTGCATATGTCAATCACTGTCACATCCTCTTCCACGAAGACGCCGGCATGATGCAGGCCGTGAAAGTAATTCTGAACACTGATTCAACAATTCTTGGTCCCGATCAAGCAAGCGGCACTACTAATTTGACATTAGGGAACGAGGCGAGCAAAAGCTTCCAACTCAAGCCTTACCAAAATGACGATGATAATGCCAACTTTAATCTCGCGATCGGTGATATTAATTACGGGAAGTTTTTTGGGAGCGATGACTTAAACAACAACGCTAATTACCACAGCGGTACAAAGGGTTTCAGTGACAATATTACAGATGTGGCAACCATTCAAAAATCAAAGGATTCAGGAGAAGATTTTACAATCCGTATTTTCGATGGCGATGCCGTCAAACAGGCAGCAACTGGAGTCTACAAATTTTCAGGCTTTGCCCCTGTGAGCCCAGATAATCTGACAAGTGTGGTGATTAATGAAGATGCTGGATTAAAACAACTTGGCGTAGAGAGTGATATCTACCTGAAGAAAAAATCTTCAAATCCTGATAATCATGAAGGAACCGGTGGACCTGGCACCTGGGGTATATCTCGCTTTGAAGGAACAACTTACATCCAGGATGTTTACTACGACGATGGCTCATATGATTGGAATGCAAATACAGATCCAAGCGAGCTGACTGCTACAAATGGCGACACAATCCCAAGTTCGTACCCTATAGGGGGCTTTACTTTCTCATCAGCGGACGGATCAGATTCACTTTCTGCATCTGAATATTACAACGCCGGTGATAAGGATAGCGATGGCTATGCCGAGGAGCACTACACCATCACAGATGGAACAGGACGATTTGAAGGTGTGACAAGTGGAGAAATCATGGGTTCCGAGAATTTCTGGGGTGGAGCAGACATCACGTTGGCGACGACTCCCGAATCAACGATTCAAGCCAACCCACAGGAATTGATCGATGGCACTGACGACAGTTACATCCTGAAGGACATTACCCCATTCAAGGATGTTGATTTTACAAGTGATAGTGAGAGCTCCATAGCCGTTGGCGATATCGACGGCGACGGCTATTCCGACATCATTGCAGGACTTGGCGGAGGAAATTTAAAGCCAGTCATTGAGGTTTATAGCGGGTCAGATTACTCACTGATGGCAAAAATCAATCCTTTCCAAGGGAATGATAAAACCAGCATCAACCTCGCAGCTGGTGACATCAATAGTGATAACTTTGTCGATATTCTTGTTGGCCAAGGCGAAGGTGGCCAAGGGCTTGTTCATGCATTTGATGGACGATCTATTTTCGAATCAATTCAAAGCTTGAATCCTTTGGACGGGAATGTGATGAGAAAAGCGACGGAACTGTTCACAGATGATTTCCAACCTTTCGGAGATTACTCTGGCGCAGTTGATGTGGCGTCTGGCTACATTAATCCAAGGCCTGAATATCAACAAACCAAAGACGAACTTGAGCAAGTTATTCAATCCAGCTTCGCGAATTTAATTGCATTGAAGGTAAACACTAAATCGAGAAGAAAAGATCCTTCAATTAAAAGCTACTATTACACAGGGGGCAGTGGTCACGAATCTCATACTGGCAATCACCAACACCACATGCCGGAGATGAAGACAGAGGCTGATATCCCAACACTTGAATCCTCTCTTAATATCAAGCAGAAGACTTCAAATATAAACGGAACATTCTTTGACCTTACAAAAAATCCTGAAGACAGAGGGTACGGAACACTTTACGGAAATATGAAAGATGGACGGGAATTTGCTTTTTACATTGAGACCGATACGATACAAAAAGGCGATAATAAAATCTTTAAACATCGTCGCAAGTCGCTCACTCCTGGCGATGAAGTTTTAGGAACTAAAAAATCAGATGACTTAACTGGAACTCTTGGTAATGACACCATGACTGGCTATCAAGCTAACGACAAACTGAAGGGTCGCCAAGGCGATGATCAACTGTTTGGAGGCTCTGGCGATGATGAGCTACTCGGAGGGAAAGATGATGACCGTCTTATCGGACGAGCTGGTGAGAACACTCTCAAAGGAGGTGGCGGTCATGACACGTTTGTTGTAAAAGGAGGACGTAATACGATTGTTGACTTAAATATTGACCGCGATGTTATTGAAGTGCCCAATGACCAGTTCACAATTATTACTCAAGGAAACGACAGTCTTTTAACATTGAAATCCGGTGAAACAACTTTAATCGTTGGCATTGATTCCGAAACATTAGAGAGCAGCGAAGCGATCCAAGTCAGCTGAATCAGACGACTCGTCAGGGAACCGTGACAGAGAAGATTTTTTAAAACCTTCTATGTCATTTCAGTGCTATTAAAAATTTAGAGTTGCTAATATTTTGCGTAGCGCACTGTTAAGCAACAACTTGACTAACCAGCCAAAGACTGCCACAGCTCAAACAATTCTTGATCAGAAATGACGTCACTTGCGACCGCACCTCTTTCAAAGACGTTGAGCGGATATCCACTCGAACCGACTGGAACGGCGTTGCGGCGTTGGTCTGGCTCCTCCCATCCGTTTGGAGCATCAGTGACGGAATCGGGGGTGAACTTTGCGCTTTACAGCGCAAACGCAACGGCAGTGACCTTATTGCTGTTCAACAGTCCAGAAGATGCTGACCCGGTTCGAGTGATAGAACTCGATTCCCAGAAAAATCGCAGCTTCAATATCTGGCACGTGTTCATCGAAGGTGTCCGCCATGGCATGGGTTACGCCTATCGCGTTGATGGACCGCACGAACCATGGAATGGACATCGGTTTGACCCAGACAAGGTTCTGATCGATCCATACGCCAAAGCCAACAACCTGTCGCGTTGGAAGCGAGGTGACGCCTGCTTCCCAGGAGACAACCTGCACACCAGCATGCGCAGCGTGATCATCGATACCGATGACTACGACTGGGAAGGTGATCGACCACTGCAAACGCCCATGGCGCAGTCGGTGATCTACGAGATGCACGTGGGTGGGTTCACCAAAAGTCCAACCAGCGGCGTTAAAAACCCAGGAACATTTCTAGGGCTGATTGAAAAAATCCCCTATCTCAAGCAATTGGGTGTTACGGCAGTTGAACTGCTTCCGCCTCTCTGCTTCGACCACACTGATGTGCTGCGCGAGCATGACGGTAAAAAACTGGTGAATTACTGGGGCTACAGCACAGTTGGTTATTTCGCCCCTCACCAGGCCTACTGCGTCTCCGACAACGACGGACAACACATCAGAGAATTCAGAGATATGGTCAAAGCCCTGCACAAAGAGGGTATTGAAGTCATTCTGGATGTGGTCTTCAATCACACCGACGAAGGGAACCATCAAGGCCCAACCTTCTGTTTCAAAGGAATTGACAATTCAACTTATTACTATCTAACTGGAGCCGATGGCTCAAAAGAATTTTATTACGACTACACAGGCTGCGGAAACACCTTTAATTGCAATCATCCTGTTGGCGAAAAACTGATTCTGGACTCTCTTCGCTTCTGGGTTGAAGAGATGCATGTCGATGGCTTCCGTTTTGATGAAGGATCCGTTCTTAGCCGTGGAGAGTCGGGCGCACCCATGGAGCATCCACCGGTGGTCTGGGCCATCGAGCTGGATGATGTGCTGGCAAAAAGCAAAGTGATCGCTGAAGCCTGGGACGCAGCAGGGCTCTATCAGATTGGTTACTTCCCTGGAGCACGCTGGGCAGAGTGGAATGGAAAATATCGCGACGCGATTCGCGGTTTCATCAAAGGTGATCCTGGTCTGATCAGTGAAGTGGCGTCAAGAATCACTGGAAGCTCTGATCTCTATCAATGGCACCGTGAAGAGCCGGTGAACAGCATTAACTTCATCACAGCCCATGATGGCTTCACTCTCTACGACCTAACCGCTTACAACGAAAAACATAACTGGGCCAATGGCGAAGGAAATAATGACGGAATCAACGACAATGTGAGTTGGAATTGCGGCGTTGAAGGTGAAACCGACGATCAATGGATTAATGATCTAAGAGCACGGCAAGTCAAAAACTTTGCCACCATCATGATGATTTCGATGGGTGTGCCAATGATTGTTGCAGGGGATGAATTCAAACGAAGCCAAGGCGGCAACAACAATACTTACTGCCACGACAATGAAATCAACTGGTTTAACTGGGATAAGATCAACTCCTCAGATAGCCAGGAGATGATTCGCTTCTGGTCGAAGCTCATCAACAAACGTTTGAAATTTAAGAATCATTTCAGTGGTCGTTATTTTGCTGGCAGAACCAACAGGTTTAACATCAGTGATATTCACTGGCATGGTCCTATAGTTAATCAACCAGGCTGGGATGATCCCCAAGCCCGCTGCCTTGCCTTCACACTTGGAGATACAGCCGACGACACTGACGGCGTCAATAACATTCACGTGATGATGAATATGTATTGGGACGCCATCGACTTTGAGATTCCTCAATTCGATGGACTCGACTGGTATCGGTCAATCGATACATCATTACGTTCACCAGAAGACATCGTTGACTATGACCAGCAGGTCAAAATCAACGATCAACGTTATGTTGTTACTGGTCGAAGCATTGTGGTTCTCCTGTCCCGAGAAACCACATGACTTCATCCTGATTTTCAAAAACTTTTCTCTGATATTTCTCTCATTCCTCACCACATCCAATGACCTCCTCTAATCAGCTCAACTTTCCTTTCTCAGATCTCGTCGCTGGTTATATCCGCAGCGTCTCTTATCCAGAGATCTTTGATTGCAAAGGTATGGTCGAGTTGGAGACATCCGACGGGCGAACCTACACGGTCAAGATCACGGATGCTTGCTACGCCGAGATCGTCAGGAACCTCGGCGAACCTTTCCAGGTTGCTCCAGACATGAGCCAGATCCTCTCTGAGGGTCGTTTTATGCATGCCTACGGAATCTTCTATCCAGAAGACACTGGCCTGAAATTTGAAGCCAAGCATCTCCTTCTTTTTGGTCGTACATCGAACGACCTGCGTTTTGAGGATCAGAATTGGTGGACTCACCAGATCCAGCAACTGCTCAATTTCTACCTTGAATCTCAGTTCAGTGTTGAGGAAGGGGAAAAGATCGACTTCAAAAATTTCCGCACCGATCTCAGCGCCGAAGGCATGCACCAGGATGGTGTCCAGAACCTGGATACCATTTCACGCCTGATTTATGGCTTTGCAACGGCCTACATGGTCACAGGTGATGAGCGTGCTCTAGAGGCATCCATCAACGGCACGGAATACATGCAGCGCCATTTCCGTCATCAGAATAAATCCGAAGGAATCTGCTACTGGTACAGCCAAATTGATGTTCAGAGTGACGGTTCACTTCGTAAGTACATGGGCTCCACCGCTGGTGGTGATGAAGGAGGTAACGCCATCCCCTGTTACGAGCAGATTTATGCACTGGCTGGTCCCACACAGACTTATCGCCTGACCGGATCACCAACAATCCGAACCGATATTGATGACACCATTACCTTCCTGAACCGCTTCTACAAGGACCACGGTCCCTACGGCGGTTACTACTCTCACGTGGATCCGGTCACCTTCGACCCGAAAGCAGATTCACTGGGAGTGAACAAGGCCAAGAAGAACTGGAACTCTGTAGGAGATCACGCCCCTGCCTATCTGATCAACCTCTATCTGGCGACAGGCGAGCAGGGCTACGCCACGTTCCTCGAAGACACCTTCGACACCATCTGTGATCACTTCCCGGATTACGGATACAGCCCGTTCATGAACGAGAAGTTCTTCGACGACTGGTCCCGTGATTTGAAGTGGGGCATTCACCAGGCCCGTTGCGTCGTCGGCCACAACCTCAAAGTTGCCTGGAACCTGACGCGGATGCAGAGCCTGACGCCAAAGGAGAGCTATAAGACCTTCGCCCACCAGATCGCTGACGCCATTCCCCCTGCCGGATGTGATAACCAGCGTGGTGGCTGGTACGACATGATGGAGCGGACGCTGAAGGATGGCGAAGAGCACTATCGCCGCGTTTGGCACGACCGCAAGGCCTGGTGGCAGCAGGAACAAGGCATCCTGGCTTACTACATCATGGCTGGCGTTTATGACGACAAGCCTGAGTATCTGCGCTTCGCCCGTGAAGGCAGCGCTTTCTATAACGGCTGGTTCCTTGACTATGAGCAAGGTGGCGTTTATTTCAACGTTCTTGCCAACGGTCAGCCCTATGCCTTGGGATCTGAGCGCGGCAAAGGCAGCCACTCCATGGCTGGTTATCACTCCTTTGAACTCTGTTTCCTCGCAGCGATTTACTCGAATCTGCTGGTGAACAAGATTCCAATGGACTTCTTCTTCAAGCCCGAGCCCCATGCCTGGCCTGACAACAAGTTGCGCGTGGCTCCAGACCTGCTGCCCCCGGGCAGCATTGAGCTGGCTGAAGTTTGGATTGACGACAAGAATTACACCGATTTCGATCGTGAAAAGCTCATCGTCAACCTGCCCGAATCTGACAAAGCCGTCAGAGTGCGCGTTCGAATTGAACCAGCAGGGCTTGGATTCAGTGCCGGACTCACCAACTTCGATAACGCCATTGGTACTTTCACCTTGGATGGCGATCTCACCAAGTGCAAGCTTCACTTCCTGAAGCGTGCGGTTGAAAGAGTTCCTGGCATGAAGGGCATGATCCTGGACATGTCGAATCTCAAGTCCGTTGATGACACCGGCTGGAACTATCTGCTGTTTACCAAGCAGCAACGGGGTGCCGATTTCAGCCTGCAACTCAAGGGACTGAACCCTGAGATCAGCCAGGGGCTCAAAGATGCTGAGCTCGACGAAGAGTTTGGTGTGATTGGCTGATTTACAGCAACTGCTCAGGGCCAGCTACCTCCGGTAGTTGGCCCATTTTTTTGCCATTCGGGAATGTCAACGCCTGATCGAGACCACAACCGCGCAGGCGTCGAAGCGGCCATGAGAGGAGATCTTGGCGCTGCGGAACAAGCCTTTCGTCGTGCTCTTCAGCAGGCACCGAACAATCCTGGTGTTTTTCTCAATCTCACCAGGCTTCTGCAGATGCAGAAACGCCACCGTGAATTGATCCAGCTGTTTGAAACAAGTTTTTCGAAACGCGATCCAGCGATTCTCCCTGATCCGTTGAAATGCATGTTGGCTCAATCAGCCTTCCGGATCTATGATTACCGCTTGGTGATTCGATTGCTGAAGGATCTCGAAACCAGCCAATTGCAACGGCCCGACGTCTCGCTTCCCCTCAGCGAGGCCTACCTCCGGGCAGGGAAACTCTCGGATGCCAAAACACTGCTTCAGCAAGCGCTTCTTGCCAACCCCAATGACCCATCCCTGATCACAAATCTGGCCATTGTGCAGATGGAGCAGGGCGATTACGAAGCAGCCGAAACGCTGTATCAACGAGTGATCCAACAACATCCTCAGCAATTTCTGGGTCACTACAACCTCGGGCGCTTTTTTCAAACCCTGGGGCGAGTTGATGAAGCACGCCAAGCCTTTCTTGTCTGCCAGCAACTTGTACCCCACGCGCCAGAGGCAAAAAAGGCACTGCAAGAACTCGATGCCAGTTCTCAACATGGCGCGTCAGCAACCCTGAATCCTTTGGAGGCCTGCTACGCGGCGATCGAATCCCAGCATTGGCAGCTCGCCTCTGATCGACTGAAGCAACATCGAAACAAGATTGATCACATTCGTTGGACGGCAGCCATCTGTGAATTGCCGTCAAAATGGCAAGCTGAATTTGGTGATCCAGCAGGCTTTAGCCCAACCCATTTGGTTCAAACATCACAACTTTTCGATCAGCATGATGTGGTGTTGAAAACCTTGGTCGAAGAGATCCGAACACTCGACAGCTTGGTTTGGAACCGGGCAGGGAAACCAACCCGAGACGGGTTTCAAACCCACGAAATGCTTGCCGGCTCTCAAACCGCGTGCGTACTGACACTGAACAAAACCTTGAAAATGGCTCTTGACGGCTATTTGTCAAAACAGCTGTCCTTACCAATCCCACTCGAACCGGATCCTGAATCGATCAGTGGCTGGGCTGTGATCCTGAAACAAGGGGGATATCAGAAACGCCATATCCACCCGGAAGCCAAGATCAGTGGTGTGCTTTATCTCTGCGTCGACAAGATCACATCATCGGATGACTGTCCTGATGGCAACCTGATGTTCTCAACACCATCTCCATTGAAGATCACGCCGAAGGCTGGCAGGGTTGTGTTGTTTCCGAGCTTTCTTCCCCACGAAACGATTCCCCAGACCAGTGCATCTGAAGAACGCATCTGTATCGCTTTTAATTTTTCCTGACATAATATGACAAGGAGCCTTTTTCTATGAGGCCCCTTGAAATCATATTTTCTTGGTATTTTAAACCATTTAATTTAGTCTGTCTTGAGTTCAGGTGTTGGTTAGGATTAGTTTCAACAGTTCATCTGATGCGAATACATCACGAGTAAAGGTGAGTTGCTCGCTCTTGTAATAGCAACCACCGCGATGTCCACGACGCACCCAGCAAACACTACCCTTCGCAATCTGCTCATGGGTCGCATCATCGAAGCAGATCCACTCGAAGTGAGTGAACTCACCCCAGAATTGAACAATTGGCCAACACATCGTGACACCAGGCTGCGCAATGATGGCCCACCAATGTTTTTCGCGCTGGGCCTGCTCTTTAATACCATGGTATGGACCATCCTGGCAGTGATACACCAGATCAGGGCGATATTCTTTTGTTAGAAGATCGCCTCGTCCCTGGCGAAGGGCTTCGCAGTGGGTTGGCCAGAATTCACGGTTCTCAGCTTCGATCTGTTCCAATGTGTAATCCGGGCCAATGGCTGGCAGTTCAGCTTCTTGGAGATTGCCAATCTCTTCAGACTGCTGGATTAGTTTGACCTGGTGATCTTTTTCGACAAGACCGGGCCGGGAATAATCCGCCGACAGCCCTTCGTAGTAGTTTTGACGTGCCATTGTGCGTTGAGAAAAGGTGCAAATTGAACAGCCAACAACCTTGGCCGTGATCGAAGCGTTGACAGAACGTCGGTCAAGGCAACATTTGCTACCAAGAACCTCGTCTTAAACAGCGTAGCCACAGCTGCCGGAATACCAATTAAGAAGCCATAAAAAAGAGCCCTAAGAATCCGGCAGGAGAAAACAAAAAAATTGACGAGAAAATAAAAAAAAGACGACCTAATCTGGAACTCATATCAGGTCGCTTTAGCATTCTTAGGCAGGGGTCTTGTCATTCAAAGGCCGATGCAGCATCTCTCGCAATTCGACTCTCATGTTGCTCAGCGCACACGGTAATTCGAAGGGAAAAATCGGCGTCTTCATTGAAGACCACTTCGATATGACTGAATATCGACTTTTCAACAGGAGATTCCCTGCTGCCGGATACGATGTTCAATATATATCTAACCTTTGGGGAAATCCCACACTTCAATTTGGTTCCAATCCAGACAATGGTTGGGTTGAAGAACATTTGACCGTATCCAAAGACGTAAAAGATGTAACCCCCAGTGAATATGTTGGATTTTTATTAATTGGGGCCTATGCCACCGATCGTCTTCGTTACACCGTTAAACCAGAGAAGGGCAAACCAAATGATGCTCCTGCTGTTGAATTGATGAGAAAGATCTTTGCGACGCCAGGCGTGAAGGTTGGAACAATTTGCCACTCGCTCTGGCTGTTATGTGCCGACCGTACCTTATTGGAAGGCAAGAAGGTCACTTGCGCTCACAACATTCTCTGCGATGTTGAAAACGCAGGTGGCCTTGTTCAGTATGGTGATGACGGCACGGTTGGTAGTGTGGTAGATGGCGACCTCATCAGCGCCAAACATCCTGCTTTTACAGACGAGCTGATTGATATTTACCTTAAGGAGATTGAAAAATCCTGATTTAGCGTATCGGCTGAATGAACTTATGCAGAAGGGAATGTATCTTTGTACTTTTCCTTGAGTTCATTCAGCCTCCCAAAGGCTCCGGCAGCTTTATTGAAACCGCAGTAGACACATGTCCAAAGCAACAGTTCTTCAAGCTCTGCAAACGTGGTTCCCTGTTTGAGCGCCATGGTGACATGGGCCTCAAAAGGAACGCCCGCGCCATGGAATGATTGATTGTCAACATCCAAAGCGACTGCAAGCAAAGCCTTTGTTTTTTGATCAATTAAAGGCTTCCCCCATGCCTCAGCCGCGACACGAACGCAAAAATCTCCGAACGCAGGGTTAACACCGGACAAGGCATCAATAAGATCACGATCTCCGGTAACAGCGTTTTCGTGCAGATCCATCAGAATCATTGTTGTTGATTCAATCTAGACCATCCTGCCGAAACTGAACAGGGCAGCATCCCTGGAGAATCAGACGCACTTTCTATACATATGAACGGGGTATTCAGTTAAACGCCGGTTGAAACTTTGGATTGCCATGTTCTCTCTGGTAAGAAGTAATGCCTTCAGGATGCCAGACCCCAGGGGAATCCAGTTTTTTGTCTTTGACTGGAATATTCATTAACTCACGAACTTCATCGATCGGGAGATCCTTGTAATCGAAATAATCAATGCCATACATCACATCGCGATTGCAAATTCGTCCACGACGAATCGCATCAGCAAGACGCTCTGGCATTCCAGGGATCTCGAGGTGCCCACAATCTGCATTCAGCACCCCACCACCCCAAGACTCCAGCCGTCCTGTTTCAAACAGGCTGACAATGGCCACAAGGAAAGAAAAACCATTGACATCTGGGATGGCTGAGCCGATGAAGGAAAAGACCTCCAGCTCTCCCTCGATCGTTGTGCTGTAGTCCGCCAGAAGATGAATCCAATCGTGCTGAGCGATGGTGGGATTCACACTGCCCTGCTGCCCAGTGAACACGAAGCCGCGACCCATGTAGTACTCCCAGATTTCACGTCCCAACGTTCCTGCTGAGCAGTGCTCTAAACCCTGCCATTGGGCCAAGAGCTGTGGATCGTCGTTGTTTTCTTCAAAAGGGTCTAACAACGATTTGTTGCAGCGCATCATTTCACCACCCTTACGAACCAACGCTGGATTGCCGAGATAACCCTTACGGTGAAGATCTGAAGCCGCAATTGCATACGCCCCTTGGCTGTAATCCCTGGCAATTTGTATGAATTTATCCTCAACATTTAAAACTGCTGCTGCAAAACGCAGTGTCGCCGTTGCTTTCGGAGGTAACGGGTCTAAAACCAGCTCAACCAAGGTGAAAAGCTGAAATAAACGTTGACGGATTGAAACCGGTACATCCCGAATCTCACCCTGAAGAGACTCGAGTGAAGACTCGTCAATATGGGCATCATCAAGTTGCATTTCGATGCCAAGCAATGAGCTGCCAATGGCATGGATCAACGCCAATTGAGTCAACCCGGAAGGACGTTCTAAATCCGAATGCCGGGTAAGAAGATAAAGGCTTCTAAGGACTAGCTCTCTCTGCCTGAACGTCAGAGTTTTGAAATCGGGATCGAGATGATTCACAACCTTGCCAAAGTTCTTAATAAGAAATCAGTCTGGAACGACGATTCCTACCGAATGCATCCTGACATCTTCAGGTCTGT
Source organism: Synechococcus sp. CC9616 (assembly GCF_000515235.1). Lineage (NCBI taxonomy): Bacteria > Bacillati > Cyanobacteriota > Cyanophyceae > Synechococcales > Synechococcaceae > Synechococcus > Synechococcus sp. CC9616. Next base: position 2,589,628 of record NZ_KI911558.1, on the reverse strand, counting down.
TGAGCTCCCCGGTCAACGCCCATGTCTCAAGCTCGGCAAGTTCTTTTAAGCGACTAACAATCTGATCTCGCGGCCAACGGTTTTCCGCCAACGTCCAATAGAGCCCGAAATGTCGAGCTTCGCTGGCCAGAAGATTGCCGTAGAGCGCTCTGAGTTCCGGATCAGAACTGTGTTCCGCCAACAAGGCCATGCGCTCATGACTGCGCGCTTCAATTAGGCCGGAAACGAGAAAAGAATCGAGCATCCGCTCCGGTTCTCCTTTGCGGATTCGGCGCGCCAGTTCTCCTCCATAAGCCGGCGCCGGGAGGGGCTCCAGGTAGCGGCCTTTGGATTGAAGCACCGCTAAAACCTGCTCGAAATGCTCCAATTCCTCACGCGCAAGGGGGCTGAGTGCTTCGCCCAGCCCGGGTTCGCAGAGATAGCGAAACATCATCTGAACAGCTGCCCCGGCTGCTTTGCGCTCGCAATGAGCATGATCAATCAGCACTTCCATGGGATGGGCGTTGGCCTGATCCAGCCAGGTCTGACTTGTGGCGGATGCAAGCCAGCGAATGGAGGCAGTGGACTTCTCTGGCGCTGTTGTGGTTGTCATGATCTGCCGCAGCGGAGATGGTTCAACAGCCCCTGCAGAGCCAGGGAATAACTCTGGGCGCCGAAACCGCTCACCACCCCGACAGCACCGGCAGCCAAAAACGATTGATGGCGAAAGGTTTCTCGGGCATGGGTGTTGCTCAGGTGCAGCTCCACATAGGGAATCGCCACCCCTGAGAGGGCATCACGCAGGGCAATGGAGGTGTGGGTGTAGGCCCCTGCATTGATCAGGATTCCCTGGGTCACCCCCATCGCCGCCTGGAGCCGTTCCACGAGAGCACCCTCGAAGTTGCTCTGAAAACAGTCCAGCTGAGCCCCTTCACGCTCCGCCTCTGCCTGCAGGGCCGACTCAATCGAGGCCAGGGTGGTCTGTCCGTAGATGTCAGGTTCCCGTTGCCCCAACAGATTCAGATTGGGGCCATTGAGAAGCAGCAGTTGCACGGACCGTTTCCCGGATCACATCAATTGTCGTCTCAATCATTCTGTTCTCGTCGGCTGGTAAGTTCTTGCGGTGTGGTTCGGGTCGGTGCCCGAGTGGTTAATGGGGGCGGACTGTAAATCCGCTGGCTCTGCCTACGTTGGTTCAAATCCAACCCGGCCCATCCTCCACATGCCCTTGTAGCTCAGCGGTAGAGCACTCCCTTGGTAAGGGAGAGGTCACGAGTTCAATTCTCGTCAAGGGCTTCATCACTCATCAGCAGCACCGCAGATTGAGTTCCAACAGCCCCAGAGGGCGACAGGGGTGATGCCGATGACCAAAAAACCCGGGTTTGGGTATCGCTCAAGTCGATTGGAAGGTCTTGATTGCGGCTGCGGTTGATCCACACCTGAAAGGAACCGGAACGACCAAGCATTCCGTCGTCCCCGCGGCTCTCCCACTGCATGGACCCATCGCATAGCGATGGATGGTCCCGTCGGAGTGCTGCCAGACCGCTCAGGTATGAGCGCAGGTCCGCTGCCCAGGGCTGACCCCACGGATAGGCCTCGCGGCAGCCAGGTTCCGGTCCACTGGACTGCTCGCTCATCGGACCTCCGGCCAAGCCCGTTTCCGTGCCGTAATAAACACAGGGCGCACCGGGTTGCAGAAACAGCATCAGGAGCGCCAGCTTGAGTGCCTCGACGTCGCCATTGAGGGTATGCAGCGCCCTGGGGACGTCGTGGCTGTCCAGCAGATTCATCTGGGCCTTGTTCACCTGCGGCCGATACCAGCCCGCCGTGGTGTTCCAGATTGAAATCAGCTCCTCGCTGGCAAGAGGGTTCAGGGGATATTCACGATTGCGATATCCCTGACGTAAGCGCTCACCAGCGGCCCAGCACAAGCTGCTCCAACCGAGTCGGTAGTTCATCACACCGTCAAAGTGCTCTCCGTTGAGCCAGGCACGGGCGTCTCCCCAGATCTCTCCAACGATCCAGGCATCAGGGTTGACCTCCCGAACCACCTCCCTGAATGCCACCCAAAAATCTGCGGGTACCTCGGCTGGCACATCGAGACGCCAACCATCAATTCCCCGTTCCAACCAATGGCGGCCCACCGACAGCAGATGCTCACGGACGGCGGGATTGGCATGGTTGAACTTCGGCAGATCCGGCAGCGACCACCAACACTCGTAGCCGCAGGCCTCTCCCTCAGCTGGATAGGGCTTCAGCGGAAGCTGATTGACATGAAACCAATCCCGATAGGGCGAAAGGGCACCGTTTTCAACCAGATGGTGGAACGCCCAGAAGCCGCGGCCACAGTGATTGAAGACGCCATCCAGCACAAGTCGCATTCCCCGTTCATGAACGGCGGCGATCAAGGCATCCAGTGCTGCATTGCCTCCAAGCAGCGGATCCACCTCGAAGTAGTCGTAGGCGTGGTAGCGATGGTTCGCAGCTGAACTGAAGATCGGAGTGAGGTAAAGGCAGTTCACTCCCATCTCCTGCAGAGATTCCAGCGCCTCGATCACCCCGTAAAGATCCCCCCCTTGAAAGCCTTCTTCGCGTGGATCACTGCCCCAGGGCTGAAGCGGGAGATCGCGCTGAGCGGACACCTTTCCGCTGCGGCGAAAACGGTCCGGGAAGATCTGATAAATCACAGCTTCCGACACCCAGGTCGGCGGATCGCTGAAGGCCGTCATCGCCAATACACCTTTCCACTCTGCAGCCCTCTCGCTAGCAGGGAAGAAAACAACCGGCCATGGCGGATCAGCCTCTCCTCCTCGCACTCGACCAGGGAACCAGCAGTTCCCGAGCCGCTGTCTTCACTGCGGCTGGCGAGCTTGTGGCCAGCGCTTGTTCCCCGCTGCCGATCCAGTACCCGGCGGACGGCTGGGTGGAACAGCAACCGGAAGCGATCTGGAACAGCCAACGCCAGGCTCTGATCGATCTACACAACGGCCTGAACAACGACCAACGACGGGCGGTTGTGAGCTGTGGCATCACGAATCAACGCGAGACGACGGTGCTGTGGAGACGCAGCAACGGTCGGCCCTGCGGTCCGGCATTGGTCTGGCAGGACGGGCGCACCACCGAGATCTGCCGCCAATGGAAGGAGGCGGGATTCGAAAAGGACTGGCGGGAGCGCACCGGCCTGCTGCTCGACCCCTACTTCAGCGCCAGCAAGATCCACTGGATGCTGTCGCACTACGACGATGCTGCCGCCGCGGCAGCCGTTGACGACCTCTGCTTCGGAACGGTGGAGAGCTGGTTGCTGTGGCAGCTCACAGGAGGGCAACGTCATGGATCGGACGTGAGCAATGCAAGCCGCACCTTGCTGATGGATCTCGAGCAGCGCTGCTGGGTGGAGACGTTCTGCGACCGGACCGGGCTCCCGGTCAGTGCACTGCCGGAGTTGCTGCCGTGTCGCGGTGATTTCGGCCGGATCAGCGAGGGACTTCCCTTCGCCGGCTTGCCGATCCAGGCACTGCTGGGTGACCAGCAGGCCGCAACCCTCGGGCAGCTTTGCCTGAAACCAGGCGAAGCGAAGTGCACCTACGGCACCGGAGCCTTTCTTGTGATCAACACCGGCGACAACATCCGCCGATGCGATTCAGGGCTGCTCAGCACACTCGGTTGGACCGATGAGCGGGGCACGCCCACCTATTGCCTCGAGGGCAGCTTGTTCAATGCCGGCACCGTCGTGCAATGGCTGCGGGATGGACTGGGAATCATCGACACGGCCGATGACGTGAATCGCCTGGCAGGGCAGGTATCGGATTCCGGCGGCGTGATGCTGGTGCCCGCGTTCACCGGTTGGGGCACGCCTCACTGGGATCCGCTGGCCCGCGGAATGATGATTGGTTTGACCCGGGACAGCAGCAGCAGCCACATCGCCAGGGCAGCCCTGGAGGGGATCGCGCTCTCGGTGGCAACACTGGTTGAGCTGGCGGAGAGTGCGATCGGAGCAGAGCTCGGTGAGCTGGCGGTCGATGGCGGTGCTGCGGCCTCAGACCCTCTCCTGCAGGCTCAGGCCGACTGCACAGGGCTGACCGTCAGACGAGCGGCCAATCTGGAAAGCACCGCCCGCGGCGTCGCCCTCTTCGCCGGCGTTCAGGCTGGTGTGGTGACAGATATCGATGATCTGGTGCGGCGGCGGGGCGATGGCGCAAGCCTGTTTGAGCCGCAGATCGACACAAGCCATCGCGCACGTTGGCGTAATCGCTGGAATGACGCCGTGACCCGCAGTCTGGGATGGCATGGCTGAGCAACCATTTGATCTGCTGGTGATCGGCGCTGGAGCCAGCGGCGCCAGCGTGGCCTACGAAGCGTCTCGTCGAGGTCTTTCGGTGGCCCTGCTGGAGGGAGGTGACATCAGTGGTGGGACCAGCTGCAGGAGCACGAAGCTGCTGCACGGCGGGGTCCGCTACCTGGAACTGGCCTTCAAGACCCTGGACCTGGCGCAGCTCAAGCTGGTGCGAGAAGCGCTGCTGGAACGTGGTCATTGGCTGCAGCAGGCTCCATTTCTGGCCCATCGCCTGGAACTGGCCTTGCCCACAGACAATGTTTTGGGGCAGGCCTACTACCGCCTTGGGCTCGGCCTTTATGACGCCCTCTCCGGACGCCAGGGCATCGGCTCGAGCCGCCTGCTGTCGCAGGCCAAGTTGCAGCAGGTCATGCCGCAGCTGCGACCCTGTTCTGGCGCCGTCGCCTACAGCGATGGACAGTTCAACGACGCAAGACTCAATCTGCTGTTGGCGCTGACCGCCGAGCGGGCTGGGGTTGTTCTGCAGAACCACTGCCGTGTTGTCGGCCTTGAGACGACCCCAGAGGGACGTCTGTGCGCTGCCGTGAGCGAAGACCAAAGCGGTCAGCAACGCCGCTGGGCGGCACGGGTGATTGTCAATGCCACCGGCATCCACGCCGATGACATCCGTCAGATGGCGGATCCCGCCGTCACGCCAAGGATGCTCACCAGCCGTGGCAGTCACCTCGTGGTGAAGGAGCAACTCTGCCCCGGTGGTCTTGGTTTGCTGGTGCCCTCCACCGATGACGGCCGGGTGCTCTTCATGCTGCCCTTCTTCGGCAGAACTCTTGTGGGGACAACGGATGAAGCCTGCGCGCAACAGGAAGCCACCACGCCATCGGAGAGCGAGGAGAGCTACCTGCTCGCTTACGTGAAGCGATGGTTTCCCAACGCTTCACCCGTCAGCGTGACGAGTCGATGGGCAGGCGGGCGCCCCTTGCTGAAGCCAGCCGGTGAGGGACTCGACAGCAGCCGCGTGGTGCGGGAACACGACGTGGAGACCCTGCCCTGTGGCCTGGTCAGCGTGATGGGAGGCAAATGGACCACCTGCCGTCCGATGGCACTCGACACACTCTCCGCTGTTGAAGCACAACTCGGTCGCCCCCTGCCAGCGCCCCGTGCATTGCCGCTTCAGGGCGCTGCCAGCGATCACGCCGGCACGGTTGCCGGACTGGAGGAGCAACGCCAACAACTCAAAGAGGTGCTTCCGGATGGCCAGCTTCAAGACCAGCAGATCCAGCATCTCCAGGGCAATCACGGTCTGAATGCCCTGTCTCTGATCGCATCATCTCCTGCATCGGAGCGCGAACCTCTTAGCGACGTGATTCCTGTTTGCTTGGCAGAGGTGCGTCATGCCGTGCAGCACGAGCATGCCCGCAGCTGGGAGGACGTGCTCGCCCGTCGTTGCCGGCTCGCCATGGTCGATACCGATGAGGCGAGGCGACTGCAACCGCTTGTTGATCAGGTTCTCGATCAGGCGGATGGATCCACGGCCGTTGCCGCCGGCGACTGAGCAGACGTCTCCGAACCCTCCACCTCCACCTCGCCGATCAACCACCAGTTGAAGCCATAGGGCTGCAGATACACGTACCAGTCGTCATTGGCAATGGGGAATTCGCAGCCCCACATCACTTCTCGGGTGCGCTTGCCATGCCAATCCGATAAGTCAAGGCTGACTGCGGCGCCCGCCGCTGTGAAATTTCCTGCTACGAGCACGGTCATCGCCTCGGTGGAACGCACATAAACGATCACCCCGGGATGCGAGCAGGAAAGCAACCGGAAACTGCCGGACTGCAGGGCCGGCAGCAGTCTCCGGCAAATGAGCATGCGGCGATGCCAGTTGAGCAATGAACCGGGCAACTGCTTCTGCACTTCAACGTTGAGCACGCGGTAGTCGTATCCCGGGGCTGTGATCGGCGGCAGCACCAGCAACGGGTCGGGGGCTGTGGAGAAACCGCCGTTACGAGCCGGCGTCCAAGCCATGGGGGTGCGGTTGGGGTCGCGATCCCGAAGTCCAGGCCAGTCCCCCATCCCGAGTTCGTCGCCGTAATACAGACATGGCATCCCCGGCAAGCTGTAGAGAAGACCATGCAGAAGCCGGTTGGCGCGGGGATCGCCGTTGAGCAAAGGCGCGAGCCGGCGATTGATTCCCCAGTTCAGCCAGTGCCCCTGACCCTGAGGCAGGCCAACCCGAATGGTCTGAATCACCTCCTGCGGGATCAGGTGTCCATCACCAAGCCAGAGCTCGTCATGGTTGCGAAGCGGTAGCGCCCAACCGCAGCCCTCAACGGCTTCCTGCGCGTCCTGCAGACAGTGACCAAGGCCGCGTGCACTGCCGCTGGCCACCGCCGCAAACAAGTGGGCGGTGAGCACGAAATTGAAGGCCCCATGCAATTCATCCTCCGCCAGATAGGGCGCTGCCTCCTGCACCGGCTGAATCGCCTCCCCAAGCAGCAACACGTCTCGACCATGGGCATCAACCCGCTGGCGCAGACGTTTCAGGAAGGCATGGGTGTCCGGTAACCCCTCACAGCGGGTCCCCTCCTGTTCGCAGAGGAAGGGAACAGCATCAAGTCGGAAGCCGTCCACCCCACGGTCCAGCCAGAAGTCGACAACCTCCAGCATCGTCTCCTGCACCCACTGATTGGCGTAATTGAGATCGGGTTGATGACGCAGAAAACGGTGCAGGTAGTACTGCTCCGCAACCGGATCCCACTCCCAGTTGGACGACTCGAAATGGCGGAACAGAACTGGAGCATCGCCATAGCGCTGGGGATCATCACTCCAGACATAGACATTGCGCTCAGGGCTGTCCTTCGGGGCCCAGCGTGCTCGCTGAAACCATGGATGAAGGTCACTGGTGTGGTTCAGCACCAGATCGAGGATGACGCGCATCCCCTGGCCGTGAGCAGCCGTCAGGAAGCGATGGAACGATGCCAGATCACCAAGATCCGGATGAATACCTGTGAAATCGGTGATGTCATATCCCCCATCCCGCAGTGGCGATGGGTAAACCGGCGTCAGCCAAATCGTCTTCACCCCCAGCCAGCGCAGATAGGGCAAACGTCCGCTGAGACCCTTGAAATCGCCGACACCATCTCCATTGCCGTCGGCGTAGCTGCGCACGATCAGCTGGTAGATAACTGTTCCTGACCACCAGGGCTGGGCAGCGGCCATCACCCGGAGACTGCTGCACCACTGCTAGACCCGTCAGACCTTTTCGTCAGCCCTGTGTCCCTGTCCGCCTCCCATCTGGAGCAGATGCGTGATCTGGTTGGTCGTGGTCAGACCCGCTCACACGCCTGGCGTGTCGAGCAGCTGAAGCGGCTGAGAGAGCTGGTGGAATCCCATGAGCAGGACGTTCTCGAAGCCCTTGCATCGGACCTTGGCAAGCCCTCCACAGAAGCCTTCTTCGAGGTGGTGGCCCTGCTTCAGGAGCTGAAGCTGACCGACAAGAACCTGCGCCGCTGGATGCGTCCAACATCCGTTCCAGTGCCCCTGGCACAGAGGCCGGGGCAAGCCTCCGTTGTTCCAGAGCCCCTGGGCTGTGTGCTGATCATCGGACCGTGGAACTATCCCTTCTCCTTAACGCTGCAACCACTGATCAGCGCTTTGGCAGCAGGCAACACGGCGGTTCTCAAACCCTCCGAACATGCCCCTGCAGTGGCGGCATTGATCGCCAAGCTGATACCGCTTCACTTCGCGTCGGATGTGGTGAGCGTGGAGCTTGGAGATGGCCGGGTGGCATCCGAGCTGGTGTCCATGCCCTTTGACCACATCTTCTTCACAGGCGGCGGTGCCATCGGCCGCAAAGTTCTTGAAGGGGCCGCCGCCAATCTCACACCAGTCACCCTGGAACTGGGGGGCAAAAGTCCCGCAATCGTTCTGTCGGGAGCCGACCTGGCGGTGACCGCCAGACGCTTGATCTGGGGGAAGGGTCTCAATGCCGGCCAAACCTGCATTGCCCCCGACCACCTGCTCGTTTCTTCAGATCAACGCGAGGGGTTGCTGACAGCTCTGCAAGCAGCACGTACGGAGATGTACGGCAACGAGCCGCTGAAGTCGGATCAGCTGGGCAAGATCGTGAACGACCGCCAGTTCTCAAGGCTGGAGGCATTGCTCGAGGGAGCACGGTCTCAGGGGAGGATCCTGCTCGGTGGCGAGCTCGATCGTGAACAGCGGCGTATCGCCCCCACCGTGATTCAGGTCGATGATCGAGATGATCCACTGATGTCAGATGAGCTGTTTGGGCCGCTGTTGCCGCTGTTGAACCTCGGTCAACTCGATGATGCCCTCGCTGCGATCCGGAAAGATCCGAAACCCCTTGCCCTTTACGTTTTCGGAGGAAATGATGACCAGCAGCGGAGGGTTCTGGGATGCACCAGCTCGGGTGGTGTTTGCATCAACGATGTGGTGATGCAAGCGGGAATCCCCGACATGCCCTTCGGAGGAGTCGGTGGCAGCGGAATGGGGAGTTATCACGGTCGGAGTGGCTTTGACACGTTCAGCCATCGCAAAGCCGTGCTGCGACGTCCTTTCCGATTTGATTTCAAAGTGAGATATCCCCCTTACAAACTTGATCTGAATGTTCTGCGGCGCCTGGCGGGCTGAATTCATCAAGACCCATTACTTCCCTGCCGCAGCAGGCGGTCTAGATCACTGGCACATCCTGAAATAGGCCTTACATTCGACATAGCAATCGGACAAGAATGCGTCTACCCAGTCTCGCCGTCCTTGCTCTGACGGCTCTGTTCCCGCTTCAAAGCGTTGCTGGAAGCATCACCGTCAAACCGGGTGAAACGCTTTCTGATATCGCCGCGAGATACAACATTTCCCTGACGAAGCTGATGCGGATGAACGACATCAGCAATCCAGACCATGTGGAAATCGGCAGCCGGCTCACCGTCCCCGGTTCCAACGTTCAGGCCGGTTCCGGCCGCCATCAGGTGGCCTCGGGGGAAACCCTCTCCGGCATTGCAAGCCAATACAACGTCAGCCCCCGGGATCTGATGGCACTGAACGGTTTGGCTGATGCCGACCATGTGGAGCTTGGTCAAACCCTGAAATTGCCATCCAGCGCTGTTCAACCGACAAAGCGCCCCAAAGCCGCACCGATCACCGTGGTAACCGGTGCCAGTGAGCACACGGTGGCCAAAGGTCAGACGCTGACGCAAATCGCACGCGCCTACAAAATCCCGGTCACCAGCCTGATCAGCATCAATCAGCTGGTGGACCCGAACAAAGTCGAGATCGGCACTCGGCTGTATCTGAAAGCGCCTGCCAGCGCAACCAGCGCACCCGTTGAGCCTGCCCAGACCACCGCCAGCGCACCGGCAGCGCAAACCAAGCCCAAAGCCGACGTGAAGGCGGTGGTGAAAGCCGAGCCGACATCCGAGCCCAAAGCGACTCCAAAGACCAAGGCATCCTCTGGCTCTTCCGTGACCGTGATCGCCAAAAAAGCCGATTGGAGGTCATATGGGCCCCTCCAAATCGACTGGGCGAACTGGCTTTCGATGGATGGCGCCCATGTTGCACCCACACTCAACGCGCAGGGCCAGGCTCTGTACGTCGCCATCAACTGTTCGGCGGGAAAGATGAATGCCACAGGAGCGGACGGAGCTTGGAAGAGCTGGTCAGCGCCGCAGTCCGGCTTTGAAAAAGACCTGATGAAGGATCGCTGTCAGGCCAAAGCCTGAGCATCAGGCGGCGTAATCAAGGGGCCATGGATCATCGATGTAGCGACGTCCGCTGTCCCGCAGGTACAACCGCTGGACGCCGTCATTGCTTTCCCTGATCAGCTCGTCCTGAACAAGACGCCGAGCCAACCAGGTCCAGCGATCGCTTCGGCCAGGTTCTGTGATCTGCAGCTGTTCTCCGAGGCGGCGGATGTCCGTTCCATCCTGGTCAGCCAGATGGGAGAGCAAGGTATGAACCTGCGCCGACCAATCACGGCGCTTGGGGCTTGTCAGGCAGCGATCACAACGGCCGCAAGGACCGACCAGTTCTCCCACGGCCAGAAGCAACGCTTGTTCGCGACACATCTCCCCTTCCGCGACCGCTTCCATGCGGCGCAATTGCTGTTGAGACAAATCCAGACGTCGACGTTCATCTGTGGAATCACAACGGCGACTGGCCGCCTGCATGGCCCATCCCAGGCTGGTGCGATCGCCGGGTGAGAAGAGCACCAGGCAAGACGCCGGGTGTCCATCACGTCCAGCTCGACCTGATTCCTGCAGGTAGCCCTCAGGTGTTGCCGGAAGATCCAGGTGCAGAACAAGCCCGACATCTCCGCGATCAACCCCCATCCCGAAAGCCACCGTGGCCACCAAGACAGGGCGGTCCTCCTCCAGGAAATGGGTAAGTGCCGACTGACGTTCCGCGGGTTCCAGACCGGCGTGATACGGCGTGGCCGGGACCTTGAGCTCCTGCAGACGCTCCGCCCAGCGCTCCACAGATCGACGGGTTCGGGCATAGATGAGAGAGGCTCCCCGTGAGGATTCGAGGGCCTCGAGAACAGCGGGCATCGGATCCCGTGGACGCCGACGCATGGAATAGGTGAGGTTGTTCCGCCGTGCGGAACTGACCTGAACCAGAGGAGCCCGCAGATCGAGTAATCGAATGATGTCGGCCCGAACCCGTGGAGCAGCGGTCGCACTGAGGGCGAGCATCGGCACGCCTGGACAGAGGCCCCGGATCTGCCCAAGGCGGCGGTAGTCGGGCCTGAAATCATGTCCCCAGGCGCTGATGCAGTGGGCTTCATCCACAGCAAGAGCCACCAACCGGCCTGAACGGGCGCGATCTTCGAGAACTCCGCGGGTCGCTTCACCCTGCAAGCGCTCCGGTGCCAGATAGAGAAGGCGCAGACGGTCTTCCTGAAGGTCCCTCCGGGCCTGCTGACGGCGTTGCGGATCCAGCCCTGAATGAAGACAGGCGGCGGCAATGCCGCGGCGCTGCAGCTGCATGACCTGATCTTCCATCAGAGCCACCAAAGGTGAGATCACCACAACCAGACCCTCTCGGATCAAGGCGGGGAGCTGATAGCAGAGGGACTTGCCTCCACCCGTCGGCAAAACGGCAAGGGCATCACGGCCGCTGAGAACAGCCTCAACAACCGGACGCTGACCCGGACGAAATTCAGACCAGCCGAAATGGCGATGGAGGGACTGTTCGAGGGGATCCACGATCCACCACCACTAGCGGAGTGATCCTACCGAACACCAGATGTGGAGTCAGGGCAAGGGGGGTGGTTCCAGCTGGTCGGGAGATTCCTCGACAAGTTGCAGCCGCACCCGCTTGCCTCCAGCCAATTCACCGAGGGACACCCGCATCGTGGATCCGCTGAGTGACTGCAACGCATCCAGAACATCGCGCAGATAGGGCGTGCTGCTCCCGCTCTCCACCCACAACCGTTCCTGCAGGCCCCCAAGCCGTCGCCAGGACGTGTGCAGCTTGAGCACGGCGGCCTCCAGAGCCTGGGCCTGACCCACCGCATCCGCCAGGAGTCCGAGAGCATCCAGTCGCTGCGCTTCTTGCATCGCCTTCTCCAGGTCCAGCTCCCCTTGCTGGAAGGCACGAACGGCCACTCCGGCCTCAGTGGCCTTTGTGATCCAACGTGCCGTGCTGGTGACATCTTTGATCCGATCCAGCTCCGGCTCCTCCTTCAGCAACTTGCGGAAGTCGTCCTGCTGGGGTTCGGGCAGTTTCGCCAGCTCCCGGACCAACGGGGCCACGGCCCGAGGCGGCAGCAGATTCTCCTGGGTGCGCTGACGAATCTCCTCCGGCAGCAGCGGACTTGTTGCAGCGGTGAATTCGTCGGAGAGACGACGCACCTGTTTACGGGTGATCTCCTGTCCCTCATTGGCTGCCTCGGAAATCATCACCTGAACTTCCGGCGCAGCCTGAGCCGTTTCCAGGAAAGCTCGCTTCGAGAAGTGATTGACGCTGCTCTCCTCAAGCATGCCGCCACCCACCAAATCATCAGCGGACTCCGCCAGCTGAATCAGCCCATAGGCGCGGGTTTTGCTGATCTCACGTTCCCGCAACCACTGCAGGAACCCTGCGCCACGCCCTTCACCGCCGCGTTTTTCGCGATCACGAACCGCTCGGAGAATGCGACCCCGCCAGATCTCAGTCTGGAGATCGAAGCGGTCGCACACGGCCCAGGCCTGTTCCAGCCTGGCCAGGAATTCCATCGTGCTGATGTCATCCCGTTCCGGATCGGGCAGATCCAGCTGCAACGTGGGTTGGTCTGGTGCAACAGAGCTGGTCAACAGGCTTAACGGCAAGGACAGGGACGACATTCTGTGACGCTGTCTGTTTCTGGCGATGGCGGAGCGATACGCTCCCAATTGCAACCTTCCTTGCCCAGCAATGGCGATCTCCCGCGGCGCCAAGGTGCGCATCAAGCGCCCTGAGTCCTACTGGTTCAACGAAGTCGGAACAGTGGCTTCCGTCGACACCTCCGGCATCCGCTATCCGGTGGTCGTGCGATTCGAGAAAGTCAACTACAACGGCCTCGACGGTACAGATGGTGGTGTCAACACCAACAACTTCGCCGAAGCCGAGCTGGAGCAGGCCTGAGGCTTTTGCCCGAACTTCCTGAAGTCGAGACGGTCCGCCGGGGACTGGCGGACCGTCTCCAATCCTTTGTTGTTTCCGAGGTTGAGATCTGCAGGGCGCGAGCGATCGCCAGTCCGGATGACCCCGAACACTTCAGGCATGCCCTTAAAGGGTCCGTGATCGGGGACTGGACCCGACGGGGCAAATATTTAATGGCAGAACTTCAGCCGGATCGCGGCGTCTGGGGCGTGCATCTCAGGATGACCGGTCAGTTCCAATGGCACGAGCAAGCGCGCGAAGCCTGTCCGCATACCCGCGTGCGCTTCTGGAATCCCGATGGAGCCGAACTGCGTTTCGTGGACGTTCGAAGTTTTGGTGAGATGTGGTGGGTACCGCCAGGGGAAGCCGTCGAAACCGTGATCAAGGGCCTGAAACAACTGGGGCCGGAACCCTTCAGTGAGGCGTTCACCGCCCCTTATCTCAAACGAAAACTGAAGGGATCGGTTCGGCCGATCAAAAGTGCACTTCTGGATCAAAGCCTGGTGGCCGGTGTCGGCAACATCTACGCCGACGAAAGCCTTTTCATGGCTGGAATCCGCCCGCTTACCCCTGCCGGTCGCCTCTCTCTGGCACGGCTCGAGACCCTCAAGCAGTGCCTTGTTGAGGTGCTGAACGCCAGCATTGGTGCCGGAGGGACAACCTTCAGCGATTTCCGTGATCTTGAGGGCGTCAACGGCAACTACGGCGGCCAGGCATGGGTTTACCGCCGCGGTGGAGAGCCCTGCCGTCGCTGCGGTACGCCGTTGCGAAGGGACAAGCTCTCCGGACGAAGCACCCACTGGTGCAGCGATTGCCAAACCTGAAGACTTGCTTCCACTGGCGAAAACCATTGCCATGACTAGGTTCGGCAGATCAGGCCTTGGAAGGGGTGCATGCCGGCACGGTTCACGCAGCACAACCAGAGGTTCCGCCCCAGTTCCAAGGAAGACCAGGTGGTGGACAAGGCGAAGGAACACTTCGAACGAACCCTTGTTGCGATCCGAGGCGAGTTAGCCGGCAGCGTCGCAGCGCTTGAGCATCCCAACCACGACGAAGCCCTCAATTACGGCGAAATCTTTCTGCGGGACAACGTTCCCGTCATGATCTATTTGCTTCTGCAGAACCGCTTCCCGGTGGTGAAGCAGTTTCTCAGTGTTTGCCTCGATCTTCAGAGCACCACCGTTCAGACGAGAGGTGTGTTCCCAACCAGCTTCGTGGAAGAGGAAGGCGAACTGATCGCGGACTATGGCCAACGCTCCATTGGACGGATCACCTCTGTGGACGCCAGCCTGTGGTGGCCGATCCTCTGCTGGATCTACGTCAAACGCAGCGGGGATAAAGCGTTCGGCAGCAGTCAGCGGGTTCAGCGGGGCTTACAGCTCCTGCTGGATCTTGTCTTGAACCCCAGCTTTGAAGGCACTCCGGTGCTGTTTGTGCCGGACTGCGCCTTCATGATCGATCGCCCGATGGACGTCTGGGGGGCGCCTTTGGAAGTGGAGGTTCTCCTCTTCGCCGCGCTGCGCAGTTGCATCGAACTTATGGAACTGCATCGCCGCCAGGAGAACAGTGCCCTGCTCGATCAGCGTCTCAGACTCAGCCGCCAGTGGATGCACGACCTGCGCCAGTACCTGCTCAAGCACTACTGGGTTACCAGTAAGACCATGCAGGTGCTGAGGCGACGACCGACGGAACAGTACGGAGACAACCAGTACCAAAACGAATTCAACGTCCAACCCCAGGTGATTCCCGACTGGCTTCAGGACTGGTTGGACAACCGAGGCGGTTACATGATCGGCAACATGCGAACTGGTCGGCCTGACTTCCGCTTCTACAGCCTGGGGAACTCTTTGGCCTCCCTGTTCGGTTTACTCACCGCTCCCCAGCAGAGGGCTCTCTTTCGCCTCGTTCAACACAACCGCGACGACCTCATGGCTGAAATGCCGATGCGGATCTGTCACCCACCGATGGACAACATTGAATGGCAGAACAAAACAGGCTCCGACCCAAAAAACTGGCCATGGAGTTATCACAACGGAGGCCACTGGCCGAGCCTGCTCTGGTTCTTTGGGGCCTCAGTCCTGCTGCATGAACGGCTGAATCCAAATGCCGATGTTCTCCTGATGAGCCAGATGAACACATTGATCGAGGAGTGCTACTGGAGCCATCTCAACCAATTGCCCCGTCAGCAGTGGGCCGAATATTTCGATGGGCCAACAGGCACCTGGGTGGGACAGCAGTCAAGGACTTATCAAACCTGGACGATCGTCGGTTTTCTGCTGATGCATCATTTTCTGAGGGTCAATCCGGATGATGTGCTGATGTTGCATCTTGATCCGGGAAGCGATTCATTGATCTGACATAAAAAACCCTCGGACTCAAAGCCCGAAGGTCTGCAGGAAGCTTAATTTGATCAACTTCAGACGTTGAAAACTAGGCGATCAAAACAGTCCGAGGGTTAGAGATTTGTCGATGGGAAGGGCAGCTCCAATTCCCAGGTAAATGGTGGTGATGGTTCCGAACAGAAACACGACCATGGCGACAGGACGACGGAACGGATTCTGGAACTTGTTGAAGCTTTCGATGAAGGGAACCAACATCAAACCAAGAGGCACAAGGGTCTGCAGAGCAATACCGAGAAGCTTGTTGGGAACGACCCTCAGAATCTGGAAAACGGGATAGAGGTACCACTCAGGGAGAATTTCCAGAGGAGTTGCAAAGGGATCGGCCTTATCACCCAGCATGGCCGGATCAAGAACTGCAAGTCCAACGATGCAAGCAATCGTGCCGAGAATGACGACAGGGAAAATGTAAAGAAGATCGTTAGGCCAAGCGGGTTCACCGTAATAGTTGTGACCCATGCCCTTGGCGAGCTTGGCCCGCATCTTGGGATCGGACAGATCTGGCTTTTTAAGGATGTGCATCGGTTAATCGGGTGTTGAAAGAACAGTAGAAGCGCTGATCACAACGGGCCAGAAATGCCTTGCTTCCGGATCATCAGGAAGTGCATGAGCATGAACACCGCGAGCAACCAAGGCATCACGAAGGTGTGGAGGCTGTAGAAGCGAGTGAGGGTGGACTGTCCAACGCTTTCACCACCACGAAGGAGTTCAACCATGAAATCGCCGACAACAGGGATGGCGGCGGGGACTCCAGACACGATTTTCACAGCCCAATAGCCAACCTGGTCCCAGGGGAGGGAATAACCGGTCACCCCGAAAGAAACCGTGATCACGGCCATGGTGACGCCTGTTACCCAGGTGAGCTCACGCGGACGCTTGAAACCACCCGTGAGATAGACCCTGAACACATGCAGGATCAGCATCAACACCATCATCGATGCACTCCAGCGGTGCACAGAACGGATCAGCCAGCCGAAGCTGACATCGGTCATCAGGTACTGAACCGACGTGTAGGCCTCAGCCACCGTCGGTTTGTAGTAGAAGGTCATCGCGAACCCGGTCGCGAACTGGATCAGGAAGCAAACAAGCGTGATTCCTCCCAAGCAATAGAAAATGTTGACGTGGGGGGGCACGTATTTGGAGCTGATGTCGTCAGCAATGTCTTGAATTTCAAGACGTTCCTGAAACCAGTCGTAAACCGGAGATGAGTTCGCCATGCACAAGCGGGCTCGAGTTGCGAAAGTCTACTGAGCACGTTTCTGACACCGCGCCAGGAGGAACGCTATGTATCCGTTTATTAACGAATATTCAAATCCACTGCGCCGCCTGGGGTGTGCGGCTGGCCGAACGCTCGTTGCGATCACATTGCTTCTGATCGTCAGCCTCACGCCTGGGGTCCAGTCCGTCGACGCCCTCAGCGATGCCCAGCAACTTGTGGTCGACAGTTGGCGTTTGGTCAACCAGGGGTATTTCGATCCGGAGCAACTGGATCGCGTGCGCTGGCGGCGACAACGACAGAAAGCTCTCGAGAAAACGATCGTCAGCAGTGATGACGCCTACGGAGCCATTGAAACGATGCTCGCCGTCCTGGACGACCCATACACACGCCTGCTCAGACCTGAGGACTACGCAGCGCTGAAGGACAGCACCAGCGGCAACCTCAGCGGGGTTGGCTTGCAGCTGGGTCCTGGAGAGGAGACAGGGGAGGTGGTTGTGATTTCCGCCCTCGATGGCTCACCGGCAGCCGACGCGGATATGAGCAGCGGGACCAAGATCCTTGCGGTGGACCACCAATCGGTGGAACCGTTGGGCCTTGAGGGAACAGCTGAGGCCCTGCGCGGTGATGTCGGCACACAGGTCGTGCTGACGATCCAGGGAGCCGATGGACTGGAACGGGAGCTTGATCTCGAACGCCGCCATGTCGATCTGCGACCGGTCCGCACGAGACGCTTGCGCAATGACTCGCACACACTGGGTTACATCCGGATCACCCAATTCACCGAAGGGGTTCCAGAGCAGGTCCTGGAAGCTCTCCAGGAGCTTCAGGCAAAAGACGTCGAGGGGCTCGTCCTAGATCTCCGCAACAATTCCGGTGGGCTTGTCAGCTCAGGGCTGGCGGTGGCCGATGACTTCCTGAGTGGTGCGGCGATCGTCGAAACCCGTGATCGGGAGGGCATCAACGACACCATCCGAGCCAACGTCGGAACTGTTTTCGACGGTCCGATGCTGACCCTTGTCAACGGTGGGACAGCAAGCGCCAGTGAAATCCTTGCTGGTGCCCTTCAGGACAACGATCGCTCGTCGCTGATGGGCAGCCGCACCTTTGGGAAAGGGCTGATCCAGACCCTGACAAACCTCAGCGATGGCAGTGGTCTTGCCGTCACTGTGGCTGGGTATGTCACACCCAGTGGCCGGGATATCCAGGGCGAGGGAATTGAGCCGGAGCGCATTCTCGATGGACCAGAGCCACTCAACCCAGGAGCCGAGGGCGATCGCTGGATCACGGAAGCCATGAACTGGATGGGTTCGCAGCTGGAGATGGAGTCGCTGCTGGAGACGGAGCAAAACACCAGCGAGGCATGAGCCAGCGCACGTATCACGATCCACTCCACGGCGGAATCGGCATGAACGCCGAGGACCCGGCGGAGTGCATGGTGATTGCCCTCGTGGATTCAGCCGCCTTCCAACGACTGCGGCGAATCCGTCAACTCGGCCCAGCCTTCCTCACCTTTCATGGAGCCGAATCCAGTCGCTTCACCCATTCCCTGGGGGTGTTCCATCTCGCCAGGCGTGCCTTCCGGCACCTGCACAGCGGTGATCCTGACCTGGCGCAACACCGAGGGATTCTTTACGCCGCGGCCCTGCTCCATGACATCGGCCATGGCCCTCTCAGCCATACCGGGGAGGACATGTTCGGCTATCACCATGAAGCCTGGTCAGCCCGGGTGATCCGTGAGCAGCCAAGCATTCGGGACCCTCTGGAGGACTACGCCGAAGGAACGGCAGATCGCGTCGCGGATCTGCTCGAGCACGGACTGACCGATCGCCCAGTGATCAAGAGGCTGGTGAGCAGCCAGTTGGACTGTGACCGACTCGATTACCTGGTTCGGGACAGCTACAGCACCGGGACTCGCTACGGGCAGCTGGACCTCGACCGGATCCTTGCCGGCATCACCCTGGCGCCCGACGGCGATCTGGCCATTCACCCCAAAGGTCTGATGGCCGTGGAGCATTACCTGGTCGTGCGCAACCTGATGTATCGGAGCGTCTACAACCACCGACTCAACGTGGTGTGCAACTGGCTCCTTGAACGCCTGGTGCAGACGGCCCGCAATCTCGGACCGGGACAGGTCTGGACGGATGACGTCATGCATCAGTGGCTTTGGGCGCCAGCTGAGATGACGTTGAACGTCTTTCTGGCCAACGATGATTTGCGCACGGGCTATCACCTCCAACGCTGGCAGGAGGAGGGGCCGGAACCACTGGCTGATCTCTGCAGCCGCTTCCTGGATCGCCGCCTGTTGAAAGCCATCGCCGTGGAGCACCTCAGTCGCGAAAAACAGCTCGCAGCTCTGGCCATCGCCAGCCGGCTGGCCGAGACCATCGGTTACGACGCAACCCTCTGCTGCGGCCTGCGGCATCAAGAACTGAGGGGCTACCACCCCTATCGCGGTGGCCTCAGAATTTGGGATGGCCGCCATCTCCTGGCCTTAGAGAAAGTCTCACCCCTCGTGAGCAGTCTTGTGACGCCAGCGGAAACCTCATGGCTGATTCATCCCGGCGAGATCCATGGGGACCTGCTGCTTGCAATGGACCGTGAGGGTCTCTGACCCTTCAATGGAGTGCACTGTTGACGAGGCCGATGCAGATCCTCCGACTGCCTGATCGGCACGTTCAGCACTGGCTCGACGCCCTGCCAGGACTGTTGCAGAACCTCGAATCGGGAACAATTCACATCGACTGTGGTGACTGGCGGCTGACCTGCAGTGATGTTCAACGTCTTCTCACGGCCCTGTCCGACCATGGGATCAGCCTGGAACTGCTCTCGGGCCTGGTTCCGGAGACTGTCGTCAGCGCCAATGCCCTGGGGTTGCCGGCCCGGTTGAACAGTGTGTCGTCTCTGCCCCCGACGACACGGAATAACGAGGGCGCGTTGCCCCAGGGGCTGCTGTTTCATCAAGGCACCCTGCGATCCGGGGATCACGTGCAGAGTGATGGCAATGTGATGGTGCTGGGAGATGTGAATCCTGGCGCCACGATCTCCGCCACAGGGCATGTGATGGTGTGGGGTCGCCTTAGGGGGGTTGCCCATGCCGGCAGGGAAGGCGACCGCAAGGCAAGAATTGTTGCGCTCCAGCTGCGCCCACTCCAGCTGCGCATTGCTGATGTCGTCGCCCGAGGGCCGAACGACCTTCCCCAGGTGGGATTGGCGGAACAAGCCCGCCTCGAAGGTGATGCCATCGTGATCGAGCCGGCACCGGCTGATCGACTCTGCGACCACTGAGTACGGCATTCGAGACGGCTATCTCCGTGCTTGTCAGTGGAAAGGGTCTGATTATTCTGGCCAGACCGAGGTGAGACTCCGTTGTCGACGTCCCGAACAATCCTGATCTGTTCCGGCAAGGGCGGCGTCGGCAAAACCACCACCACAGCCAATCTCGGCATCGCTCTGGCGCGACTCGGCTGCAGCACGGTGGTTCTTGATGCCGACTTCGGCCTTCGCAACCTCGATCTCTTGCTTGGTCTCGAGAATCGAATCGTCTACACAGCTCAGGAGGTCCTGGCTGAATCCTGCCGACTCGAACAAGCTCTCGTGAAGCACAAACAGGAGCCGAATCTCGCTCTCCTGCCAGCTGGAAACCCCCGCATGCTCGAGTGGCTGACACCCAAGGACATGCAAGCGATCGTCTCGCTTCTTGAGTCGAAATTCGACTACGTGCTGATCGACTGCCCGGCAGGAATTGAGGATGGCTTCAAGAACGCAGCCTCCGCAGCCAAAGAAGCCGTGGTTGTCACAACGCCGGAGGTGGCTGCTGTCCGAGACGCTGACCGTGTGATCGGCTTGCTGAACACGCAAGGGGTCACCCCGGTTCAGCTGGTGCTCAACCGCGTTCGGCCCAAGATGATGTCCACTCAGGAGATGCTCTCCGTGGACGACGTCACGGACATCCTCGCGCTGCCTCTTCTGGGCCTGGTGTTTGAAGATGAGCAGGTGATCGTGAGCACCAACCGGGGGGAACCTCTCACACTTGGGGGTAGCTCATCACCGGCTGCGCAGGCCTACAACAACGTTGCCAGGCGGCTTCAGGGGGAAGACATCCCACTCATGGATCCGGCCAAAGCCCGTCGTGGACTGCGTGCCAAGGTGCGCCAGCTGATGCAAACCAAGATCTTCTGAACCGATGACGTTGAAGGATCTGATCGACAAAGTGCTCGGCCGCCAGCCCAGCAGTGCCAGCACTGCCAAGGAGCGCCTCCAGCTGGTGCTGGCTCACGACCGAAGTGATCTCAACCCCGAACTGCTGGAGCAGATGAGGAAGGAGATTCTTGAGGTGGTCGCCCGCTATGTGGAGATCGACGTTCAGGAAGGGGACGTGAGCCTGGAAACTGAGGACCGGGTGACAGCTCTTGTCGCCAACCTTCCGATTCGCCGAACGATCGGCAGCTCCTCCTAAGGGGAACACTCTGAGCAGTCGATGTTCAGAGATGCCTTCAAGTTTTCCACTCACGGCGGCTGAGGAACGTGTCAGCGCACTTCTGCTGGAAGGTTTGACCAACCGTTCGATCGCGACTCGACTGGTAATAAGCCATCGCACGGTGGAGACTCACATCAGCAGAGCCCTGGCCAAGACAGGCTGCAAAAACAGGGTGGAGCTGGCGCTGTGGATGCTTACGATGCGTTCAACGCCGGCTTAGCTCAGCGGTAGAGCAGCGCTTTTGTAAAGCGAAGGTCATCGGTTCAAATCCGTTAGCCGGCTTGATGAATCAGACACCAGATCTCTCCCCCGTTGAGGTGGCGAAGATCCATGCCAGGAGCAGAAGGCCAGCCACACCGATGTGCTGCAGCTCCAGAAACGGAGTGAGCAACATCTCCAGTGGTTTAACGATCCAGTGAAGAAGGGTCATAAAGAGAAGACAGAGACCGATAAGGGTGATCACGCTTCAGAACCGTTCTGGAAGCATCACAGCACCCTGCCGTAAGACCTGCCAGGAACCTGATCCACACCATTGCGCCACCGTGCTGGCCAGACCGGACGGCTTTGGCCAGGGCTGAGGACCCAGTTGCGGAAGGGCCGGAAACATCAAAGCTGCCTCCTTCGCTGATCCTGCGGCCGGCTGGCCGGAGAGGTTGGCACTGCTGGTGGCGAGCGGACCAACGGTCTTCAGCAGAGCGCAGGTGGGCGGACAAGCGGGAATCCTGATGCCCAGGCTGCAGCCCCCTGGATTCAACAGGTCGACGATGGGACCCCTGGCAGGCAGTACGAGCGTGAGGGCCCCGGGCCAAAAGCGCTCGGCCAGCGACCTTGCGTCGACATGACAACACTCCTCCACACCCTCGAGCAAGACATCCACATCACCTCCCATCAGGATCAAGGGCTTGTCGGCAGGACGCCGCTTCAACAACCAGATCTGACGTGAATGTTCCGGCCGCACGGCCAGGCCTACAACCGTGTCGGTTGGAATCGCGGCAGCTTGTCCGTTCCGAAGCAGCGACGCCAGCGAAACAGCATCCAGCACTGGGGGGGATGGTGTCATCCCAATCCCTCCTGACATGAACGTTGACCGATGGCAAAGCGCTGGATGCCTCCAAGATCTGCTGATGCGGAAAGCCGCTCAAGACCGGCATTCCGCATCAGCTGGAGCACTGCCTCGCTTTGGTCATGGTGATGTTCGAGCAGCAACCAACCGCCAGGGGCCAGAGCGTCTTCGGCCGAACCAACAATGCTGCGGATGCAGTCCAGGCCATCCGCACCTCCATCCAGAGCCAACCTGGGCTCTTGGTCGCGCACCGTTGGGGAAAGGGTGTCGATGACGCTGTTGGGGATATACGGGGGGTTGCTCAACACCAGATCGAAGCGACCCCACCAGGGCTTCAGCGGATCCCACCACTGGCCGTGGTGCAAGTGGCAGATGTGTTCTGGAGAAAGGCGCATCAGGTTGCGACGAGCCAAACCCAGTGCCGCATCGCTGGCATCAACGGCATGTCCTACCGCAGTTGGATAGGCACGGGACAAGCTGACGGCGATGGCACCGGACCCGGTGCCAAGGTCCGCCCAACGCTTGACCGCCCCCTCCCCGCAGAGGCTGATGGCGAGATCCAGCAATTGTTCCGTCTCTTGCCGGGGGATAAGAGCAGCCGCGCTCACCTCCAGAAGCAAATCCCTCCATGGACAGAGACCCACCAGATATTGCAGTGGTACCTGTTCGCTGAGGTGACGTTGCCAAATCGCCTCCAGCTGCGAAAGGGGGACCCGCAAAGCAACAGACCGCTCACTGTCCACAAGCAGTTTTTGCAGATCCGACCAGGCCAGGCCTCCGGCAAGATCGAGCAGCCAGTCGAGATCGACTGGCTGTCCACCTCGCTGGAGCTGACGACGTCGCCATGCGAGAAGCTGCCCGCCCTCTGTGGTCTGGACAGCCCTCATCCCGGGATCGGACGCCAGCGATGTCCAGATTCACACAGCACACGTCCTTGCAATTCCAGGGCCAGCAAGTCCTTGGCCAGACGTGCCGATGGCCGGTTCAGAACACGACTGAGCTCCTCGAGCGATGCTCCATGTTCCAGGGCCTCAAGGAGCCTCTGATCAGAGTGGCTCCACTCCGTTCGGACCGATACCACTGGCGATTGGGCCGGCAAGGGGCCTTCACCGAGATGGTGAATGAGCTGCTGTGGCGAGAGCAGCGGAGCCGCCTTGTCGAGAAGCAATGCGTTGCTCCCCCTTGCGGACCCGCGTCCGGCATCACCGGGAACAACCCAGACAGGACATTGCTGATCAACAGCGCAGCGAGCCGTGATCAGGGCACCGCTTCGCTCAGGGCACTCCACCACCACCACGGCACAGGACAGGATAACAAGCAAACGGTTACGAGCTGCGAAATGACCTCGACGGACCGGTGCCGCATGGGCCTGCTCAGTCAGCAGCAAGCCCTTCTCACCAATCGCTGCTTGCAGCCTGCGGTGATGGCTGGGATACGCACGGTTGAGGGGGGTTCCAAGCACCGCGATGGGAGACCCGCCTGCGTTCAGACAGGCGCGAAGGGCCGCAGCATCGATGCCCTCGGCAAGGCCACTCAGTACAGGCCAGCCCGCCAGCGCCAGCGCGCTACTGAGTTCAGCAGCTGCGTGAAGGCCATGGGGGGATGCCGATCGGGTGCCGACCACGGCAACACAGCGTTGCTGGGCAATGACCGCCAGGAGCTCCGAACGACCCCGATGGAACAGGGCCAGAGGCGGCCTCTGTAATTCATTCAGCAGCACTGGCCAGCTTGGATCCCCCGGAAGGATGACGTCGCCAGGAACGTTGAGATCAGGAGCAGCCCCAGAGATCCGGCGAAAGTAATCGACCTGCTGCACCAGTGAATTTGGCCAGGCCAGTGCCCGCTGCAACCGATCGATCGGCCACGCCCAGAGATCCTCGAGACCGACGCCATGCTCAACAGCCACGGCCTCAAGCATCCGCATTCGCGCCGCACCGATGCCCGGGCAACGACTCCACAGCCACCACCAGGCTCGCATCGAATCAGTACAAATGTACCAACTAACTTAACGCCTCTCTCTGCGGGCCAAGGATCAATCGCTCCATCACCGGCATCAACTCGTCTGGGGCTCGCCTGAGAACGCGACCCTCGGCAGCCAGCATCACCAGCTCAACGACCGCAACCGCGACCAAGTCGCGGTTGTGAAACAGATGGAAGGACCAGGGCCAGCGGACACCGCGCTGAGGGCCACAAACACTTTCAAGCTCTACAACGTCGCCATGTTTGAGGCTGCGTCTGTAATCGATCTGGAGCGACACCACCGGCATCTCAATTCCAGCCGCAGCGATCTGGTCATAACGGGCTCCGGCCAAGGCCAGGGCTTCAACACGTGCTTCCTCAAGCCAGGCGATGTAGGTGCCATGCCAAACCACGCCAGCATGATCCGTGTGCTGCGGCAAAACACGTTTCTGGAGGCGCCAGGGCTGGGGCGTAACGCTCTCCCTCAGCTTGCTGTTCATTGGGGATCACGCCCATAGGCTTTCGCAAAGACTGCCGCACCACCGTGTTCAGAAACCTGTTGATCGCCGACTCAGGGACAGGGCATGTCGAGGAAATGGTCCGAATGCTTCAAGACATCCCGAGCTTTGGACGAGCCAAGGTGAATCTCCTGCACGTCGTGCAGGAACAGAACAAATCACAGGCGGATGACCACCGCAGCAATGCTGAACAGCTGCTGAAAGCCGCCATCCAAAAGATGGCCCTGAATCCAGACGGGGTGAACACGTTGGTTCGCGAGGGAGATCCCAAGCAGACCGTGCTGAAAGTTGCCGAAGAACTCAGCTGCGATCTCATCGTGATGGGTTCACGAGGGCTGGGCAGACTCCAATCCATCCTCTCCAACAGCACCAGTCAGTACGTGTTTCAGCTGTCCACACGACCGATGCTGCTAGTGCGGGATGACCTTTATGTCCGCCACGTCAATCGAGTCATGGTCACCGTCGACGGAACGGGTGTTGGCGATGAGGCCGTGCGTACGGCCTGTGAACTGGTTCGGGACATCCCAGGAGGAACCTTGACCGGCGTCCACGTCAGTCGTCAGGACATCACACCAACACGCGGGGGGCGAACCAAGGCAGACGACGTGCTTGATTCCGCCGTGCAACGGGCTCGGAGCTATGGAATCGACCTGAAACCGCTGCATGCAACCGGTGCTGACATCGGCCGTGAGGTCTGCCAAGCAGCGAAGCAGACACAGGCTGATCTGGTCGTAATCGCATCTCAAGACCGTCGCCCACTCGTTGCCAGAGGTCTTGTCGACCTCGACAAGTTACTGGGGGGGTCGGTGAGCGATTACATCAGAGTCCATGCCCCGGCTCCCGTTCTTCTTGTTCGCGAGGCAGAAAAGGGCTGAAATCAGCCCTGCTGCTTGCTGTTGGTCTGAATATAGAGAATCAGCAAAAAGATCCCTGGGACCAGAATGAACAAAAGGCTGGCGACGAATCCGAGATCGTTGGTTTCCATGGCCGCTGGGACGAGCCTCGAGAAGGTATCACCGACACGTGTCGATCAGCCCACCGGGGTCAGTCCTCTTCATCGGCAGTAGCAGCTTCAGCATCTTCATCCTGATCAGCGACAGCCACAGCTGGCCAGGCCGTCGGCCCCTCGGGGAGAGCGGCTTGACGCGCTGCTGTCAATCGCGCATCTGCATTGGGAAGACGGACCTGCGGACGGGTGAGGATCAACAACGAGCGCTCAACGAGGGCCTGACAAGCCAAACGCCAGTCCTGGGGTCGACGACGCAGCCTGGTTTCTTCAACACCCGTCCGGGCCGTTAGGGCATCGGAGTCGCCCTCATCGACAACGGACACAAAGCAGGTAACGCATTGTCCGCAACCCCCGCAGTTGCCCAGTTGACCTTTCAGCCCGTACAGCTGAATCCCTTCCCGCAGCGCAACGTCCCTGAGGTTCTCTCCCGGGTAGCAATCAACATCGCGACCCTCACGCACAAATCGAATGACGGGCATAAAGGATTCGCGAAAGGGGCACCACTATGGGAGGAAGGATTGCGTTTTGTGAATACAGCCTGCTGGGATCCGTGTCACGGCACGTTTCGTCCCTTTGCCTAAGCCGACGAAGCACAGCTGATAACCCTTACCATCGCCGAGTCTGGCTGCCGATGCAGCCTTGTTCCTCGAACCTGTCCCATGGGATTGCCCTGGTATCGGGTGCACACAGTCGTTATTAACGATCCAGGTCGACTCCTGGCCGTGCACCTCATGCATACAGCCCTGGTTGCCGGCTGGGCCGGCTCCATGGCTCTCTACGAACTGGCCATTTTCGACCCCTCTGATCCGGTTCTGAACCCGATGTGGCGTCAGGGGATGTTTGTGATGCCCTTCATGTCTCGCCTTGGGGTCACCGGTAGCTGGGGAGGCTGGAGCATCACCGGAGAAACGGGTGTTGACCCAGGCTTCTGGAGCTTTGAAGGAGTCGCCGCTGCCCACATCATCTTCAGCGGCCTTTTGATGCTCGCGGCGATCTGGCACTGGACCTACTGGGATCTTGAAATCTGGCAGGACCCTCGTACTGGTGAGCCTGCACTGGATCTACCCAAGATTTTTGGAATCCACTTGCTTCTTGCGGGTCTGGGTTGCTTCGGATTTGGAGCGTTTCACCTCACAGGTGTGTTCGGTCCAGGTATGTGGATATCTGACCCATACGGAATTACGGGCCATCTCGAAGCCGTACAACCGTCCTGGGGACCTGAAGGGTTCAATCCATTCAATCCAGGCGGAATTGTTGCCCACCACATTGCAGCCGGCATCGTTGGCATCATTGCCGGCATTTTTCACATCACGACACGTCCTCCGGAACGGCTCTACAAAGCACTTCGAATGGGAAATATCGAGACTGTTCTGGCGAGTGCAATTGCGGCTGTTTTCTTTGCAGCCTTCATCGTTGCTGGAACGATGTGGTACGGCTCGGCAGCCACCCCTGTTGAGTTGTTTGGCCCCACTCGTTATCAGTGGGATCAGAGCTACTTCAAGACAGAGATCAATCGCCGTGTTCAAACGGCAATGGATGACGGCGCCACCCGTGAAGAGGCTTACGCAACGATTCCTGAAAAACTTGCCTTCTATGACTACGTCGGCAACAGCCCCGCCAAAGGTGGTTTGTTCCGAGTAGGTCCAATGGTGAACGGCGATGGTCTGGCAACCTCATGGGTGGGCCACATCGTGTTCACCGATGGAGAAGGCAGAGAGCTTCAGGTTCGTCGTCTTCCCAACTTCTTTGAGAACTTCCCCGTTGTTCTCGAAGACGAGCAGGGCATTGTTCGCGCAGACATCCCCTTCCGCCGTGCTGAAGCGAAGTATTCCTTCGAACAACAAGGCGTAACAGCCAAGGTGTTTGGGGGCGCTCTCAACGGACAGTCCTTTAGTGACCCTGCAGACGTGAAGCGTCTTGCACGCAAGTCCCAGCTTGGCGAAGGATTTGACTTCGACAGAGAGACCTACAACTCTGACGGTGTCTTCCGGAGTTCTCCAAGGGGTTGGTTCACCTTTGGACACGCCACTTTCGCGCTGCTGTTCTTCTTCGGCCACATCTGGCACGGTGCTCGCACCCTTTACAGAGATGTGTTCGCGGGTATCGATCCGGATCTTGGCGACCAGGTTGAATTCGGTCTCTTCGCCAAGCTCGGTGACAAGTCCACACGCCGTCTCCCCGATGGTTACGTTCCCCCAGCGGGAACTCCCCTCAAATAGTCTCCCTACAGGATTCTTCCGATGGATAGCCTCGCTTACATCCTCATCCTCACCCTCGCGATTGCCACTCTGTTTTTTGCAATCGCTTTCCGCGATCCCCCAAAGATCGGCAAGTGAGTTTCACCAAAAGCCCTGCTACGGCAGGGCTTTTTGATTGCCTCGCCGACATTGCGTCGCAGATTGATCTCGATCTGGATCCGTAAAACGGCCAGTCTCATGACAGCAGAGAGGATCCCGGCGAATCGAAGCTGAGACTGATGTCGTGCAGGCCCTTCTCAAGACTCAAAACACTGTCTACAGTTGGTGCACTTTTAAGGATCTACTGGGCGTGCAGTGCCCCTCCTGCCAAAACACAGATAGCCGTGTTCTCGAATCACGCGCGGCTGACTCCGGACGCAGTGTGCGCCGACGCAGAGAATGTCTCAACTGCGAATTCCGTTTCACGACCTATGAGCGGGTGGAAACCGTTCCAATCACCGTGGTCAAACGCAATGGCAGCCGAGAGATCTTCAGTCGCAGCAAACTTCTGCATGGCCTGAACCGTGCCTGCGAAAAAACAGGCCTCGACGCCTCCCGCCTGGAATCCATGGTTGAGGAACTGGAACTGCAGCTGCAACAGCGGAGCGGACGCGAAGTGAGCAGCGCCGAAATTGGCGAACTTGTTCTTGCCCAGCTCAAAGTCATGAGTGAGGTGGCCTACATCCGTTTTGCCTCGGTTTATCGACAGTTCCGCGGCATCAGCGATTTCATCTCAACTCTCGAAACCATGAATCGGGACGAGACACACCTCGCAGCCGTCGGCTGAAGCCCACTCTGTAAGATCGTGAATTCTCCGTGGATCGTCGGCGGGCGGACCATGGAAATTCTCGTACTGCCCCCCCGAGGCAGACCGCCATACCCCCATGTCCGCGACTCCTACCGAAGAGCAGGTTCAGGAAACTCCAACAGCTGAAGCCAGCAGCGCCCCAGTGACCGCTGAGACAACTGCGGATCAGAGCTCTGCCGTTGAAGAGGCTGAACATGCATTCGCCGAGGACGATCTGAGCATCCCGGAGGACGTCCCCAGCGCGGATGACCCGAGCAGCAGAGCCACGAGCCGAAGCCTTGATGATGCTGGCTTCACCCTGGATGAATTTGCTGCTCTTCTGAGCAAGTACGACTACAACTTCAAGCCGGGCGACATCGTCAATGGCACCGTGTTTGCCCTTGAATCCAAGGGCGCCATGATCGACATCGGCGCAAAAACCGCGGCTTTCATGCCCCTGCAGGAAGTGTCGATCAATCGCGTCGAGGGTCTTAGCGACGTGCTGCAGCCAGGTGAAATCCGTGAGTTCTTCATCATGAGTGAGGAGAACGAGGATGGGCAGCTAGCCCTGTCGGTTCGTCGAATCGAATACCAACGTGCCTGGGAGCGGGTACGACAACTTCAGAAGGAGGACGCCACCATTTATTCAGAGGTCTTCGCCACCAACCGAGGTGGAGCTCTGGTTCGGGTTGAAGGACTTCGAGGCTTCATTCCCGGCTCTCATATCAGCACCCGAAAGCCCAAAGAAGAACTGGTTGCTGACTTCCTTCCGCTGAAGTTCCTGGAAGTGGACGAAGAGCGCAACCGCCTGGTGCTCAGCCATCGCAGGGCGCTGGTTGAACGCAAGATGAATCGCCTCGAGGTTGGAGAAGTTGTCATCGGCACCGTTCGAGGCATCAAGCCTTACGGCGCATTCATTGATATCGGCGGCGTCAGCGGTCTGCTCCACATCTCTGAGATCAGCCATGAACACATCGAAACACCTCATTCGGTGCTGAATGTGAACGATCAAATGAAGGTGATGATCATTGATCTCGATGCGGAACGTGGACGAATTTCGCTGTCCACCAAAGCACTGGAACCCGAACCAGGTGACATGCTCACGGACCCGCAGAAGGTCTTCGACAACGCCGAGGAAATGGCTGCTCGCTACAAGAAGATGCTGCTCGAGCAGGCTGAAGAAGGCGAAGAAGCCCTGGGCACGATGATGGTCTGAGCAAACCAGAATCAGTCGATGGCGGAGCTGCTGTTGAGGGGGCAGCCCATCGGACGTGTGAAGGGGGTGCTGTTCGACAAGGACGGCACCCTTTCTCACAGCGAGCCGCACCTGTTGCGGCTCGCTGACGAACGGATTGAGCAAGCTCTACAGACCTGGAGAGAGCAGGGACGTTCTGTTTCCTCTGAAGCTGAGCTTCACCAACAACTGCGAAATGCCTTCGGACGACGAGAAAACGGTCTCGATCCAGCTGGCACCCTGGCAGTTGCCGCCCGGCGTGACAATCTCACGTCTATGGCCACCGTGTTTTGTCTTCAGGGGTGCAGCTGGCCGGAAGCCTGCGAGATCGCTTCAGCCAGCTTTGATGCCAGCGATCAAGGCCCTGCAGGGCTTTCCACGATCAGCGCTCTGCTGCCAGGCGTCGATACCTTGATGAAATCCCTAGATCGCGCAGCGGTGACGATGGCCGTGATCAGCAATGACACTGCTGATGGGATCGAGCAGTTCTTATCTCACCACGACCTTCACAAGCGGATGAACGGGTTCTGGAGTGCCGACAACACCCCGCCGAAACCTGATCCCGGCGCCGTTCATGCCCTCTGCGAGCAGCTTGAGCTCCAAGCAAACGACTGTGCCCTAGTTGGCGATGCGGAAACGGATCTAACGATGGCCCGCTCCGCAGGGATCGGCGTTGTCATCGGGTTCCGTGGCGGCTGGGCTGTGACTCCACAACTGCCAAGCGCCCATCATCTGGTTGATCGATGGGCAGATCTGAGCGTGAGACCCTGCGCGTAAAGTCCGCCGAACTGTTCCTGCTGGTCCATGAGCCGCTTCGTGTTCACGTCTGAGTCGGTCACGGAGGGACATCCGGACAAGATTTGTGACCAGGTCAGTGATGCCGTGCTGGATGCACTGCTGGCTCAGGATCCAGCGAGCCGGGTCGCCTGCGAGACCGTTGTGAACACAGGTCTCTGCATGATCACTGGCGAGGTGACCTCCAAAGCCCAGGTGGATTTCATCCATCTGGTTCGCAATGTGATCCGGGAGATTGGCTACAGCGGCGCCAGAGCAGGCGGGTTCGACGCCAATAGTTGTGCAGTGCTGGTGGCCCTTGATCAGCAATCCCCGGACATTGCCCAGGGGGTCGATGAAGCCGATGATCACGAGGGTGATCCCCTCGATCTGGTTGGTGCTGGAGACCAGGGGATCATGTTCGGCTATGCCTGCAATGAGACGCCGGAGCTGATGCCGCTGCCGATCAGCCTCGCTCACAGGCTCTCAAAACGTCTGGCCGAGGTCCGCCATGACGGCACCCTCGAGTATCTGCTGCCGGACGGAAAAACCCAGGTCAGCGTCGTCTACGAGGACGACCGACCCGTCGCCATCGACACCATCCTGATCTCCACCCAACACACCGCTGAGGTGGCCGGCATCACTGACGAGAAAGGAATCAGGGATCGCATTACAGAGGATCTTTGGACCCATGTGGTGGAACCAGCCACTGCAGATCTGACCCTCAAGCCCAACAGGACTGCCACCAAATACCTCGTGAATCCCACCGGAAAATTTGTGGTGGGTGGGCCTCAGGGCGACGCAGGCCTGACAGGCCGCAAGATCATCGTCGACACCTACGGGGGCTATGCCCGTCATGGCGGTGGTGCCTTCTCCGGCAAAGACCCCACCAAAGTTGACCGTTCAGCGGCCTATGCCGCTCGTTATGTCGCGAAGTGCCTGGTGGCCTCCGGCCTGGCCGAGCGTGCGGAAGTGCAGTTGAGTTACGCGATTGGAGTGGCACAACCCGTCTCGATCCTGGTCGAGTCCTTCGGCACAGGGAAGGTCTCCAATGCGGAACTCACCGAACTGGTTCAGGAACACTTCGACCTGCGCCCTGGCGCGATTATCGAGAGCTTCGGGCTGCGAACACTTCCCCAGCAACGGGGAGGACGGTTCTACCAAAACACCGCCGCATACGGACACTTCGGACGGAACGATCTCCAGGCACCCTGGGAAGATGTCGCCGACAAGAGTGCTGAGCTCCTGCAGGCGGAATCCAACCGTCTCAAGCAGGGCGTCACCGCCTGAACCCGATGGGGGAGAGTCCGCTGGTTCTGGGTATCGACCTGGGGACCAGCGGCATCAGGGTTGCCGTGCTGAATGAGCAGAAAACGATTCTGCACAGCCAATCGTCTCGCTATCGAACAGGGCTGACGCGGCCGGAAGATTGGCAGCAGGGATGCAGGGAGCTCATTCACGCCATTCCTGAAGGAATGCGTTGCCGATTGCTTGCCTTGGCTGTGGATGGCACCTCAGGCACCCTGTTGGCCTGCCAGCCCGATGGAGCACCGATCAGCCGAGCACTCCAATACTCAGAAGCCTTTCCAGTTCACGCGGAACAACTTCAACAGCTGGTCCCTGATGGTGGACCGGCTGCCAGCACGAGCAGCAGCCTTGCCCGCTGCTTGCAATTGATTCAGCAGTACGGCGGCGATCTGCTGGTGCGCCATCAGGCGGACTGGCTGAACGGTTGGCTTTTGAACGACTGGCGTTGGGGAGAAGAAGGGAACAACATCAGGCTTGGATGGGATCTCGAGCACAACGCCTGGCTTCCTGGAGTTGTTGAGCAGACATGGATGCATGCCCTGCCTCAGATCAGTCCCAGCGGATCAACGCTTGGGCGAATTGCCGTTGAGCGCGCCGTTGAACTGGGTTTGCCCGAACAGCTGAAGGTCATCGCAGGAACAACCGATTCCAACGCAGCTGTACTGGCGGCGGATCCCGGAGACGACGACGGAATCACGGTTTTGGGGACCACGTTGGTGATGAAGCGTTTCACGGAACGACCCATCCGGGGACCGGGGATCACCAGTCACCGGGTAGGGGGACGCTGGCTGTGTGGAGGAGCCTCCAATGCTGGCGGTGGCGTACTAAGCCGTTTTTTTGATGACGAGCTGCTCAAGGAACTCAGCCGGCAGATTGATCCAGAAACGGACAGTGGCCTGAGCCTTCGTCCATACCCAAAACGAGGCGAACGCTTCCCCGTCGACGACCCGGACCTTGAGCCCGTTCTGGAGCCTCGCCCAGTCAGCGACGCGCTCTACCTCCACGGATTGCTGGAGGGTTTGGCGGATATTGAACAACAGGGCTGGCACTGCCTCACGGAGCTCGGGGCATCACCTCCCAGCCGGGTGATCAGCCTCGGAGGCGGGGCCCGCAATCCGCAGTGGAGAAGACTTCGCGAACGCCGGTTAAGGGTTCCGGTCGTGAGTTGCTTTCATCCGCCAGCCGCCGGGGTCGCACGTCTAGCACTGGATGCCGTCGCCGGGTGAGAATTCAACGCACCGCTGGAGCGTCATGCCCAACAAGTTGCGCGATGGTCTGGCCATCGGACTGTTCGTGATCCTGGCCGGCTACGTAGCGTTCAGTGGAATTCGGCTCGGCTTGCTGCTCTTGGATCGCTTCGGCTGACCCGATCACTGCCAGAGTTTGCAAAAGAACCGTTTCCGTCATGACTGCCGACCCACTGACCACCGACGTCAGCACTCGGATCTGCCGACACATGAATGACGATCACGCCGAGGCTGTGCTGGCCTACGCGCGTCATTACGGGGGCGTCAGTGCCCCAACAAACGCACGCATGGTGTCTGTCACCCCTGAGGACATGGAACTGGAGGTGGATGGCGAATCCGTTCGCATCCGCTTCGATCACAACCTCACCGACAGCGATGATGCCCATCGCACCCTGGTCTCGATGCTTCGGGCCATGCCGAAAGAAAACGGCTGAGGGGAATCCTGATCAGGAGTTGCGAACCCCACACTGCTGAACTGCATTCTCGAAGCGGCCCGCAGCCTCCTGGTGGAACCCTGCTGCCCGCTCTGTCGGCAAGGCATTGAAGCCAGCGCAAGAGGACGTCCCTGCGATCTCTGTCGCAGGCGACTGGAGATTCCAACGGCTCTTCTGAACGGGACAGACCCTTTGCCCTTTCAGGCACTGGCCTCTTACTCAGGAGAGTTCCGCAAGCTTGTCATCAGACAGCGCCTGGTTCCTGATACAACTCAGCTGCAGGGATTGGTTCAGCTTCTGGCCGATCGCTGCACCCTGGGAAGGAATGCAGTGTTAGTGCCGATACCAAGCTGGAGACGTCGCCAGCGGCAGTCCTTTCCTGAATTGATCGCAGCCGGGATGGGAATGGAGTTTCGTCCCACGCTGCAGCGCACCCGGGCTGGCGTTGGTCAGCACAGCCTGAACCGCCACCAACGGCTCGCCAATCTGCAGGGGGCCTTCCGCGCCGAAACCAGAGCTGACTGGCAAGGCAACGATCAGGTCATCTGGCTTGCCGACGACATTCTCACGACCGGTGGGACAGCACTTGCGGCCTGTTCCGCCCTCGAGGCATCGGGCCATCGAGTCGCGGGGCTGATCTGTCTTGCCCGTACACCGCCCCCAGGCCGTGATTTAAGATGTCGCGGTCGCTTAGGCGACACGCCGGGATAGCTCAGTTGGTAGAGCAGGCGACTGAAAATCGCCGTGTCCCCAGTTCAAATCTGGGTCCTGGCATCACCTTGATGCCGAATGTCCTGTGTCCTTCATCCCCCCCGATGCGGCGACAGACAGGCTGTTTAACAACGCCGACAGCTTCGCGATGGTCTTCGACCGCACGTGGAAACAACTTCGAAGCGGCAAAGGCTCCACCGCCAGCCAGGCGGACCATCTCGAAGCTGTACTGGCCGCGATGGCAGACCATCCATTTCTGATCAGTTCACCTGAAATGGCACGTCAAGTGGCTGGTTTTCGCATTCGCCTTCTAGAGCTGGACTGATCAGGCCGACAGCAGATCGATCTGCGGGTCATCCACGTATTCAGTGTCATCACTAATAGCCTCGTCCTCAACGCGTTCGTCCTCAACGCATTCGTCCTCCCTCAACGCCTCGGGATGAGGGGCTTCGTCAGCGGCGGAATCTGGCGAATCCACGGTGTGAAGGGACATCACCTGGCTGGGGTTCAGACGTTCCCGCAGCATTCGAACTTTCTCTTCACTCGCGGAAAGCAGTTCGCCTGCGTCATCACTCACTGCGGCGATCTCGGCATCAGCAACCTGCTGCCCCTCAACCTCGGCCAGCCTGGCGTCCAGATCGATCAAACGGTCGGCCAGGGTCTCCACCAATTCACTGAGACTGAGCAGATGGGTGCACAACTGCTGCTCAAACGCGGTGCGCGGGGAGGTGGTGGTCACCGGGCTGGCCTCGTGTGGAGAGATCTCGCTGATGGTATCGATGCTGTGCCTTGTGTCCACACGGCAGTGAGGCACACCACGACTGCCCTACATTCCCGAGTGCTTTCGAGCCAATGAGATGTCCAGGCTGAAGACAGCACTGAAGATCAGCGCCTGGGTCGCCGTTGTTGTCGTCGTTGTTGTTTATCTCCAGCGCTACGGCATCGCACCACTTCAAAACGCTGTGAACGAGATGGGAATCTGGGCCCCGCTGGGCCTGTTTCTCCTGCGTGGCATCAGCATCATTCTTCCCGCTCTACCGAGTTCCGTTTATTCACTCCTGGCGGGGTCCCTTCTGGGCTTCAAGGTTGGCTATCTGACCATCATTCTTTCCGACCTGGTGTTCTGCAGTTCGGCCTTCTACATCGCCCGACGCTGGGGGCGAGGTCCAGTGAGCCGTCTCGTGGGTGCCGGCGCCATGGAGAAGATCGACGGCTTCAGCAAGAACCAGCTGGAAGGCAATTTCTTCCTGATGACCGGACTGCTCATGACCGGCCTGTTCGATTTCCTCAGCTATGCCATCGGCATCAGCCGCACCCATTGGCGGATCTTTGCGCCAGCCCTGCTGATCAGCGTGCTGATCAGTGATTCGATTCTTGTTGCCGTTGGAGCCGGAGTCACCAAGGGCGCCAGTGTCTCGCTGGGCATTGCGCTGCTTGCGATGTTTGCCCTTGCCACCTTCACCGGCCTGCTGAAAAAGAAATCCTCGGCCGCTTCCTCCAAAGAATCCCCTTGATGACACCTGCAGTGTGTGTCGTGATCTGCATGTCGATTCCAACGAACCGGGGACTGGGGTGGAGAAATTCCGGGACACTGGACAGATCCAACTTTCGTGGCGTTTTTCGATGAACGCACTGGCTGATTCAAGAATTGCTGCGCTGCAGGAACAGGCGGGCACTAGAGGCGAGCTGGATTTACCCGTGGGAGAAGGTTGTTTTCGAATCAATCTTCTCGATGACAACATCGCGCTCTGGCAGGAGACTTTCGAGCAACACACCACACCGGCCAATCTGCTTCTGGCTTGCGAGAAAAGCAGAGGAGATCTCAAGGACACACGTCTGACCTGGGTCGTTGGATCAGCCATCCGCACCGCCACGGCCTCCAGCCCTGAGGCCGTCGCCTTACTTCTGTCGCAACTGGGTGTGGCGCCGGAACTCACGGACGCTGCCGTCAACCGTTGCCCGGGGCTGGGGAAAGATCTGGTGTGGGCTTTTTACCTTGAGCGCCACGGCTGGCTGATCGCTACCCCGGTTGCCATCACCAACCCTTGAGCTCCCAAAAGCCCGACGTCAAGACCCTGATCCAAAACGCCCAGGTGCAGGGCCTCAGCACGAACCTTGCACTACCGCAAACCACTCGCACCATCATCAGCAAGGCAGACCAGGCCCAACGACTGCTCACGCACGAGGAACTGGAAGGCATCTGCCAGGCATCCGCCGTGGATGGCGGGCTTCCCGGCAATCTGCTGAACAGGGCAGATCAGTTGGTGAACAAAGCGAGGGCCCACCTGCTTGAAGCACAGCCGCAGCTGGTGGAACCTGGTGGTGCGTTGTTTCCGGCAGAGAGGGCGGAGGCCTGTTGGCGAGATTGCTGGAACTTTCTCCGCGTGATCATTTACGCAGTGGCCTGCAATCAGAGCACCTTTACAAACCCGCAAGGAATGGCGGCACTGCGAGAGCTGTATCGGCAGATGAACGTGCCCACAGAAGGGATGAACATCGCCCTCGATCAACTGAAAGAGCTTGTGTTGGAGGGGATCTCGCAGGAAAGCGATCAGCAACTCATTCGCGACTGCTTCCGGCACCTCAGCGCCCAGCTCAACAAATCTGCAGTTAAGAGCTGATAAGAGACCAGCGGAGCACCGCAGAACCAAATCAAGATCTCAACCAAGTATTTCTACTTACGGCTCATCTCATGGCCATCCCGCTCCTTGAGTACCAGCTCATCACGCAGAACGGTCGCGTCAGCAATCTCGCAGGCGATAACAGCACGGTTCGAGGTCAGATCTATACCTCTTCAGCTGCTGGAGACGAGACGATCCGCGGCGAGATGGACACCCTGATTGAACAGGCTTACCGCCAGGTGTTCTTCCACGCCATGCTCTCTGATCGGGAGCCCTTCCTTGAGTCTCAGCTTCGCAGCGGCAATATCACTGTTCGGGATTTCATCCGTGGCCTGCTCCTCTCCGAGCGATTTCAGCAGGGCTACTACCAGTGCAGTTCGAACTACCGGATGGTGGATCAGGTTGTAGGGCGTGTACTCGGCCGCCCGACCCACGGAGACAGCGAACGCCGAGCCTGGTCGATCGTGATTGGAGAGAAGGGCTTCGCAGCCTTTATCGACACCTTGCTGGACAGCCCGGAATACATGAATTGTTTTGGCTATGACCTGGTCCCGCAGCAGAGGTCGCGTGTTCTGCCGGGCCGAGCTCTTGGTGAAACCCCGGTTTACCAACAATTCCCTCGCTATGGAGCCGACTGGCGCGATTCCCTGCAGGATCGGGCACCGAGCCCGAATCGGATGGATCTGCTCGTCGCATCGCAGATGCAGACCTCCCCGGTGTGGGTCAATGGACAACCGCCTGCATGGGCCCTGAAAGCCTGGCTGGTCTTGGCGACCGTTGGTGCGTTCGAGCTCGGACGGGTGCTGCTCACAATCGCCGGCGAGATGCTGCGCACCTGATCGGCCCAACACGTGGTGGCAGAGAGCTGACTAGGTTCAAGGCCAGCGCTCCTGTTTTCGGTCCATGCCACAGGTCGGCAGTGAGCTCCTTCAGCAGTTCTGCAGCTTGCTCACCGGACGGCATAGCAATCAGCAGCAGGCCTTTGAGAATCCCCCATTCTTTGCCCACATCATTCTCAAATACAGGGCCTTACCGCACTTTTCAACGCCCACGCTGTTGCTCGAACAGGGTTATGCCGTCGACCCGAATCAGCCCTATCGGGTTCGAATTCTGCGGCCGACTCTCCATGGGGAGACGACGTCCATTCGTGTGATCAACTTTCGCCTGAAGGAGCCACAACGTTTTCAGGGCGCGTCTGAAGTTCGTGCGGTTCGCAACGCTATTG
This sequence comes from Synechococcus sp. CC9616, assembly GCF_000515235.1. Taxonomy (NCBI): domain Bacteria; kingdom Bacillati; phylum Cyanobacteriota; class Cyanophyceae; order Synechococcales; family Synechococcaceae; genus Synechococcus; species Synechococcus sp. CC9616. The sequence continues at coordinate 2,551,496 of NZ_KI911558.1, read as the reverse complement.
CAGAAACAGCGCTAGATGCCCTTGAAGGTTGCGCCTACGACGTCACCCCAAGCGGCCCTTCAACGTTTGTCGGCGCCACCGAACCGGGTTGTCGCTGCATCGTGCATCGAAACGGCGTCGACACCTACCTGAAGAGCCATTTTCAACTCAGTCCTGAGGGAATGACCACCCTGGACCGGGGCTATGACCTGACAACACACCAACGGATCTGGGGATCAGTCGCTGGAGACTTCCACTTCCATCGCGAGGAAGACTGGTCTGAGGAAATCCCGCCACAGTGGTGGGCGTGACGAGATTTTTTGTAAAGAAGTAATGAGGAATGCTCCATGAAAATCTCAAAAACGTATTTTTATCCAAGAACAACTAGCTGATTCATGCCAGAGCAGTCGAGCGCATGGTCCCAGGGCAACCCTCCCGCAACATTTGAAAAGCTTTGGCGCGGCTTGATTCTTATTGCAGCTATTCACCTGGGTGGCATGACCATCAATTTGATCGCTCAGATGCTCGGCTACAACGGGCTTGATGGCATTCCCGCAAAATTCCTTGGGCTGTAAGCCAGCTCATTTGGTTACCCTTAGACATTCAGCGAAAATACTTTTCTCCTGAACGAAAATTCTTCTCCTCCTGTTGCATTTCAACATTACAAGTTGATTGAGAGTAATGGGCAAGCGTGGGGAATCCATTCGGCTTTAGACATGGGCACAGCTGATCAACCTCTTCGCGATCCGGGCAGAAATACACTCCATACCATCGATTGATGAACCTACCTTTTATTTCATCGGAGAAATTAAACCCATAACTTTGAGCAATCTGAAGAATCTGCTCGGGACCAGCAGTCGAGAGCTTTGCCTTGATTTCATCCGATCGGTTGGCGTCATGAATGAATCTCCGTAACTCGCTCTTGCTCATAATGAAGAAACAGCCTTTAGAGCAACGACTGTAAAGCAGAGAGATACATCAGTTTCGAATGAAAAGAAATCTACAAGATACTCAATACTTACTTCACATCATTAATGATTGATCCAAATAACGCAATGAAGGCAAACAAATGCCATACCAGTCGGACGCCGCACTGTATGATTCTTGTTTACTTATAAGCTATTTTGATCAAGAATTGGGTTACATCTGAACAACAACAACCGTTTTTTCTTGATCGAGATGGGAGCGAAGGCATCGATGCAAGGGGCGCATCGTGGAAAAACGCAGATCTTAAAGAATCAAACTTGAGCCAGGCAAAGCTTTGCCGCGTTGATCTGAGGGGAGCAGATCTCAGCAATGCCAACCTGGAAGGTGCCGATCTTCGGCTCGCAAGATTTGACTGGGCGACTCGTTGGCCGAGTGAATTCCAATATGCCTCGTCTGGCGCCGTTGGTCCTGGAGCACGACTGAACGGACAGTTTTTCAACGGCGCAGACCTCCGAGGGCTTGATCTCAGGGGCGCCAGTTTTTTGGGGGCCTATCTCAGTGGTGCCGATTTAAGCGGTTCCGTTCTCGATGACGTTTCATTTGTTGGTGCAGACCTTCGCAATGCCAGCTTCAAAGGAGCCTGCTGCAAGCGAGCACGCTTTGGCACATCGCAACTGGATCTGGCCGATTTCCGCGGCGCCAACCTTGAAAACGCAGATTTCGAAACTGCGGATTCAATCAAAGGTGCAGATTTTTCGTACTGCAAAAATTTTGAAACAATGATCTCAATGTTGCTGACACGACCATCAGAGCAACTCGACCATTGGAACCCGATCACGAGGAAGACAACACGTCTCAGCCTCGAGAATCTTCAGGATCTCTAATCAAAGCTCAACTCTTCACGCCCCCGAGTTGCCTCAGGAGCAGTACGGGTTGAGGTTTGTAAAGACCGCCGTATACATGACGACAATTGGCCGATCATGGTACGGCGATAAGTGGATCCTGTCCATGCCATTCGGTCCGGCCTCGCTCCTTGGGGTAGAAAGCTTCGACACTGATGCAGTTGTTGAACTTCTGCCAGGAGATGATGATCTCAAAAAAGCTGAGATTATTCGTGCCACCTACCGCCAGGTGCTAGGCAATGCCTACGTCATGGACAGTGAGAGAGATCTCATCACAGAATCTCAATTCAAACTCGGCGAATTAAGCGTTCGCGAGCTGGTTCGCAAACTCGCCAAAAGCGACCTCTACAGAACAAGATTTTTCGATAGCTGTTCTCGCTACCGCTATATCGAGCTTACATTTCGACATTTACTCGGACGTGCGCCAACAGATTACGAGGAAATGAGAGGCCACTCCGACACACTCGATTCTGCTGGATTTGAAAAAGATATAGACACTTTTATTGACTCAAAAGAATATCAAGACACCTATGGAGAATGGATTGTTCCCTATCAACGCGGATGGAAAACTGAATCCTGCGGAACGATGCAGGAATTCACATGGAGTTTTCAGCTGTTGCGGGGCAACAGCAGTAGCAGTCTCAAGGGTGATCTCTCCGGTAAAGCCTCAAAGCTCGGTGGAGCGGCATACCAAAATCGACCGCTTCCGGTCGTTCGGCCTTCGTCTGAAGAAAGCACCGGTTGGAGCTTCCGACCAGCAACCAATCTTCAGGAAGCCCCTACTCGCCTGGGCGTTGGCGCGGGAGCTGAAGGGAAAACTTTTCGTGTTGAAGTGACTGGCTACAGATCAAACAACCTGAAACGTATTTCTCGCTATGTGAAATCAAACAGGGTCTATTACGTCCCATTCGACAAGTTATCTGAACAATTCATTCGCATCCACCGAGAAGGCGGCAAAATCGCCAGCATTACTCCCATAAGTTGATGATCTGACTTACCTCGTCAAGACATCCAACCAATCTCAACCTCACCACACATTCACAATGACACTCAGTAAGCCTGCATCAACCGGATTCGGTGCCGCCAGCAAGTGGTCAAGCCCTGTTTCTTTCAACCGTGGAGGTACCACACAGAACAAGCCAGCACTGACGAACAGCGAATATCTACGTCAGTCATGCGCCAACATGAATATCGCGATTGGGCCTCGCTTACACGAAAATTGCCCCCACGGTGTGGTTCAAGAGCTCTACAGCCCCAACGACAGTGCAGCTCTTGAGCAGGCAATCGCAGCCGGTTACCGACAGGTCTATGGCAATGCACACGTGATGGATTTCGAGCGATCCGTTGAACTTGAGGCCCAGCTCTGCAACGGAGACTTAAATGTACGCGACTTCATCCGTGGCTTAGCAAAGAGCAGTTTCTACAAGAAAAGATTTTTCGAGGGAGTAGCTCCCCAGAGGGGCATTGAACTCAACACAAAACATCTGCTGGGTCGTCCTCCCCAGAGCCAATCTGAGATGTCTCGCCTCATCGGCATTCTCAATGAAGGCGGTCACAACGCCGTCGTTGATGCACTTGTTGACTCTGCAGAATACGCCGAAGTCTTTGGCGAAGACATCATTCCTTATGCCCGCGCCTGGAACTCTCCAGCGGATCTGTCTACCGCTTGTTTCCCCAACATGGCGGCACTTGAGAGAAGTTTTGCAATCAGTGATAGTGCTGTTGGTGCCCGCAGCATCTTGCAGGGCAATTTGGCTAAGAACACCACACAGCGGATTAACACGCCAAGCCAAGTAACAGGTGGAACAACGTCACTTTCAGGCATCTATGCGCGCGCCGCTTTTGCACCTAAAAAACCTGGAGTCACTTCAGGGAAAGATGCAGCTCCAATTCGTAACGACGCCTACGTCAACTTCGGCCTCGGTCAAAGAGAACAAGAAGTTTTCCAGCGATGCCCTGGAGATAGCTCTGATCAGATCAGTGCTCTGATTAGATCCTGCTATCGCCAAGTGATGGGTAATCCCCATCTCATGGAGTTCGAACGTTCCATGTCGGCTGAAAGCCGCTACTGCGATGGCTACCTCAGCACACGCGAATTCGTGCGTGCAATCGGTAATTCAGCTGAATACAAGCGTCGCTTCTTTGAAACCAACGCACCCTATCGTTTCATTGAACTGAACTTCAAACATTTCCTCGGGAGAGCACCTAAATCCCAACAGGAAGTGAGCGAACATATTCAAATTCTTGCCGATCAGGGTTATGAAGCTGAAATCAGCAGCTACATCGATTCCTCAGAGTATCAAGAAGTGTTTGGTGAGGACACCATCCCTTACATGCGAATTCTGAGCGAAAACGGCCGTTCACAGGTGGCATTCAACCGCCATCTTTCACTAGCAGAAGGTTTCGCAGCAAGCGACACCGTCCTCACGGGTTCCGCCTTGGTGAACTCAGTCGCGACAGGCATGGTTCCAAGCGGTTGGTCTAACACCACAAGCCGCATCAATCGCAACAGCGCACAGTCAGGTTCACCAGATCCAACCACGAAGAGGTTCCGGATTGTCGTTAGTGCTCAAACGAGAAACGCAAGACAACGAACTGCCAGCAGCACTTATCTCGTCTCCGGAAAAGATATGAGCTCCCAAATGAAGTATATTCACGCCCGTGGCGGTAAAATCGTTTCAATCACAGAAGTGATGTGACATTAGCAATGATATTCCCGAGACATTCGGGAATGATGTTTTATCGACCTAATTACTCCAAGCAATGATTACCCAAGCAACGACAGCCAATCTCGACCCGGGCCACTCGCGTGAGGTTCTCGATGCCGCTTACCGGCAGGTGTTTGGCAACATGCATCTGATGGAGCTGGATATATTGCCTTCGATAGACGCACTATTCATGAATGGTGATCTCACTGTGCAGGGCTTAATCACAGCCCTGGCACAGTCAGAAACTTACCGTAAAATATTTCTTGAGAGAAATAGCCCTTACCGATTTGTAGAACTAAACTTCAAACATTTACTGGGTCGATCTCCTAACGACCAAGCCGAAGTCATGGAGCACGTACGCCTAATGGCGGATGAAGGATTTGATGCTGAAATCGCCAGTTACACTTATAGCGATGAGTACCTGAAAACCTTTGGAGTCGATCAGGTTCCATTTCTTAGAAACAAGCAAACAACCGTTGGTTCCACAACACTTGCTTATAATCGAGCTAATGCAGTAGACCCAGGTACTGCAGGATTTGATGGAGTCTCTCGTTCAAGATTGCTAAGCAGTCTTGCCACCGGTGAAACACCAGATCTTGTCGGACGCAAAAGCGTCGGCATTGGTTCGACTCTCACTGTGCTGTGGAGATCACGGAAACAACTAGGCGCTAACCGCAGGGTTGCGCAACGGTCTGTGGTGAGCCAAACTTCATTGTCAGCCACTGTCAAAAGCATTCATCAGCAAGGTGGAAAAATCGTCTCTATCACAACGAATAATTAAAACAGGAATAACACCACTTATAAACATCTAAAATCTTCTCGCCAACATTTTCAGCCATGGCTATCGTTCGCGCCTCAGGACGCAACCACTACAACAGATTATTCAATGAATCAATCAAGGAAGTTCCGGCTTCAATGTCTATGATGATTGATTCAATGGTTAATATGGTGCAAACATCAAGGAAGGCAGAACTAGACTCAAGCAAGCGTGATTTGTCGCATGACAATTGAGCAATTTGTTGCTCAGAGCATTGGCGAGTGGAAATCAATGCGGAGCGGCCATTCGCTTGCTTTTCAAATTTTCGAAGACGTCGTTAGCGAAATTAGCATCACCCCTATTAAAAGCAATGATCCTCGCGTAGTAGAATTGTTAGCTAAATCTGGTATTAGTTCCGAAAACCTCTGTCCCTTTTTCATGAAGTGGGAGGCTGACAGTGACTGGGAACCCGAGAATCCGGGTGAAGTATCCAAAGGAGAGTGCCTCCTTATTCCTATCCCAGAAAACAATTCGAAAGGCCGCCTAATTCGCAGTATTGGTTATGCAGAATCAGAAGAAGCAATATCCTCTTATCAACTACTTGAAGATGGTACTTTTATCTTAAACACACAATATGGTCAATCGATTGCAGAAGAAAGAATATGGTTCGTTTCAGAGAATGTACGTTGTCGCTCCTCTATCATTCGCACGTCCGAAGGGGCTGGGATCCTGCAAGCATCATTTGCCTCCGAAGTAAGGCGACTTGCCGTTTAGGATAAGTTCGTCGTATCTACATCGGATGGATTCGCTTCTAAAATTTGCGCGGATACTCGCCGGGCATTTCAGCAATTATCAACAGGCACAATATAACCCAAAGGATTTTGCACGTATTAACATCTACTTTCGACCACTTCCATTCAAAATCTTTGGAAAACCGTCTCTTTACTCTGAGCAGAGTTATGACCACGATCCTTGGAATCCGTATCGCCAAGGCATGCATAATTTGAGGCAGAAAGATGAGTTATTGATTGTTGAAAATTTTGGATACCGACAACATCATCGTATTGCTGGAGCAGGACGTTATCCAGATTTACTCAATAAGATCAAAACGGAACAAATTGAAGAGCGCTGTGGCTGCGCCATGCATTTCAAAGAAATGAGAGATGGATACTATGAGGGATCAGTTGAACCAGGCAAGAAATGTCTTGTACCAAGAGATGGAAAGTTGACATATCTTGTCAGCGAAGTCGAATTAAGCTCCCAATCGTGGAACAGTCGCGACAGAGGCTATGACCTCGAAACAGATGTCCAATGTTGGGGAAGCGAACATGGATTACTTCGTTTTGAACGTATCGCAGAACTCAATGAAAGCATCAACGAGAACTGGTTAAAATCAGGGTCAGATAATATAGAATGAACAGAAAAGATGCAGAAAAATATCTGAGAGGATGGATTAGATCACAACATCTGATCTGCTTTGATCGAGATTTCATCTTTGAGACTGTCGACCAATCACATTTAGAACGATTTGAATGCTGCCTGATGACTCTTGGCGGAAAAGTAAGAAGCGTTGAAGCTGTAGGAAATTGGCCAATGGGGTCGGGTCGGGCTTTTAAAATCTTGCGTACAAAAGCATCAGTCCCAAGACCCGGCGGCGAAAAGATTGTTGAATATTGGGCGAAGCATGGTTCATCTGAAACACGCTACTCAGATATCAATCGATAATCACTCAAACCAACCTTGCCAAGTTGGTTTAGAAAAATCAGTATGTTGACTCCACTTTTTGAGTAAGGTCATGGAATCTATTGCAAATCCATATGCGTTTGCGATTTCTAAAATTTCAGTATCATTTCTTGCTTCGCGAATCTTTAGTTGAAGACTTTGATCTTGGCGGGCAAGGGCTATAAAATCTTCTAAAAGTTGATCTTTATCGACAACAGCAGTATTAGAAACAGGCGCTGAAACTATCTCTGTGGAATCCATAGAACTATCTTGATTAGCACCATCCATGAGCAAAGCCCGCCAAGCAGCAATCTGACGAAAGGCCCAGGACCAATGATCATTCTTTGTTGTCCATATCAACTCCAAATCATTGTCAGTTAATTGAAGTTGATCTAACCAACAAAAGCGAATCCACTCGCTCAGAGAAAAATTAAAGCCTTGACTTGATGCAAACTGCACAACGTCATGGTGGTTTGACAGGGCTTTCAGCCCAGTCGCAAGTACATGCTCGGTCTCGATGCTTTTAACGAAGCGTTGAAGCTCGGTTTGTGACATTCTTTAACAGCTCTCAATCCACAATGCGAAGTTAGCACTTTGGCATATCATCTGGAGGACGAGTGGACCACCAGGGCAACGCAACAGCCTCCAAGGGATTACATCCTGTAAATGGCCTGAATCCACAGTTATTTTTGGTTTTCTCGTCGCCTGATCAAGAGGTATCAAAGCTAATCCAGTAATTGAAGGATCTACGGAAACAACAAACTGCCTTAGTTGATCAAGATCAGAGATGGTTTGAAGAGATTGAACACTGGAAGGATTGTTCTCACAGGACGCAATGAATTTTGAGAGTGCGGCCTCAGCTTCAACAGAAGCAGACATCGATAAAAAAAATTCTCGTCCAGATCATACTGTCGCGAGAACCCCAGCATGCCTGGCGAGCCAGATTCATAACATTAGGAACAATCAATTCACTCTTGAGGATACAAATCTCAATTCAGCAGGCATCGGCTACGATCAATCCCAATACTTGAAGTCGAAATGGCTGAAAGATTTGATTCGCTTTTCGCCGGAATCAGTGAAGAAAGCGCACTTCAGCAGATAAAGTCACCTGCTTCGCATCTGGATAATCCAGTTTCAAAATACATGGCAGCGACGCGTCTGGGAGCCTGTCATTCTGAGGAATCTCTCCAAGCTCTGATCGCATGCCTGAGTCTCACGATCGACGATTTATATGAAAGAATTACACGACGCAAAGCCATCGAAGCACTAGGCAGACGACGTGATCCCCGCGCATTGCCGCATTTACTAAGTTGCCTGATCGGAGAAGACGAGATCGCCATCATTGATGCCGTCGACGCCATCATCAAGATCAATGGAGAATTAACTCCTCAACAAAGCAACTCCCTCGCAGCAGCACTCGATGGCTCTGATAATCGCAAGCGTGTCATCATCCAGGCTCACACCAGGCTTGGATTAAACAACGCAATCGACGAAATCCGTGCTCTGATCAAGCACGACAACCCTCTCGTCTCTGGCGCTGCGCGGAGCTATTTCGCAAAGCGCCACGGTGAAACGAACCTATTGACGCAACTCGTTGAGCAGCTTTGTAGTGATGCTCCTGGACAACGCCGTGCGGCTGTGATCGATCTTGGAGACAGCGGTGATCGCAAACAGGTCCACAAGCTCATTCAATGTCCGGTTTCGATGCCCCTTCGAGCCAAGAGTGTATTGGAGTTAATTCCTGAATTGGAAAACGACGAGGAAAGCCCGGAGGAAAGAAAATTATTCCGTCAGTTATTAATCGATAATCCAAACGACCTGGTGTTGAAAGAAGAGCACGTCTGCCCTGACTCAGCAGAATCGATCGAAAATTTTCTCCAACATCGAGATGAAGCAAAGCAATATGGTGCGGCGAAGCGTCTTTTAAAAACACCACAAAATTCTGCAAGCCAAATCATTGAGAACCTTCATCAAAAACTAGGAAGCGACTATGTCATCCACTACTACCTGACGATGTGCGCTGGCTTAATGGCTTTAACCGAGCACAAAGAGCTGATTATTTCATCCTTGCACGAAACAATTCCGCAATACACAAAATCTCGTGTGGCGGCCACTTGGGGCTGCTTACAGCTGGGCTTAATGGCCGAGACGGATTTCTTAGCAGAACTCAACAAAAATGCTCGTTGGGTACCATTGAAATGGGCTTGCCGAAGAGTTCTTGAGGAATTGTCATAATGTTCGATCTGGACTCGATTTGATTTTCTTCTGGAAAATTAAAGTGAACTTGTGTATAGATCATGAGAGGTGAAGGGAGGGTTTCTTAGGCCGCTTGTAATCTCCTTTGCGATGCCGACTGCATCCCCCTCCCCTTATACGCATTGGTTTACCTATGCTCGACGCATTCTCCCGGAAGGCTGTCTCAGCTGATTCCAGCGGCAGCTTCATTGGCTCTTCTGAGCTTGCCGACCTGAAGGCTTTCATCGCAGATGGCAACAAGCGCCTTGACGCTGTCAACGCCATCACCTCAAACGCAAGCTGCATGGTGTCTGATGCAGTGGCTGGCATCTGTTGTGAAAACAGCGGCCTGACTGCTCCTAACGGTGGTGTGTACACCAACCGCAAGATGGCTGCTTGCCTGCGTGATGGTGAAATCGTTCTGCGTTACGTCTCCTACGCCCTTCTGGCCGGCGACGCCTCCGTGCTGCAGGATCGCTGCTTGAACGGCCTCCGCGAGACCTATGCCGCTCTTGGCGTTCCTACCGGTTCTGCCGCTCGTGCTGTGGCGATCATGAAGGCTGCTGCCACAACCATGGTCACCAACACCAACAACACCACTGAGCCGAAGCGCAAGATGGCCGTCACCCAGGGTGACTGCTCAGCTCTGTCTGCTGAAGCAGCCAGCTACTTCGACATGGTGATCAGCGCCATCAGCTGAGTCAATAACAGTTTCGATTCACCCTTCTTCATTTCACTCTCATGAAGTCTGTACTCACCACTGTCATCGGCTCCGCTGACAGCGCATCACGTTTCCCTTCCAGCTCCGATCTGGAAGCCGTCCAGGGTTCCATCCAGCGTGCTGCTGCACGCCTGGAAGCAGCTGAAAAGCTCGCTGGCAACTACGACGCTGTTGCTCAGGAAGCTGTTGACGCTGTTTACCAGCAGTTCCCTAATGGCGCCACCGGCCGTCAGCCCCGTCGTTGCGCCACCGAGGGCAAGGACAAGTGCAAGCGTGACTTCGTTCACTACCTGCGCCTGATCAACTACGCCCTCGTCACCGGCGGCACTGGCCCCCTCGATGAGCTCGCCATCAATGGCCAGCGTGAGGTTTACAAGGCCCTCAGCATCGATGCCGGCACCTACATCGCTGGTTTCACCTACATCCGTAACCGCGGCTGTGCTCCTCGTGACATGAGCTCCCAGGCTCTTGTTGAGTACACCGGTCTGCTGGACTATGTGATCAACTCCCTCGGCTGATCTACATTTTCAGCTTAAACAAAGGGCAGGTTCATCCTGCCCTTTTTTTTGTATCAAAAAGTCCCTTTGGGCGCGCAAAGTTGACAGCTTGCTCTCGAAAGCGTTTCTTTGAAGAAAATTATCTTTTCAATTCAAATTATCCATGATTGGCATTTGGCAAAAATAATGCCATAAAGTCAGTCGACTCAATTTGGGTTCGTGCCGACCTTTACGACTTTGTGTCGAGAGGATCTCTAGGCAGCGAGCACATCAACATGTCCCCTCATCCTCCAACATTCAACATGCTGAAAATTGAATCTCGCTCCAAGAAATTTCTGGTTGATGCACGTCGCCATGAGCCTGTTGGTTACTCAACAGCTCAATCTTCCCCATCAGGTGCTGCGCTGACAATTGCAGAGTTCAATCGGCAGGCATGTTCAAACATGGCCATTGCAATCGGGCCCCGAAAGTATGGCGAGTGCCCTCATCGTCCTGTGTTCGACGAGTTCAATCCCAGTGATCGCGAAGCTCTCGATACAGTGATCGATGCGGCTTACAAGCAGGTTTTCGGCAACAAAAACCCAACGCTGAATCAGCGCTGTGATTCGTTGGAAGCACGTCTTTTAAATGGTGAGATTTGTGTGCGCGACTTCGTCGCTGGACTTGCAAAATCTCAGTTCTATAAAGATCAGTACTTCCATAATGTCTCTCCCCAGCGCGGGATTGAACTGAACTTCAAGCATCTTCTGGGTCGTCCCCCACTGAACCATGCAGAAGTTACTCATTACATTGAACTATTGGCGAGTAGCGGATTCGATGCAGTGGTCGACACGCTGACTGATTCGGCGGAATACACAGAGGTCTTTGGCAGTGACATCGTGCCTTACCCCCGTGCGCTTGGATCACTGGCTGGAATGACCACAGCCAGTTTCAACAACATGGTGGACCTTGAAGCCAGCCGTGTTGTCAGCGACAATGCTCTGGGCTCCAGAAGCCGTATTTACAGCCAGCTCAATGCTCGGATGTTAAACAAAACCTCCATTACAGCTGGCACTGTCAGTGTGAAATTGCCTACACAGGAATTTAAAGGCCACAATCCTCCCAAATTAGAGAAGCCAGTCGTGTTCCGCGCCTGGGGTTGCAAATAGGTTAGCCCCTTAATTGGTCTGTACAAGCTCTAAATCATTCAGCGCTGCAAATATCTTGCAGCGCTTTTTTATGCAACAATGCAGTCAAGCTTGTCGCACACAAATGGATGAGTAATAGAAATCTTGCCAGAATCATCAAGATAGTCCTGAAGAGCTGATTGGTACTGGCCTGCCAACCGCTCAACAACCATCAAAACAGCATATTGCAGCTGCCAGGGGCTGCTGGGAGATTCCAGGATATCAACGAGCCTGTGCCAAGAGATTGCCTGAGGCGATAGATCTAACAATGACAACAATGCTACGGGCCTAGATTTGCTGAATTGCGGCCTCAAATTTTCAACGGCCTCCAATAACAAATTTTCCAAGATACAAATACTGTCAGCAGGCCAAGAGGGAACGAGTCCGATCAATCGGACAAAGAAATAGTGGGCCCCATAATCATTAAAAGCCCGATCATTCCATTGCTGCAGATACAGAGGCCATAACTTCGATCCCTCAATACAGCTCAAACGCACCAGACTTTGATAACAGCGAGAAAAATCGTTAGAGAACAGTCCTTCAAAAGAATCACTGATACTGACAGTCGACTCGATATTGAAGCGCTGTTTCAGCGAAAGTGAATCAGGTGAATCAATGAGGATTTGATCCAAAACAGTCACCAAATCCGATTTCACTGTGCTGGTCCCAGCTTCTGGCGACGGCCAGACCGCTTGGACAAAGCGCAGACGGAAAACAGGAGACACTGGAGACTTGAGAACGGAACCCAGGAGCTCAATGCCCTTGCAATCAGCCAGATCTTCGATCACCATCTGGCGATCCATCTGGCTATCCGAAAACAAAACCGGTTCGAGGACATTAAGAGAACGACGATCACCAGTGAGTCTGCACAAGGCAGAGATCGCGGCCGTCCTTACAGAATCAGTTGGTGATTTGATGCATTGCTGGATGGCGTCAATGGCCTCTTGAACACCAAGACCAGCCAAACACTGAATAAGAATGCGCTGGTTGACCTGATTCTGAACCAGAAGCTCAATTAGACGTTGATGGACATCATGGTCGTCGCAACCAAGTTGAAGAAGGCTCCAGACGGCATTTTCAACTAGATAAGGATCAGAATGATCGAGAGAAATTGTTAAAGTTGGCAAGGCCCGTCTGCAACCTAAGCGGCCCAATATCTCGAGTGACTTTCGCCGTGCCAAGCGAATCGCTTGCGTGTCTGACTCATTGTTTGCAACAGTCAGAAGAGCATCTTCAGTACGAACACCTGGGAAATTCAACAGGTGACACACCGCCATGTAGTAATCGCTTGAAGACTCCAAGTCCTTCTCAGGTGTTGCCAGGATACTTAGAGAACTTTCAAGAGATAAACCTGGATGGATATTATTAAATTTACCAGTCATGGAATATCTATTCTATATTTAATTACTGAGGAAGATCATGAATCTCGAAGATTGCATCTGCCGGACGACCCGCTTTTAATCCTTCCCAGTTAATACTTCCTAAAAATTCAGAAGGCCGGTCTGTTTCAACAACATCCACACCCCAAGACCCTGTTTGCAGTAACGAGTTTGTCGTCGCGGCCCCATCTTTGCGTCCACCTAGAGCCAGAATCGTGAAATCGGCCTGAACACCATTACTTTTGCGAAAACGACGCCAGGCTTGCAGCAGAGTTTGAGCAAGTGCTTCAGGAGCAAGGTCAGATTCAACCCGAACTTTCCAATGTGGATGCTGCAAAGCACTGACGTTCACTCCCTGCATTCCCTGACCACTTAGGCCATTGGCCAATTCAGATGCCGACATGATCGGAAGCGATTGAGAGACCACCTGGGGGTTATGAGACAACACGAACTGAGTCATTCGGGGACGATCCGAGCTGAACCATGAACGATAATGGATCAGGTTCAGCCCCGCGCGATGGGGAAGCAGGCACAACGTTTATGAATGATCAGAATCTCGAGCTCAGCACTGAGGAGGCTCAATCGTTGGCAGAGTCGCTGCAACAGCAGTTGAGCGACGGATGCCTTGTGGACACAGATCAAGAATCGATTAATCGAATGATTGCGGGCCTTGGTGATAACCGGGGCAAACTACGTTTAACATTTGCCAAAAGTCTAGGGTCGGTAGGAGAGGCAGCCTTGCCGGCTTTGTGCTCTGCATTGAGGAGCCACTCGAATGTGATTGTTCGCAGGGCTGCAGCTAAAACCCTGAATATCATCGGCAGCGCTGATGCACTCCCGTATCTCTATGAAGCATTTATGGAAGATGAGGATCCAGTTGTTCAAGGATCATCTGCAGGCGCCATGGCAACCATCGGGCCACCAGCGATTGGCATGATTCTGAAGATTCTGAATGACCCAAATTGCACACCATTTCAGATCGGACTTGCCAACCTTGGGTTGTCTTTCATTGGATCAAAAGCACCTGAAGCATTGCGAGATGCTGCACGATCAGAACATGCTGAAATTAGGGTTGCTGCCATCTCCGCTCTTGGAGATCAAATTCAATCATTACAAGATACAGAAGCCAAAGAGTTACTCGTTTCATCCCTCAACGATGTGAACCAAGAAGTTCGTGCTGAAGCGGCGACACTTTTGGGCAAGCTGCAGGACCCAGAAGAAGCAACACCTCTTCTGTGTTCTTCTTTAGAAGATACCTGCCCTCAGGTCAGGAAAAATGCTGCATTGTCGTTGATGAAACTTGAGGCACAGGATGCGCTAGAAGTGTTAAGAAGAGCTCAAGAGGCTGAGAACAACAATGATGTGAAAGCAGTCTTTGCGGTGGCCATCAATCAAATCGATAAATAAGCTTAGCTCTTAGGCTTTTGCATTTGAGAACGTTCCAGTGAGGACTTTGCAATTTCGCCAATAATTGGGTCCAATGCAGAGTCATTAATCAGATCTTGTAGCGCATTATTTGCATCAATGTTCTTGATTTCACCTAATGCCATGATGGCAGATATTGCGTGAGCAGTGTTGTTTCCACGTGATACTTTCAAGAGCAGTGGCAAGGCTTCTGCACGCGTTGCGCTTTGCTTACCCACCTGTGCAATTGCCATCACCGCCGACTGCGAGACAACAGGATCATCATCAGACAATCCATCCTCCAAAACCTTCATTGCATTATCTGTGAATACCTCATCAGGGTGTTTAGCGGAGACCTGTACAAACGCCTTGATGCAACAAGCACGCACCGTAGGGTTACTACTTGAGCGATATTTACTGCACAAGGGATCAAGAGCATCCAGCCCAAACAAGCCCAACGCTTTAACAGCAGCTCGGTAAATAATTGGATCAGGATTCTCAATCAAATCAATTAAACGCGGCATAGATTCCGCTGGATAGTGATCCACCATCACCCAAGAAGCTTGCTCCTGAATTCTTGGGCTGGGGTGATTTGTAAGATCATCAAACAACTCGTCAAGCGACGGGATTTCAGCGTCGTTCATGCGTGATCAGTTGCAGAAAGTAGGTCCGGGTAAGTCGAGGAGAAACACGTTTTCAAACAAAAAGGGGGGCTGAACGCCCCCCTTTGAAACCATTCTGAATTGAATCAGACTCAGGAAAGAGCGTTGATCAGATAATCAAGGTAGCTCTTGAACTCGTTGAGAGCTTGAGCGCTCATGTCCCGAGGAGCGCAAGCGCGATCGCGGGTGTAGGTGAGAGCTTCCACGTATGCGGAAGTGGGCAGCGCAAGATTCCGGTAAACCTCACGGGCACCTGCAATTCCCCACTCGTCCAGAGGACCAGTGCCGCCCACAACCAGGCAGTAGTTGATGAGGCGCATGTAGTGGCCCAGATCGCGGTAGCACTTGTCCACCTTGACCTGGTTCTCCCCTGCTTCACCTGGCTGCTTCAGGTAGGAGTACTTGTTGAAGCAGGCATCGCCGGCTTCTTTGGTGACGGCATCAAGACCAGAGGCAAGCTTTTCAGCAGCTTCCAGACGTGCAGCTGCGCGCTGGATATTGCCTTGAACGGCCTCGAGATCGTTCTGGGAGGGGAAGCGACCAGCTGCGTCAGCAGCGGTCACAACGGTGGTGACGACGGATTTCATCGATCAGATCCTGAAAAGTTGGTTGATGGAATGAACGAATTGACTCAGCCGATGGCGCTGATCACACGGTCGAAGTAGGAAGCAGCCTCAGCGACCAGAGCAGAGCAGTCACCAACGGTGGTTTCCATCTTGCGGAACTTGGTACCGCCATTCTCAGGGGTATTGGTCTGACCGATCAGAGCGGTGGCAGCAGACTTCATGATCGCCACTGCACGAGCTGCTGACTGGGTAGGAACGCCCAGTGCGATGTAGGTCTCTTTGAGGCCATTCAGGCAACGATCATCCAGAACGGACGCATCGCCGGCGAGCAGGGCATAGGAGACATAGCGGAGCACGATCTCACCATCACGCAGGCAAGCGGCCATGCGGCGAGTGGGATAGCAATTACCGCCAGCTTGAATGAGACCGGTGTTCTCACAGATCATGCCGGTCACTGCATCAGTCACGATGCAATAAGCATTGGACGTGATGGCATTCACAGCGTCGAGGCGCTTGTTGCCATCAGCCACATACTGACGGAGAGCGGCGATGTCAGCGCTACCGACAGCTGCGGTTTTAGCGTCGGCGCTGACAACGGAACGGGAAAATGCGTCGAGCATTGGGGAGCCAGACAATGAAGAGGAACGGCTTCTGGGTTGAACCTGGACCCACCTTGACGAACCAAATCATTCGAAGAATGAACGGTTTGAAGAGGCTGGAGGCCTGGCACCACAGGCGAAGCGCTTAAAAACAGTAAGGGGTGCTTCCGAGCTGGCAGGCCGGTATCGCGACATCACGCAACGGTTCGTCACCTAGCGCGGCCAAGCTTTCTCCGATGGGAGGCCATGCTTGATGATGTGGCCATCTTGCGGGACCAGACGATGGAACCCAGCCTTGAGGAACTACAGGATTCGATCGAACAACTCACCGCTTACAGAGTGCGGCTCGAGAACGACGTGAAAGCAATGGGACAGAAGCTTCGGATGCCCCAGAAAAAAATCCAAGCTGCTGTGGATGATCACGCCGAATTGCAGAGGCTTGGGGAAATTCTCGAACAGCTCACTCAGCAGCGTGACGCCATGGCATCGAAGTCCTGAATCAAGACACCTGGAAACACCACGGTCGACCCATGTTCCAACCGATGACAATGGCTGATTTCTTCGAAGCGAGTCGAGGAACTTGGCTGAATCGACGTTCGATTCATCACCTCGACCACCAAGACGACGAAGCAGCTGATTCCAACCTGGTGATCGAACCGTTTGCTGCTGATGATCATGCGGTGGAAAAAGTCTGCCGAACACTCAATATGAGCAGCTCAAAAGCCACCGGCGGTGCCCGTTTTTGGTGGGAAAGCAACCTCAAGCATGGTGTCCGCAACGAGGACTATGCCGCTGTTGTGGTGGACATCCCATCTGATGACGACAACCTGCACGGTCTGCTGGTGCGGGATGTTGGGTACGTTGAAAAACAGCCAGTTCTCAGTACCTATCAGTTTGCAGAAGACGGCGTCCTCACCATCACGACGCGATACGACACGAACGTCGGCATTGAACGCTGTTGGTTCGTCACTGATCAGGTGCGGATGCGCGTGAGCTCAGTCCAATACATGGGAGGGGTGTCGATGACCACGTATTGCACCGAATTGCGATGTCACGAGGAAGCTGACATTCAGAAACTTGCTGAATCTGCCGAAGCTCTCGCGGCTCAATCAACGGTGGGAGCGTTGATCTGAATGTTTGATCCTTTTCTTGAGACACTGAATAAAGGATTGCTTGCTCATGGCGGGGAGCAATTGGCAGCACCTGGAGATTTCGCTGAACAGCAGTCATCAAAACGCGGCAGCTTGATCCGAAGCTGGCTCTGGTCTGTTCCAGGCTTCCGTCGCTGGCGGGTCACCCGCCTGGATGCAGGCGACAGCCTGCAGGTGCTCAATTCCGTTGCATACCCAGCGCTGGACAACGATCAGCCAATCCTTGGTATAGATCTTCTCTGGTTTGGTGCCAGACAGAAACTGGTCGCGGTTCTGGACTTCCAACCCCTGATTCAGGACGAGGCCTACCTGGAGAGACATTTTCAGGGACTCAAACAGCTGCACGCCAGGTATCCCGATCTGAGTGGTGAGGAGACGATGCGGTCCTTTGATCCAAATCAGTACTTTTCCCCATGGTTGTTGTTCTGTCGTGGAGGAGCTGAACAGGCCTCGGGTTCACTTCCCGAGGCCTTTGACCTTTTTATGCAGTGTTACTGGGACCTAACTGACAAAGATTCTGGCGGTAACGAATCAATGGCTCCCGCAAAAGTTCAACAGCTCCAAATTGACTACGACCGATACAGCGCTGAGCGCGATCCGGCCCATGGCTTGTTCACCAGCCACTTTGGGAAGGACTGGTCCGATCGCTTTCTTCATCAGTTCCTCTTTCCTGCCACGGTCTGAATGTCCACATCTCGTGTTCTAAGCACTGACCCGGTCCGCCTAGCTGGCTGGACTTGGCAACCCTTTCTGGACGACGCCGTTCAGGCCTTGCAGCCCCTGAACGTTGAGCCCTACCCCGTTGACAACCAATTCCTGCAACGGGACGACCAGACGGGCTCGAAGGCCAACCCCTTTCCCGTCACCACAGCGACCTGGGCTTGCCAAACCCAGAAGTACCGACAGGTTCGGGCCGCCTGTGTGAATGCAGGTCGGGCGGCATCGGTTCTTAATTTTGTGATCAACCCGTCCAGCCAGTTC
Source organism: Synechococcus sp. CC9616 (assembly GCF_000515235.1). Lineage (NCBI taxonomy): Bacteria > Bacillati > Cyanobacteriota > Cyanophyceae > Synechococcales > Synechococcaceae > Synechococcus > Synechococcus sp. CC9616. The sequence continues at coordinate 2,533,140 of NZ_KI911558.1, read as the reverse complement.
GATCTTCCTTTTTTCGGTGGAGATCTGGTGACTCTTCCCTCAGGACATCTCCTCGCTCTGGATCTACAGCCAGCGGACAAAAACGATCCCGATCACACGCAGCCGGTGTGGGATCGACTCATGCCAATCTTTGAACGTTGGCGCCAGGAACTCCCTGATGGAGGACCGATTCCGGAGGAAGCTCAGCCCTACTTCTCACCAGCTTTTCTCTGGACACGACTACCGCTCGGAGAGGAAGGAGATCAGATCATTGCGTCCATCGTTCGGCCAGCCTTCAACGACTACCTCAACCTCTACCTCGAACTCACCTCAGAAGCGGAGGCCGTCTCGGCGGAGCGGCAGCAGCATCTCCTTGCTGGGCAGCGTCGCTACACCACGTACAGAGCGGAGAAAGATCCTGCGCGGGGGATGTTGACGCGCTTTCACGGCGGCGAATGGACAGAGGCCTACATCCACAGCGTGCTCTTTGACCTGTAGGCGTCAGCTCGGTTCAGCGAACTGCAAAACAGCAATTGCTACAGACGGATTAAACATTATGAACCGGCATCGAGAGCTCCTCGGAGCTTTCGCGAGAATCGTCTCGACCCGATGGGACTCTCCTTAGGATGTCCCCTCCGGTGTCTGTGACACCCATTTAGACGCTGCCCAAAGGAGTTCCAAATGTTCGACGCCTTCACCAAGGTTGTCGCCCAGGCCGATGCCAGGGGACAGTTCATCAGCACCAGTGAGATTGATGCTCTCGCCTCGGTGGTTTCCGACAGCAACAAGCGTCTGGACGCCGTGAACCGTATTTCAAGCAACGCGTCCACCATCGTTGCTAACGCTGCTCGCGAGCTCTTCGCTCAACAGCCTGCCTTGATCGCACCGGGTGGTAACGCCTACACCTCCCGCCGCATGGCCGCCTGCCTGCGGGACATGGAGATCATCCTCCGCTACGTCACTTATTCCGTGTTCACAGGCGACGCTTCTGTGATGGAAGATCGCTGCCTCAACGGCCTTCGCGAAACGTACCTGGCCCTCGGAACTCCTGGAGCTTCCGTGGCTGCTGGTGTGAACCTGATGAAGAGCTCTGCTCTCGACCTGGTGAATGACCGCGCCGGAATCACAGCTGGAGACTGCGCCTCACTCAGCAGCGAAATCGGTACCTACTTCGATCGCGCTGCCGCCTCTGTGGCCTGAATCAGGTTCTGCGCTTTTAACGACACACCACATTTCCCCACTCCATCATGAAAACCCCTCTCACCGAGGCTGTAGCAGCTGCTGATTCCCAGGGTCGCTTTCTGAGCAACACTGAAATCCAGGGTGCTTCAGGCCGTTTCACCCGGGCCCAGGCCAGCCTCGAAGCCGCCAAAGTGCTCACCAGCAAAGCTGACTCTCTGGTTGCAGGTGCAGCGCAAGCTGTTTACACAAAATTCCCTTTCACCACTCAAATGCAAGGCGCGAACTACGCCGCCGATGCACGTGGCAAAGAGAAATGTTCGCGCGACATCAGCTACTACCTGCGGATGATCACGTATTGCCTGGTAGCAGGTGGAACAGGTCCGATGGACGATTACCTGATCGCTGGTCTGGCTGAAATCAACCGCACCTTTGAGCTCTCCCCATCCTGGTATGTGGAATCTCTCAGGCACATCAAGGGCAACCACGGCCTCAGTGGCGATGCGGCTACAGAAGCCAACAGCTACATCGATTACGCCATCAACGCTCTGATCTAAGTTCTTTTCAAAAAACAACTGATCAGATCAGTCAGCCCCCTATCAAGGGGGCTTTTATTTTGCCGTTCATAAACTAGTTGTTCATAAAAAAGCCGGTCAATTGACCGGCTTTATATCACCTGATAAGCAACTGACTCATGCACGAGCCACTTTCGCATAACTAAAATTGTTATAACTCACAGGAACGCTTGCTTTGGCATACTTGTCAAAGAAGTTCGGGCTAATTTGTGGAGCCATTGCCTTCGTATAGACATAATTTGGGTTGGTCGATGTCTTGATACGACCCAGGGAAGCGACCCTTCCCATGATCAAACTTCTATTTCCAAGCGACCGATCACTTGAAGCCGATGGATGGTGCAGCTCAACCATCGATGGGAAGGTCGAGGTATAAGCTCCTGCCGCTGATTTAAAAGCTCGAACATAAGGAACCGTGTTGTCCCCAAAAACCTCAGCGTATTCTGCTGAACCGGTGAGGTGATCGATCAGTGCATCAAAACCTTGATCTGCAAGTAGAGCAATACTCTTCGACATCTCCGCCTGATCTACAGGAGGACGACCGAAAAGGTGCTTGTAATTCAACTCAATTCCACGCTGGGGTGAAACCTGATGAAAGAAATTCTTTTTATAAAATTCAGACTTAGCAAGGCCTGCAACAAACCCCCTCACATTGATGTCACCTTGACGAAGGCACGCTTCCAACTCCGTGCAGCGCTCATTCAGTGTTGGTGGCACATTGCCGAAAACCTGCTTGTAAGCAGCAGTGATCACGGCATCCAATGAGGACGTGTCCAATGACGTCAATTCGCCAAAGACACTGCCAAAAGGGCATTCCTCGTGAATTCTGGGACCGAGGCCGATAGACATGTTGCTGCAGCTTTTCAGCTTGAATTCAGCAACTGTCAAAGCCGGCTTGTTCGTTTTTGAAAAGCGACTCTGATAGGAGCGTGAAACCTGACCTCCCGCTTCTGCGACGAAATCAAGAGCCCGAGATTGCGTGCTTGACATGAATTCAGGTTGAAAAAGGCAATGGATCAATTCGTGGAGGCAAGTAAATGTGACCGCTCTTGAGCTTCCACTGATCTGCCTCGAGAGATCAACGCGATTGCGAAGACCTCAAAAACGTCACCACTTTCAAATGCGATCTCATGTTCCCACGCACTGAGAGAGCTGCAGCGTAAGCAACAAGGATTGACGTCTGTCTTAACAGATCAGCTCCGGCAACCAAATCGTGCCATCTAAGATAATGGCAAGAGTCGAGTTTGCGACCCAGTCTTTTGAGCTTGATCAACTCCGAGCAATCAGCACTTGCTGCACTTGAGAGCAACGATCCTGGAATTCGCTACCACGCGGCCTGGTGGCTAGGGAAACATCGCGTACAGAATTCTGTTCCCGCACTGATTCGCTGCCTCCACGATCGACGTGATGAAACATCAACCGGCGGCTTCCCCCTTAGGCGTCAAGCAGCACGATCATTAGGGCTGATTAAAAACAAAATCTGCGTCGAAGAACTTGTCAAGACATTGACAGAAAGCGACGACATCCAATTACACGAAGCGAGTATTCGCTCTCTCATTAACCTTGGATCAAAAGAATGTATCGCCCCCCTTATCAGTTACTTCAATTCCGAAGTGCAAGGAAAACCCATTGAATCCTTGATTGAAGCCTTCACTCTTTTCAAGGCATGGAGCATTAAAGACAAAATAAGACCTTACCTTCTTGACGACTCTGCCCGAATAAAAGGTGCTGCGAGCGCCTATTTCTACGCCTGCACGAACGACAAAGCTCACCTAGCGCAGATCTTTTCCTTACTAAGCCATGACAACCCATTCGCTCGACAATCAGCAGCTTTTGACTTGGCTCGGGTAGCCACACTCGAAGAAGGTTCGTCCATTCAAAATGCCAATATTCCAAACAACATCAAGTTGCATGTACTCAAAGAAATCTTGAGCCGATCAATCACATCAAACATTGAAAACAGGCAAACAAGTGCAAAGCCTTTATCAAGTCAAGTAATCAAATGGATGGCGACAATGGATCAACTGGTGGCAGAAACAACGAATGGAAATTTATTGAATCAGAAACATCAAATTTCACCTCACCCACCAGATGTTTCAAATGAGAAACAATCAGTACAAGACATCATTGCCGAAGCTATTGGGCTTTTAAAAAGTCGTACATCCTTTGATCGAGAGTATGGAATTCATCTCTTGAGTGCTTTGTCCCGTCAGGATCCTGCCATGATTCTTTCGCTCCACCAAAAGGAAACTGACCAGGACGTGATTATGGGCCTGATCAAAACCATGACATCAACAGGATGTCCTGAGTTTTCGTCTGTGCTGATGGAAGCCATTGGGCTTGAAATCGCCAACCACTGCCAAGGCAACATCCGCAGGGTTGCCGCTTGCGGGCTTGGGCGCATCGGATCTGAAATGATTGATCTTTCCATCCGCAGTCAAATCGTCAACAAATTGACCTGGACGATTGTTCATCCTGAAGATTGGGGATTGCGATACAGCGCTACTACAGCTTTGGAACAGATCGCAAATCATGATGCGCGAATGTCCTTAGCTGATGCCTATGAAACAGAGAACGACTTTTTAGTCAAAGAACGGATTGGATTAGCTCTTTCGAAAACAACATCTGTCCATACCATTCAAGAACAAAAGCCCAAAGCGCCATGAAGATTTTGTTCGTCTGCCTCGGCAACATCTGCCGCTCACCGGCTGCCGAAGGTGTTTTTCTACATCAGCTCGTTGAGAGAGAGCTCAACGAGCATTTCGTGGTGGATTCAGCCGGCACAGGGGGCTGGCATGTCGGCAATCCAGCTGATCGGCGCATGCAGGCTGCCGCGAACCGTCGAGGGATTCAGCTCCCCAGCTGCGCACGACAGATCAGCCTCGACGATCTCAGTGAATTTGATCTGATCCTCACGATGGACGATGCCAACCTGGCGGCCGTGACGAGCCTTGCCAGCGAAGCGGGCCGCCGGGCCACAGCCAAGATCAAGCCAATACTGAGCTATACGAGTCAGTTCAGTGAAACCGAAGTCCCTGACCCCTATTACGGCGGTGAAGAAGGTTTTGAGCACGTCCTAGATCTGCTGGAGAATGCCTGCTCCAACTTGCTCGACGATCTCAGCCCTCCGGCGTAGGCCAAGCCTCTTCAGCCACCCGGGCACGAAACAGTCCCACCAGCTCGTCGATCACCGCATCGATCGTCATGCCGTCAGTCACCAGTTCCAGAGCGTCTGACGCCTGTACCAGCGGAGCCTCCTCACGACTGCTGTCCATCCGGTCGCGCTCGGCGATCTGAGTTTCGAGTTCCTGGCGGTTCGGGGGCTCGAATCCACGTTGCTCCAGATCCAAAGCCCGCCGGCGTGCCCGCTCACTGACCGTGGCGGTGAGAAACACTTTGAGGTCTGCATCGGGGAACACGGCGGTGCCGATATCCCGGCCCTCAGCCACCAACCCACCCTTGGCACCCATGGCCTTCTGCTGAGCCGTAAGCGCCTGGCGGACGCAACGATGGGCGGCCACAGCCGACACAGAAGCTGTTACCTCCGGTGATCGGATCGCACTGCTGACATCCTCCCCATTCACCAGCACCTGCTGGCCTCCTCCTGGCAGAGAACGGAGATCAAGCTTGAAATCGATCAGCAGGGACTCGATCGCAACGGCATCAGCAGGATCGAGCTTGCGTTGTTGAACCAACCAGGTCACCGAGCGATACATCGCCCCGGTGTCGAGATAGGTCAGCCCGAGACGCTCGGCGAAGGCACGGGTCACCGTGCTCTTGCCGGCCCCTGCAGGTCCGTCAATGGCGACAAGAGGAGCTCGACTCATCAGAAACACGTGATCGATCAAACGGGTGCTTCCGCAGCGAACTGCGGCTGCAAGCAGCGAAATCGCCGTCTCCTGACCGCAGGGCTGCAGGCTTGCAGGAGCAACCCTTTCTACATACTCGACCTCGAGCCCAGCGGTGATGAGAGCCTGCCGCACATCGGTCACATCGTCTTCAAAACGGACCGCTTGAAGCACTCGGGGCAACGCCACAGCCCGTTCGCGGTCCTCCGGAGAGAGGTATTGATTGCGTGAACTCATCGCGAGGCCGTCGGCCTCGCGCACCGTTGGCACTCCCAACAACGTGATCGGGAGATTCAGATCCGCCACCAAACGCCGGAGAATGGTCAGTTGCTGCCAGTCTTTTTCTCCAAGGATCAGGCGATCAGGCTGCACCAAGGCCAGGAGGCGAGCCACAACAGTGGCAACACCATCGAAATGCCCCGGGCGCATCCGTCCACAGAGATGGGATTGAAGAAAAGCTGGGACCTGAAGACGAAAACAGTGTTCGGGGCCACCAGGGAAGACCTCGCTGATGTCCGGCGCCCATACAGCGTCCACGCCGGCGGATGCTGCAAGGGCGAGATCCTCCTGCAAGCAGCGCGGGTAGCGGTCGTAATCCTCCGAAGGACCAAATTGGAGCGGGTTGACGAACAGGCTGACGACAGTCGAACCGTCGGAGTTTGATGTGGCCAGCCTCATCAAACGGACATGACCCTCATGGAGGCCTCCCATCGTGGGAACCAAGGAAAGAGGGGCATGGCCTTCGGCCAACCAGGAGTGGAGGTCCTTTGCTGTTTGCAGCAGAACCGGGGTCAGCGCAACACCTCGAGACGCACCTGAGCGATTCCGGATGCTGTCAGACCAAGGCTGCTGGCAGCCCCATGGCCGAGATCAATGACGCGATGTCCCACGAAGGGCCCCCGATCATTGATCCGAATCACCGCCGAGCGACCATTCCAGAGATTGGTCACCCGAACCTTTGTCCCGAAGGGCAGTGTGCGGTGGGCGGCCGTCATCGTTCCGGGGCGATAGATCTCACCACTGGCCGTGCGGTTGCCGTAAAAGCCAGGGCCGTACCAGCTGGCCTCTCCCGTGATGATCTTCACCACATCAGGCACCGTTTTGACCTTCGGCGCTGGGGGAGCCGGCTCGAGCTCGGGTGATTCGTTCAACTCAACTGGAGTCAGGGTCGCTTTCAAAGAATTAGCGTCCTTGGCCGGTTGATCAGCGGCCGGTTGATCAGCAGCCGGTTGAGCAGTGGCCGCTTCAGAACTGCTCGCTTCTGAGTTGGTTGCTTCTGAATTGATTGTTTCCGTGGATGAGGCCGATGACTCACCTGAGGCCTCTTCCTTTTGAGACTCAGCGGAAAGAGTCTCAGCATCAGCCTGAACGCGCTCCGTCTCCGCCAGTGGGTTCGTTTGATCGCGAGCCTCAAGGTCGCCTGCGACAACCGGATACAGAGCTGGGCTGGCAGACACGGTCCCACAGAGACCGAACAGGATGATCAGATTGCGCAAAACCAACGATTCAGATCTGAGCGCTGTCAAATGACCGCGAAAAACCTGAACCTTTTCGTGTCAAACAGCTTCAAAAAAGTAAGAAAATTGACAACACCTGGGCTGGCCTCAACCCATCCAAGAACAGCCATCTACAGGGACTGAATCCCTTCCAAAAGCCCTACAACACTGGCGTCTGTCGTCCGACGAGAACAACCGAACGATCAGCCGAGCTGATGACAGCCAAAAGCGCCATTGATTCCCTGGCGAGACAGTTGGCTCACCGTCATTCAACGCATGACGGTGCAGGATCAAGTGCAGGAAGACCGCAATCCATGGATTACAAAGCTGCCGGCGTGGATGTGCAAGCCGGACGAGACTTTGTTGATCGGATCCGTGGCTCCGTGGAATCCACCCGCCGAACTGAGGTGTTGGGGGGCCTTGGAGGGTTTGGAGGCATCATGCGGCTTCCATCCGGAATGCGCCAGCCACTCCTGATTGCTGGAACCGATGGGGTCGGGACCAAACTCGACCTGGCTCAGATCCATCACCAACATCGTGGAGTCGGCCTTGATCTGGTCGCGATGTGCGTGAACGACGTGATCACATCAGGGGCCTCCCCCCTGTTCTTCCTGGATTACATGGCCACAGGAGCGCTGACGCCATCAGCCATGGCGGAGGTTGTGGACGGCATCGCTGATGGCTGCCGCCAGAGCGGATGCGCCTTGCTGGGCGGAGAGACAGCCGAGATGCCCGGTTTTTACCCGGCGGGTCGCTACGACCTGGCGGGATTCTGTGTCGCCGTTGTGGAGGAGTCGGATCTGATCGTTTCTCAGCGCGTTCAACCTGGCGATCGCATCATCGGCATTGCCAGTAACGGGGTTCACAGCAACGGCTTCAGCCTTGTGAGGAGTGTGCTGAACAGCGCTGAAGTAACAGCAGACACCACTTACGGACCCGAGGGCCGGCGGCTCATTGAGGATCTGCTCTGCCCCACCCGTCTCTACCCATCACTTGTGAGAAGCCTTTTGGAAGGCGACATCGACATCCACGGCATGGCTCACATCACTGGAGGAGGGCTTCCCGAAAATCTGCCGCGCTGTTTACCGGACGGCACCTTGGCTGTGATTGATCCCTCGAGCTGGCCGCGACCGGCGCTCTTCAACTGGCTGCAGGAGAACGGTGCGATTCCAGAGCAGGACATGTGGCAGACCTTCAACCTTGGCGTCGGCTTCTGCCTCGTGCTTTCGGACCATCAAGTGAATGACGCGATGGCGATCTGTGACAACAACGGGGTTCAGAGCTGGCCGATCGGCGAGGTGTCAGCCGGCCCAGAACGTTGCAAACCAGGACTCATCGGCATTCCGTCCTGATTGCTCCTGATTGCGTCAGTGTTGATCAAGAAGCTGCATGCCGAACATCAAGCCCAGCAGATGAATTAAGGTGCGCAAAGCACATCGGATGCCAATCCGATAGCAGCGTCGATACATCAGGTTAATTCCGATGCCTTTTGATAAATCTCAACGAGTCACGCGCCGTCGTTCGTCTGCAGGTCCGACGCCTCCCCGCCGTCCGTTACCGACAGCTCACGATCGGGGCCTCGGCCACAGACAGGGCCCGCGACCGACCTTTCTGACCCTGAGAGATCACGGGAAGGTGTTCGTGGCTGATTTGCCTTACCTCTCCGATGGACAACTAGCTCAGATCGGCAAGGAAGCTGAAGAAGTGCTGGTGAGCCTGGAGCGTAGGGTCACTGAACTTGAGCAGGATCCCAATCAGCCGGCGCAGGACCGCGACACCCTGATCAAGGCATCAACCAAGCTTGAAGTCACGCGTCGTTTCATTCGTGCCATCCAGGGCGAACAGGAGCAACGTCGCAACAACCCTGCATTGCGTCGAGCGGCAGGTGAGTCGTTGCCCAGAACCTTCCTCGAGGTTGCACGACATCGCCTCCCGGGCACAACGTTTGATTCATTGCTTCAGGAAGCGCTCACAGCCTGCGAACAGCGACAAAAGCCAGTCCAGGAGACCCCAAAACCGGAAAAGGTTGTTCCTCTCCGCCAGGACAAAGCCAGTCTCCCGGTTGTGGTCAGTCCAGACCCTGAGGACAACGCCGCCGGGGCATAACTGACATTCAGGAACTCTGAAAGGGATTGGACGGCATCCTTTCCCCGCAACGTTGTCGCTCCAGGTCAAGTCTTTGAACCTCCTCGTCGGTCAACGACCATTTGAGCGCCGCGGCCACATCACGGGCCTGCTCCGGACTGCGCAAACCGGGGATCGGTGTTGTTCCATGCGATCGGCACCAGTTCAAAGCCACCTGCACCATCGAGGCCCGATGGCTGAGGGCGATCTCCTCCATCACACGTCGGAGTGGAAGGCTTGCAGGCAGGAGTCGACGGAACAAACCTCGGCGAAGAGGGGTTGAAGGTGCCGGGCTGGCATCGGGCAGCTGCCCAAGCATCCCAAACGCCAAGGGGCTGTAGGCCAGCACCTCAATCTTGAGCTCAGAACAGAGGCGCAGCAGCCGATCCAGGCGTTGATCATCAGGAGCCAGAAGGGAGTACTGGAGCTGCAAGCTGCGCAAAACCACACCCCGATCCGCCAGTCGGTTGTGCATCCAGGCCAGGCGTGACGGCCCGACATTGGACACGCCCAGTTCCTGCACCTTGCCCTGAAGAACCAGATCCGCCATGCCGTCAAGCAGCGCGGACTCCTGCCAGGGGGCATAACGAGCCGTGCTCCAGTGCAACTGCACCCGCTGAAGATGTCCTTGCAGGCGATAAGAACTTGCCTGGAAGGCGCGATGGAACCCGCGACGGCCCAACCTCCAGGGAAACGGTGCCAGTTTTGTTGCAACAACGAGCCCGGCCTGCTGAGCTGGCGCTAATGCCGCGATGAAGCGACCTAGCAAGGTCTCGCTCCGCCCGTTGAGGCGCCCTGTTCCATAGGAATCAGCTGTGTCCACCAGCGTCAGGCCAGCGGTCACAGCCTCACGAAAGGTGTGGGACAAACGATCGTCATCCCTCTCTGGGTCGTACCCCCAGACCAGTTGATTCCCCCAGGCCCAGGTGCCGAATCCGATCCCGCTCAACCGGAACACACTGCTACGAGCCATGATCGTCTCACTTTCTGCAGTCACCATGTCCGGCAGGCCAGTCCAAGCCTCAGCTGAGGCCTCAGCAAGCCTGTCCGCTGAAGCAGGTGAGACGTCCAACAGCGACAAAGTGCTTTGTCAGCACTGCAAGCGCACGGCAACCAATGGAATCCGATGTTTGGGAATGTGCGTTGCGGACAGTGATTACTGATGCTGCGATTGATCAAGGTCTCGTTGTTCTTGACGATGCAGCTGGTGGTCCTGTCTAAGCGGTCGGCAATGGCCCAGGCACCTAGGCCTGTCCAGGAACCCAACTTCGGCAACTTTGAAACCACGGCCAGCCATTGCTCGATGGATCGCAATGGAACCGTCAACAACTGTTCCCGTGTTCAGCTGACCCAACGGGGCAGAACTGGGCTGCGAATCCGTTTCTCCGGCCCCGGAGGAGAACCAGGATCTACTAGCAGGGTGACGTTCATCGCCAGCCACCCCACTGGAGAACTTGCGCTTGCCTGCGATAAAGGGAACTGCAAACCTTCAGGCACGCCATGGGCCGCAACGGTGATCAGTGGTTCCACAGCCCAGTTCAATGCTCGGGGGCTGCCGGACAACCTCCCCAAGGCCTGGCCGATGCGCGGGACATGCAAGATTTCACAGGAGCTGATCGCTTGCCGAAGTCAATCGCGCAGCGGTTGGACCCTGAGCGCAGAAGCCAGACTTTGAGATGCGATCGAAGGCGGCACCCAGATTCGAACTGGGGATAAAGGATTTGCAATCCTCTGCCTTACCACTTGGCCATGCCGCCGAACGGGAACCTCAGTCCCCATCAGGCGATCGTATCAGCCACATCAGGACCACCTTGCTGGTGCTCTGCAACGGTCATGGTGAGGATCTGATTGCCCTCAGAGTGCTCGAGGCCGTCCACCGGCTGCGTCCTCAGCTGTCTCTGGAAGTGATGCCCCTGGTGGGGAAGGGGCGAGCCTTTGACGCGGCTGTCGAGGGCGGCTGGCTGCAGAAAATCGGTCCTTCGGCGACGTTGCCCAGTGGAGGCTTCAGCAACCAGAGCTTCAAGGGGCTCCTTTCAGACCTCTCAGCCGGACTGCCACTGCTGAGCTGGCGGCAGTGGAGGCTGTGCCGACGACTGGCTCGCCAGAACAGAGTGATGCTGGCCATTGGTGACCTGTTACCGCTTCTGCTGGCTCGCAGCAGTGGAGCATGCTTCGGGTTCCTCGGAACTCCAAAGAGCGATTACACCTGGCGCAGCGGCCCAGGTCATGCCCTCAGCGATGTGTATCACCGCTTGAAAGGCAGCGAATGGGATCCCTGGGAGTGGGCCTTGATGACCTCCAGACGTTGCCGTTTGGTGGCCATGAGAGACCGCCTCACGGCTCGAGGACTCCAGCGTCATGGGGTATCGGCGGTCGCGCCAGGGAACCCGATGATGGATGGCCTGTGTCGGGAATCGCCACCAGCTGCGCTGAAGCGTTGCCGACGGATCCTGATGCTCTGCGGCAGTCGGATGCCGGAAGCGAGCAGCAATTTCCGCCGTCTTCTGGCAGCGACCCATCAACTGGAGACCTCCCCAACACCTGTGGCACTGCTGGTGGCCGTGGGATCCCAGCCCCCTCTCGAGGTCCTGGAACAACTGTTGAAGCAAGACGGTTTCCGGCGCAGCCTGCCGCCATCAGACGAGCTGGGAGCCGTAGCCTGCTGGGTCAAAGGGCCTCTGCTGGTTCTGATCGGGCGCCGCTGCTTCGATCGCTGGGCGGGCTGGGTGGAAGCCGGCCTGGCTACAGCCGGTACGGCGACGGAACAGCTGGTGGGATTGGGCATCCCAGCTGTGTCCCTGCCAGGCCCTGGCCCACAGTTCAAAAAAGGATTTGCCAGACGTCAGAGTCGTCTTCTCGGAGGAGCCGTCTATCCCTGCGGAGACACCATCGAGCTCGCCCGCAAGCTTGACCGCCTGCTCAGCGACGATGAGCTGGTTGAACGACTCGGCAGGATCGGGCAACGACGGATGGGCCCGCCAGGGGGAAGCCAACGGCTTGCGAGGCTGGTTCTCAAGCAACTCTGCGGGGACCTTTGATGGCTGCGATCCAAGATCACGCTTACGTGAAACTTTGCGCCCAGCTGGCCAGTGAGCTGGGAATCAGTCTGGCCAGTGCTCGCCGCAAAGTTGATCAGATGGCAGCGCGGGAAGGAACCCGCGACAACGAGCGCAGGAGAACCCTTGCCGCAACCTTGCTGGAGGAGGCGAGACGGGATGGCGATGCAGCCAGAGCACGACTCAACACGCTGCTCAGTAACAGTGAAGGGGACGGCAATTTCCAGCTTGAGGACTAATCCGGCCAGAAGCTTGTCCAGCACTCGAAACTAGTGCTCGAAGGTTTGGTGAAACCGCAGACGATCCAGCTCAGCGACAACGGGAATGCAGCTGAAGCAGCGGCAAGCCAGGTCCCAGCGCCCTTCTCTGCGCAGCATCTCCTCGAGCCTCTGGCGTGCGGGGAGCAGGTAGCGGACGTCGTTGGCCGCGTAGGCGAGCTGGGTCTCTGACAGCTGATCAACCCGACCCCAATCGCTGCTCTGAGCACCTTTGTCCAGCTCCACGCCGACAAGCTCCATCACCAGATCCTTCAGACCATGGCGCGGGGTGTATGTCCTGGCCAAACGGCTGCCGACCTTGGTGCAGAACAGAGGATTGACAGCGATACCTAGCCCGCTGGCCAGGGCTGCCACATCAAAACGGGCGTAATGGAACACCTTCTCCACATCCTTGGCTTCCATGAGACTTTTGAGCCTCGGAGCTTCGGATTGCCCCAGAGCGATGCGGATGCAGGCCACCCGATCGTGCTCATCGGCGATCTGCACCAGGCAGAGCCGGTCGCGGCCGTGGATCAGGCCCATCGCCTCGGTGTCCACCGCCAGGGCAGACACCCCCAGATAACGCTCGGTCCAGAGCGGATCCAGGTCCCCATCGAAGACGGCAAACTCTGCGGCAGCGGGCAGCGGCTCAGCCATTGGGAAGCGCGAACGGATGGATCGCGGCCAGTGTGCCCGCCGGAATGACCAAGAAGATCAAAATTCCCTCTTGAATCTCAAAATGAGATCGACTTTCATGGAAAAAGCGACACAGCCGCTTTGTTCTCCAGACGAAAGCCCTCGCGCAACTGCCTTGCGGATATCGAGCAGTACTTCCAGCAGCCGCCACCACAGTTCCTCGATCTGGAACTTGCGGTCTGCTGGGTTCTCGAATGCCTCCTGAAGGATGACAACTATCCCTCCGGACTTCTACAGAAACTGACCCGTGAAGAGCCCCAGCTGCGGCTCTCCGAGACCGTCCTGCAACAAGCGCTGGAATTCCTTGAGCAACAGGGATCCATCACCACATACACCCAGCGATGCCCCAGCCGTGGGCGACCAAGACGGATGCTCCACCTGCAGCCGACAGCCCGCAATGAGGCAGAAAAGCTGATGTCTCCCTGGCACAGCTGGCTCGACTCGCATCGCCTCGTGCTCAGCTGAACGCTTCCTGAGGCGACGGTGGAATAAGTTCCTGCCAACGCCGCCTCGGCGAGATGCCCGCAGGATTTCAATCCACCCTTCTACTGACGGTGCTGCTGGCCATCGGGCTGGTGTTTTTCCTGCGGGCGGCCAGCAAAGACCGGACCACGGTTGTGGATGTGAGCTCTCCGAAACCTCCTCTCGAGGTGCTTGAGACGCTCACTCAGTGGCTTGAGAAGCGCGGCTGGAGCCGCATTGGAGGCGATGCAGAACGTCAGGTCTTGCGCTTCCGTGGCCAGGTGGCGGCAAGTCGTCCGCTGGCGGTTCTGCTGTCCGTTCTGGCAGCCATCGGAGGCGCCTGCTTTGGCCTGGTGCTTCAGCAGCTGAACCCCCAATGGCATGGCTGGCCACTCCTCCTGATTGGCCTTGGTCCAGTCGCAGGACTCGTTTACGACAAACGGGCTGCACGCATCGAAGACCTCGAACTTCGTCTTCTTGAAGACGTCGATACCACTCTCACCACGGGCAGCTACCTGCGTCTGCGTGCTCATCGCGACGAGCTGATCGCCATCGAGCTCGAACTCTCGGAGTCCCTTGAGCTCGCCAGTGATGGCTCACTGCTTTCATCACCGATCTGATCGATGCCATTACCCGGTTGGATCCGAAGTCGTCGGATCTCCCTCACGATCTCCCTGACAACCCTGTCGCTGCTCGTGCTTGCCAAAGCGGCAGAAACTCCGCGCAACTGGCTGCCGAATCCTCCAGAGCGCAAAGAGCCCGTCGTTGCCAGTTGTCCTGCCATCACCAACCCCGATCCCCTGATGGGGCCGCGGACCCGGATACCAGGTCGCTGGAAGGGCGTCGCGCCAGTCAGCCCCGATCTTCCGATTGTCGTGATGGCAGGCCATGCCGATTCCCAGAACATGGATGGGTCCGGCACCCCTGGGTATGCCGTTGATGTGCTGAAGCAGCGTCCGATGGATGGCCGCATGCGCGATGAGCTGTACTGGAACTTCAAGGTGCAACAGAAGGTTGTGCAGCTGGGACGGCAACGGGGCCTGAACATCAGCGGCTACACGCCTCCGTCACTCACGATCCGCAATCACAGGGACCCAGCCACCAACTGGACCCAGGCCAAGATGCGGTCGGCACGTGGTGATTACATCCTGGAGATTCACTTCGATGCCTACAGCCCCTATGGCTTCGGCTCGGGCCTGATTCCGGCAATCAACCGCAGGCTCAATGTGGTGGATGAAAGCCTGGCCATCGCCTTCGGCCGCTTCCCCAGCAATTTCCGCGGTGGCCTTGGCGGTCCTCGCCGCGGCATCGGCATCCTTGAAATCGGCATGCTCCAGGGGGAGCTGGAAAACCGGCTTAGGGATCCAAGCAGACGCGAGGAAACTATCCAATGCCTGGCCAGCCGCGTGGTGGATGCCTTGGCCAGGGGTGTGGGTCGCAGCTGATCGGGCCCAACCCAACTCCATGAAGCTGGAGTTCCTGTCGTTGAACCGCGTCAGTACACCGCGTGATGAGGTCGGCAACGATCCTCAAGAGAATGATCTCCCAGCCAGTCCTGCGGCTTGGTGAACAACTCTGTCAGCAGCGCCTCCCTTGACCCAGGCTCGGCCTGATAGCCGTACTCCCAGCGCACGAGAGGGGGCAGCGACATCAGAATCGACTCAGTGCGACCGTTCGTTTGGAGCCCGAAGATCGTTCCCCGATCCCAAACGAGATTGAATTCCACATAGCGACCGCGCCGATACAGCTGAAAATTCCGTTCCCGCTCGCCATAGGGGAGCGCCTGCCGCTTCTCGACGATGGGGCTGTATGAGGGCAGAAACGCTCGGCCACAGGCCTGTCCGAGCGAGAAGAGCTGCTCCCAGCCGAGGGGGCACGGACCCAGCTCGGACGACGTTGCAGCAGCCGGACCGCCGCCATCCTGCCCCTTGTAAAGGATCCCATTGGAGTCCTGGTAGTCGTAGAAGATGCCTCCGACGCCACGGGTCTCGCCGCGGTGCTTCAGGAAGAAGTACTCGTCGCACCAGGGCTTGAACACCTTGTGGAGATCGGGATGCACCGAATCGCAGGCAGCCTGAAGCGTGCGATGGAAATGGCGAGCATCCTCGAGAAAGGGGTAGTAGGGGGTCAGGTCGGCTCCACCTCCGAACCACCACACCGGACCGGCTTCGAAATAGCGGTAATTGAGGTGGACTGTGGGGATATAAGGGCTGCGGGGATGCAGAACCATGGACGTCCCGGTTGCAAACCATGGATGCCCCTTGGCTTCCGGGCGTTGTTTCAGAATCGAAGGAGGCAGCTCCTGGCCCTGCACCTCGGAGAAGTTCACGCCTCCCTGTTCAAAGACCCGACCATCACGCATCACCCGGGAGCGACCGCCACCACCCTCTGGTCGCTCCCAACTCTCCTCAGTGAAACGGCCCTCCCCATCAAGGGCTTCGAGACCCGAACAGATCTCGTCCTGCAGGCCCATCACCATGCTGCGAGCGCGCTCTCGTGAATCCTTGGGGGGCGGCTCCGGCGCAGGATTGGACGCGCCGCCAGCCTGCTTCCCGGCAGGGCCGAAGACGCGTCGGAGCAGGCTGCGAACCATGGGAGGCAACTGGTGGGGATCTGAGCACCTAAACAGGTCGGGGGAGACACCGACAAGGACCCGTCAGGGACTGTCATGGGCGCCACCCCTAGGATCCAGCTCACGACACCACGTGAGATGGTTACGGCGGAGCAGGCGCTGAGCTGCCTGGAACAGGTGAAGGATGCCGGCAGCGGCCGCTCCGCCATCGATCTGGGATGGATCGAGCATGTCCGTGTTGCACCGCCGAGAGTGGTATTCCGACTTTCGCTTCCCGGGTTTGCCCAGAGCCAGCGAGAGCGGATCGCCACAGAAGCCAAAGAGCTGCTGAATTCTCTGGATGGCATCAGCGACATCCAGATCGAACTCGGACAACCTGCCAGTCAAGGCGGCATCGGCCAGGCGGGTCATGGACAGCAGTCCGAGCGACAGAGCATCCCAGGTGTTCAGCGGGTCATCGCTGTCAGCAGCGGCAAGGGCGGTGTCGGCAAGAGCACCGTCGCCGTCAATCTGGCCTGCGCGTTGGCCCAACAGGGCCAACGGGTGGGCCTTCTTGACGCCGACATTTACGGCCCCAACGCCCCAACCATGCTGGGGGTCGCTGATCAGACGCCGGAGGTCATCGGCAGCGGTGATGACCAACGGATCATCCCGATCAGCAGCTGCGGGGTGGCCATGGTGTCCATGGGCCTTCTGATCGATGAGCACCAACCGGTGATCTGGCGTGGCCCGATGCTCAATGGAATTATTCGTCAGTTCTTATATCAGGCCGAATGGGGTGATCGAGACGTCCTGGTGGTTGACCTTCCCCCTGGCACAGGCGATGCCCAGTTGTCTCTGGCACAGGCTGTTCCCATGGCAGGCGTTGTGATCGTGACGACACCGCAACAGGTGTCGCTTCAGGATGCCCGCCGCGGGCTGGCCATGTTCCGTCAGCTCGACATCCCTGTTCTGGGGGTGGTTGAGAACATGAGCGCCTTCATCCCCCCTGATCAGCCTGACAAGCGATACGCCTTGTTCGGCAGCGGCGGAGGCCAATGCCTGGCTGATGAATACGACGTCCCTCTGCTGACTCAGATCCCCATGGAAATGCCGGTTCAGGAGGGTGGGGATTCAGGCCGGCCGATTGTTCTCAGCCGCAGCGAATCCGCCAGCGCGTCTGCCTTCGGGGCGCTGGCAGACGCAGTGCTGCAACAGGCGGACATCAGGGCCTGATGTACTCCAGCCGCAAGGGTCGGAGACGACGGCGGGAATGGGTTCTCTGGGGCGTCCCATTGGCCATGGTGGCGGTTGCGGGCCTGCTTATCGCCAGCACCCAGCGCCAGGCCAACTACGCCGACTGGTACCACCACTGGATCACAGCCGGTGCCGGTGTGCTGATCGCGCTGGTGCTGGAGCGGCTGCCGTTGAACCGTCTGAAACCACTTCTGATCCCCATTTACGGACTGACGCTGATCAGCCTCGTGGCGGTGAAGGTGATTGGCACCACCGCACTCGGAGCCCAGCGCTGGATCAGCATCGGAGGGGTGAACGTGCAGCCATCGGAATTCGCGAAAATCGCCGCAATCCTGCTTGTGGCCGCTGTTCTCTCGCGCCATCCAGTCGAACGACCCGTTGATCTGATGCGCCCCCTCGGGGTGATTTCGATCCCATGGCTGCTGGTTTTCATCCAGCCCGATCTCGGCACTTCACTGGTGTTCGGGGCTCTGATGCTCACGATGCTGTACTGGTCGGGGATGCCCATCGAATGGGTTGTGCTGCTGCTGTCACCACTGCTGACAGCGTTGTTCGCCGGGCTGCTTCCCTGGGGAATGGCCATCTGGATTCCGTTGATGGCGCTTCTGGCCTACCGCTCACTTCCCTGGAAACGCCTGGCCGCAACGGTCACAGTGCTGGTCCACGGAAGCATGGCCTTCGTGACCCCATGGCTCTGGATGCACGGGCTGAAGGACTACCAAAGGGATCGTTTGGTGCTGTTTCTTGATCCATCCAAGGATCCACTCGGAGGCGGCTATCACCTGCTTCAGAGCACGGTGGGGATCGGCTCAGGCGGATTGTTCGGGACCGGACTGATGCAGGGTCAGCTGACCAAGCTGCGATTCATTCCTGAGCAACACACGGATTTCATCTTCAGCGCACTTGGGGAGGAGACCGGCTTCATCGGCTGCATCCTTGTGGTGGTGGGTTTCACACTGCTCATGGCCCGACTCCTGCAGGTGGCTCGTCATGCCCGCTCCGATTTCGAGGCACTGGTGGTGATCGGGATCGGCACGATGATCATGTTTCAGGTGGTTGTGAACATCTTCATGACCATCGGCCTGGGACCGGTCACAGGAATTCCCCTCCCCTTTCTCAGCTACGGACGTTCGGCGATGGTGGTCAACTTCATTGCTCTTGGCCTCTGCCTGTCCGTCGTGCGTCAGAGCCGAGGGCTGAGCCCGGGACGACGTTGAGCGGGACAGGCCTCCATTTCGAGGAGCTGCGTCAGCGCCTGGCAGCCGACCGCCCGATCGGCCGCTGCGACGAAGCCTCAGTCCGACGGCTCTGGTGGGCAGCACTGGAAACCCTGCAACAGGATCTGCTCATTCCAGAGGATGTTCAGAACGGACTTTGGTTGGCGGCTCCGCTGCCAGCCCTCTATGAACCTCAGCTGCTGGGATCGCTGCACGGCTGGGTCTGGGCTCCGGAGGAGCTGGAGCAACTCCTGCCCGTCTCGGCAGCTCTGCCCGGGACCGGAACTGCGGTGCGTCACCCAACTGGACGCAACTACAGACGATTGGCTTTGCATCCTGAGGATTGCAGGGATCCACTGCTGATCCTGATCACGCCCCAGCTTCAACTGGCTCTGGCACTGCAGGGATCAGAGGGCAAGCGTCAGCTGCTGATGAGCAGTGACCCCACCACGCTTGGGGACAGCCTGGCTCTGATTGGACGTCAGCTGCAGGAGCTGGACCCCGCCATGGCGGAACAACTTCAGGACGACCTGAGACAGCTCGGACCACTCCACACCGATGAAACGCTGCCAAAGCGGTTCTGGCCACAACTGGCGGAGAGGCTCACCACGATGGCTCCCAGCATCACGCTGCAAACACCCACAAACTCCGCGCAACGCGAATCCGATCCGCAGGACGACCTGGGCCTGCTGGAGGCACTCAGCCATGAAGTCCGCACACCGCTAGCAACCATCCGCACCCTGATCCGCTCCCTGATCAGACGGCGCGATTTGCCGTCGGTGGTGATGAAACGGCTCCGCCAGATCGATGTGGAATGCAGCGAACAGATCGACCGCTTCGGCCTGATCTTTCATGCCGCTGAATTGCAGAGGCAACCGCAGCCTTCGAATCTGGCCCGCACCGATTTAGCTCAGATTCTCGAGTCGCTCGAGCCAGCCTGGACCAACCAGCTGGAACGGCGAGGAATCGAGCTCAAACTCGATCTGGAAGCAGGGCTTCCGCTCGTGCTCAGTGATCCAAGGCGTTTGGAGCCGATGCTCGGCGGTTTGATTGACCGGGCCAGTCGCGGGCTCCCGTCGGGCAGCGGCCTGACGCTGCTGCTTGGTGCCGCAGGCGCTCGCCTCAAGCTTGAGATCCTTGCGCAGCCACCGAGTCGGGAAACGGGTCCATCCGAGCTGACGGGACAGGAGCCCTCCCAGACAGCCAAGGTCGGTGCCGTCCTGAGCTGGGACCCCAGTACCGGCAGCCTCCAGCTGAGCCAGCAGGCAACCCGCCAGCTGCTGGCCAGCCTTGGCGGACGCTACCGGCAACGGGAAGACCGAAATCTCACTGTGTTTTTCCCTGTTGCGTTCGAGACTGGATGAAGGGGTGTGACGGTTGTGATCAGAGTGGGAATCAGGGCCCGGTCGCAGTGCTACTTTCCAGTCGTAATGGCCCGTCTGGAGTCCTGCAGCCCATGACAGCATCGGCGTTGAACGGTCAACTTCCTCAGTACATCGGCAGCACTGGCGGCCTGTTGAATTCCGCTGAGACCGAAGAGAAGTACGCGATCACCTGGAACAGTGCGAGCGCCCAGGCCTTCGAGCTCCCAACGGGAGGCGCGGCGATGATGAACGAGGGCGACAACCTCATGTATTTCGCCCGCAAAGAGCAGTGCCTGGCACTGGGAACACAGCTGAGAACCAAGTTCAAGCCTCGGATCGAGAACTACAAGATCTACCGGATTTTCCCTGGCGGAGACACCGAGTTCCTGCACCCTGCCGACGGCGTTTTCCCTGAGAAGGTCAACGAAGGTCGCCCCATAGTCGGGCACAATCCCCGTCGTATCGGCCAGAACGTCAATCCAGCGAACATCAAATTCAGCGGCCGCAACACCTACGACGGCTGAATCCCAGACTCTTCAGTGTTTTTTGAACACTGCTGAAGCTGGCAGGATGCGCGCATGTTCAATCCTGATCGCAGTGCCTTTCGCGAGGCTGCTGCTGCTGGCGCCAACCTGATTCCACTGGCGGAAAGCTGGCCGGCAGACCTGGAGACTCCTCTCACCACCTGGATCAAGGTGGGAGCGGATCATCCTCCCGGAGTCCTCCTCGAATCGGTGGAGGGTGGGGAGACCCTGGGCCGGTGGAGCGTTGTGGCCTGCGATCCACTCTGGACCGCATCGGCGAGGGGCGACTGCTTGACCAGGCGGTGGCGCAATGGTGATCAGGACACCTTTCAGGGCAACCCTCTGGAGGCCCTCCAGCAGTGCCTCAGCGACTATCGCTGTGGCAACTTGCCTGGACTTCCCCCACTGGGGCAGCTTTACGGAATGTGGGGCTATGAACTGATCCAGTGGATTGAGTCAACGGTTCCAGTTCATCCCAGAGCAGCAGACGATCCTCCTGATGGCATTTGGATGCTCATGGATGCCGTCCTGATTTTTGATCAGGTGAAACGGCTGATCACCGCTGTTGCCTACGCCGACATCGATCGGGCAGAGAGCGAAGAGGAGGCCTGGACAGCCGCGCTTGGGCGAATCCATGACCTGCGTCGTCGCATGAATGCGCCGCTGCCCTCCGTCGCAGCATTGCCATGGACACCCGCCACGTCGGAGGTCAGGAATGTCAGGAGCAATCGAAGTCGCGCAGAGTTCGAATCGTCCGTTCGCACCGCCCGCGATCACATCGCTGCAGGGGATGTGTTCCAGCTCGTGATCAGTCAAAGGCTGGAAACCACCGTTCCTCAGCAGCCCCTCGAGCTCTACCGGAGCTTGAGGATGGTGAATCCGTCTCCCTACATGGCCTTCTTCGATTTCGGAGACTGGCAACTGATCGGCTCCAGTCCTGAAGTCATGGTGCATGCGGAACCGGCCGCTGAAGGGGTCCGCGCCAGCCTGCGACCGATCGCCGGCACCCGGCCCCGTGGGCGCACATCCTCTGAAGACAGGGAACTGGAAATCGATCTCCTCGCAGACCCGAAAGAACGGGCCGAGCACGTGATGCTTGTGGATCTAGGCCGTAACGACCTTGGCCGCGTCTGCCGACCGGGAAGTGTCAAAGTCAGTGACCTCATGGTCATCGAGCGCTACTCCCACGTGATGCACATCGTGAGCGAGGTGGAAGGTCAACTGACCGCCACGAACAATGTCTGGGAGCTCCTCAAAGCGGCTTTCCCCGCCGGCACTGTCAGCGGAGCGCCCAAGATTCGGGCAATGCAGTTGATCAATGCCCTTGAGCCCGATGCCCGCGGTCCCTATTCCGGCGTGTATGGATCTGTGGATCTCTGTGGTGCGTTGAATACGGCCATCACGATCCGCACCATGGTTGTTCAGCCCGCAGCTGATGGAGGAACCAACGTCAAAGTGCAAGCCGGCGCTGGGATCGTTGCAGACTCAATCCCGGCTGCCGAATACGAGGAGACCCTCAACAAGGCACGCGGCATGCTCACGGCACTTGCCTGTCTCAATCCTCCGGGTTCATGAGCCCTGCCCTGTTGCTCAAAGGCTTTGAGGTGGAGTTGTTCACCGGCAGACCCTCCGGAGAAAACGTTGGTGTGGCTTCTCAGGTTGCCCAAGAGCTGCCGGGCTTCGTCACAGAACCAGACCGGCGGAATCTGGAATACATCACCGAACCCGAGGCGTCCTATGACCGCATCGAGGAAGCTCTGCTGCAACCTCGCAGAACGCTCCGGCAGTGGCTGGCGCCCCAGGGCCTGACCCTGCTTCCTGGAAGCACACTCAGTCTCGGAGACAGCGAGCGCTTCGAACGCTCCGATCCGACCAATCCATATCACTCGCTGATCGAATCGACCTACGGAACCCGGGTCGTGACCGCCAGCGTCCACATCAATCTTGGTCTGACGGATCCGGAGCTGCTGTTCGCAGCGGTACGGCTGATTCGTTGCGAGGCCGCCCTGCTGCTGTCCCTCAGCGCCAGCTCACCCTTCATCGGTGGACAACTCAGCGGGCAACACTCACAACGTTGGCAGCAGTTCCCGCTGACCCCGGAGCACGTTCCACTGTTCATCAACCATCGGCATTACATCGAGTGGGTTGAGGAGCAACTGGCCAGCGGTGCGATGCGCAACGAACGCCATCTCTGGACCTCCGTGCGCCCGAACGGACCCGAACGTCCCTACTCCCTGAATCGATTGGAGCTGCGGATCTGCGATCTCGTGACAGACCCGGCCGATCTGATGGCGATCACGGTTTTCCTGGAACTGCGCGTGATGGCGCTGATTGAGCAACAAACACGCCTGGATCCTCTCTGCAGCAGTGAACTATCGCTGGCAGAACTGGCCACACTTGCCGATCAAAACGATGCAGCCGCGTCCCAGACCAGCCTGGAGGCCCGCCTGAATCATTGGCAAGACGGGCGCTCGATCCGTTGCCGGGACTGGATCTTGGAGCTGCTTGAAAGCATGGAACCCCTGGCTGAGAGCCTTGGCCTGTTGGAGCGTCTGCAACCGATCAGAACGCTTCTGAAACAGGGCAACCAGGCGATGCGGTGGTTGGATGTGCACTCTCAGGGCCATTCCATCAGTGCACTGCTGCGCGATGGGGCCATCGCGATGGAGCAGCAAGAACTGGTGGCTCACGGCGAAAGCGCCGCTTTGGGATGATCATGTCCAAAGAAGAGTCCTGCGGAGCGTCGATGCAACAGCCCACCGTCCACGCTCCCGGGGGCGACCTGCTCAGGGCCGACGGTGTGGTCACCGGCAAGGGCGGGCTGCTGCAACAGCGTCTCGAACTCATTGAGGATCTCTGGCAGACGGTTCTTCGCAGTGAATGTCCTGCCGAACAGAGCGAACGGGTTCTTCGCCTGAAACAACTCAGCGACCCTGTTGCTCTGGAAGGGCGCGACGGCGACAGCACCAGTCAGGCGATTGTCGATCTGATCACGGCGATGGATCTGGCTGAAGCCATCGCGGCCGCCCGAGCCTTCTCGCTGTACTTCCAGCTGATCAACATCGTTGAACAGCGAATCGAGGAGGACGGCTACCTCGACAGCCTGCTTCCATCGCGGAGCCAACCGCAGAACCAGGGCCAACCCTTCGATCCCTTTGCTCCCCCTCTGGCCAGCCAGACCGATCCCGCCACCTTCGGGGAACTGTTTGAAAGGCTGCGTCGACTGAATGTTCCCCCTGCTCAGATCGAAAGCCTTCTTCAGGAACTGGACATCCGTCTGGTCTTCACGGCTCATCCCACCGAGATCGTGCGCCACACCGTGCGTCGCAAGCAAAGGCGGGTCGCGAATCTGCTGCAGCGCCTGCAATCGGATTCCCTGCCGAACAGTCAGGAACAGGAGGTGCTGCGCCAGCAACTCGAGGAGGAGATTCGTCTCTGGTGGCGCACCGACGAACTGCACCAGTTCAAGCCGACTGTGCTGGACGAAGTCGACTCGACGTTGCATCACTTCCAGCAGGTGCTGTTCGATGCCATGCCCCAGATGCGGCGGCGCCTCACCTCAGCCCTGAGCCGTCATTACCCGGATGTGAGATTTCCGCAGGCTGCCTTCTGCACCTTCGGCTCCTGGGTTGGCTCAGATCGGGATGGGAATCCCTCTGTCACCCCCGAGATCACCTGGCAAACAGCCTGCTACCAGCGTCAGCTGATGCTGGAGCGGTACATCCGCTCCGTACAGGATCTGCGCAATCAACTCAGCATTTCGATGCAATGGAGCCAGGTGGCTCCTGCGCTGCTGGAGTCCCTTGAGATGGACCGGCTGCGCTTCCCGGAAATCTACGAAGACCGAGCAGCCCGGTATCGGCTTGAGCCTTATCGACTGAAGCTGAGCTATGTGCTCGAGCGTTTGCAACTGACGCTGTTGCGCAACAACCAGCTGTCGGAAGCTGGTTGGCAGACCCCCCAGGAGGTGGCCTCACAGGGGATCGACCGGCTGCAGGTCGGAGAGACCCTTCACTACATGGCGGTTGATGAGTTCCGCAGCGATCTCGAGCTGATTCGCAACAGCCTGGTGAGCACCGAGCTGAGTTGTGAACAACTGGAGACGCTCCTGAATCAGGTGCATATCTTCGGGTTCTCCCTGGCCAGCCTCGATATCCGGCAGGAGAGCACCCGGCACAGCGACGCCATCGATGAACTGACTCGCTACCTGGAACTCCCCAGGCCATACGGCGAGATGGACGAAGCCGAACGGGTTGATTGGCTGCATCGCGAACTTCAGACCCGCCGTCCTCTCGTCCCCACTGGTGTCGACTGGTCAGCCGCAACAGCCGAGACCATGGCGGTCTTCGGAATGCTGCGACGGCTTCAACAGGAGTTCGGGCAACGCATCTGCAACTCCTATGTGATCTCCATGAGTCACACGGGCTCCGATCTCCTTGAGGTGTTGCTGCTGGCGAAGGAGGCAGGCCTGGTGGATCCAACGGCCCACCACGCCTCATTACTGGTTGTCCCCCTCTTCGAGACCGTCGAAGATCTGCAGCGGGCTCCAGAGGTGATGAAGGAGCTGTTCGAATCCCCCCTCTACAGACAGTTGCTGCCACTTATCGGGGGGCAGCGTCTGCCGCTTCAGGAACTGATGCTGGGCTATTCGGACAGCAACAAGGACTCCGGCTTCCTATCCAGCAACTGGGAGATTCACCAGGCCCAGATGGCCCTGCAGGAGCTGGCCAGCCGCCATAGTGTCGCCCTACGCCTCTTCCATGGACGCGGCGGATCGGTGAGCAGGGGCGGTGGCCCGGCCTACCAGGCGATCCTGGCCCAGCCGAGTGGAACACTCCAGGGACGCATCAAGATCACTGAACAGGGAGAGGTCTTGGCCTCCAAATACAGCCTGCCCGAACTGGCGCTGTACAACCTGGAAACGATGACCACGGCGGTGGTTCAAAACAGCCTCGTCACCAATCAGCTGGATGCGACGCCGAGCTGGAACCAGCTCATGACCCGCCTCGCCGGTCACTCGCGCGAGCACTATCGCGCTCTGGTGCACGACAACCCCGATCTTGTTCCCTTCTTCCAGCAGGTCACGCCAATCGAAGAAATCAGCAAGCTACAGATCTCCAGTCGTCCGGCTCGGCGCAAGACAGGCGCCAAGGATCTCTCCAGCCTGCGGGCCATTCCCTGGGTCTTCGGCTGGACCCAGAGCCGTTTTCTGCTGCCCAGCTGGTTTGGCTTTGGGACCGCACTGGCCACGGAGGTCAAAGACGACCCTGAGCAGTTGGATCTGCTCAGGCGCCTGCACCAGCGATGGCCGTTCTTCCGAATGCTGATCTCAAAAGTGGAGATGACGCTGTCGAAGGTGGACCTGGATCTGGCCCATCACTACATGACCAGCCTGGGGGCCTCCGAAAACCGAGAGGCATTTGAGCGGATCTTCCGCACCATTGCTGATGAATACGAGCTAACGCGCTCCCTGGTGCTGGACATCACCGGGCAGTCGCGGCTGCTTGGGGCAGATCAAGCGCTGCAACTCTCAGTCGATCTGCGCAACCGCACGATCGTGCCCCTCGGCTTCCTCCAGGTTGCTCTGCTGAAACGACTGCGTGATCAGAACCGGCAACCCCCCATGAGTGAAGCGCCAGGAATGGAAGAGGACCGTCGCACCTATAGCCGCAGCGAATTGCTGCGCGGGGCTCTGCTCACCCTGAACGGCATCGCTGCCGGCATGCGGAACACAGGCTGAGGGCCCGCTCGTGCTTCCTTTCCTCCAGCAATCTGTCCCACCAAAGCTCCCCAACGGCTATCGGTTGGAGACATCAAGCGCCCCGACGCCAGAGTCTCTCAACAAGTTGCTGGCCTTCTGCCAGGAAACCACGCATTCCCAAGACGATTGGCAGCGCGCCCTCGACAACAGCCTCTGGCAGCTGAGCGTGCTCGAAGAAAGCAGCGGCGAACTGGTTGGTTTTGTTCGTGCCACCAGTGACCTTGCACTCAATGCCAACCTCTGGAATCTCTGTTCAAAGCCAGGGCCCGATCAAGAGCAAATCCTCAGCGTGCTCGTTCACAGATCACTGAACATGCTGCGCAGGGATCTGCCGGGCTGCAGTTTGTCGGTGTCGGCGCCCAAAATGGCGGTGGCCGCCCTCGAAACCCATGGCTTTGTGATCGACCCGAGCGGTATCCGCGCGATGGGACTGCCTTTGAAGCCAGCCCGCAAGCCGGAATGAAACACGAGCATGGAGGGACTTGAACCCCCGACCCTCAGAACCGGAATCTGATGCTCTATCCAACTGAGCTACATGCCCACTGAACGGCACGGGGCCGCAGCGGAAGATCGACCCTAGGTCGTTCCGTTACGGGTACCTTACCCACACGTTGCTCAGGGACCCATCCGGCTTAAAGAGCTGACGCTGCGGGGGTTCCGCAACCAGACAAACCTGCAGCTGGAACTGACCCACCCCAGGCTGTTGGTGATCGGCTCGAACGGGATTGGGAAATCAAACCTCCTGGAGGCCGTGGAACTGCTGGGCACGCTGCGATCCCATCGCTGCAGCCAGGACAGGGATCTGATCCAATGGTCCGCCTCCCAGGCCACACTGCGAGCCGAGCTCAGAGAAGGAGATCGCCTGGAGTTGGAACTGCGGCGCAGTGGGGGACGCCAGGCCCGCCGTAACGGAAAGCTGCTGAACCGTCAGATGGATCTGATCGGCCCCCTGCGCTGCATCGGTTTCAGCGCGCTCGATCTCGACCTGGTGCGGGGGGAGCCCGCCCTGAGGCGGCAGTGGCTGGATCGCGTGGTGCTGCAGCTGGAGCCGATCTATGCCGACCTGATCAGCCGCTTCAGTCGCTTGCTGCGTCAACGCAGTCAGCTGTGGAAACGCATCGCCACCGTGAGCAACCAGGAGCGGGCCGGCCTACTGGATGCTTTTGACCTGCAGATGGCTCTTGTGAGCACGCGCATCCACAGGCGGCGACAACGTGCCCTGCATCGACTGGAGCCATTGGCACGGCAATGGCAGGAGCATCTCAGCCAAGGCACCGAAAAACTGGAACTGAGGTATCGGCCCGGCAGCACCCTCGAGGCGGACGAGGCTGAAGAGCCATGGCGATTGGCCATCGAAGAACAGCTCAAACAACAGCGGCCCGAAGAGGAACGGCTGGGCAGCTGCAGGGTGGGACCTCACCGCGATGAAATCGAGCTGATGCTGAGTGGATCTCCGGCGCGTCGATTCGGGTCGGCCGGCCAACAGCGCACTCTGGTGCTGGCGCTAAAGCTGGCAGAACTTGAGCTTTTGACTCAGCTCTGCGGGGAACCACCACTGCTTCTGCTGGACGATGTTCTGGCCGAACTCGATCCCACGCGACAGCAGCTTCTGCTGGAAGCTGTTGGGACGTCACACCAGTGTTTGGTCAGTGCCACCCATCTCGAGGCCTTCGACGGGGGCTGGCGTCAGGAAGCTCAGATCCTGAATGAATCAGACCTCAACAATGCTCTGAACGTCAGATAGTCTTTGAGGCCATTTTGCGCTGACGCCTGATGAAGCAGAGCCTGTCTGACTTGCATCCCAACCCGGGATGGGGTGACAACCAACCCAACGGAAGCGAGCCAGCTGCCACATCCGGTGCCACTGACATGGTTGGCAAACACTGCATCCTCGAGCTCTACGACTGCGACCAGACCAGACTCAACGACGAAGCTTTTCTGAGAACCGCCATCACGACCGCTGCAAAACGTGCTGGCGCCACTCTCCTCAATCTCATCACCCACCGGTTTGAGCCCCAGGGTGTGACAGGCCTTGCTCTCTTGGCCGAATCCCACATCTCGATTCACACCTGGCCGGAGAACGGCTACGCCGCCGTTGACGTGTTCACCTGTGGGGATCACACCATGCCGGAGGAAGCCTGCCGTGTGATGAGCGAAGAACTACGGGCAAGCCGGCATGCCCTCAGAAGTTTTCTGCGGGAAACGCCAGCTGCATTGACAACGGAAATTCGGACGCCCAGCCCGATGTCCATCTCGATCTGATCCGTTGTGATCGAGAGGATGCCGCTCTGAGATGACTCTGAACTGATCAGCGGCGATTGAGTTTGCCGCTGACCAGACCTTCAAGGTCAACACTCACCGACGTGAATCCCAGAGCCATCAACTCAGACACCAAAGGCTCTTTTTCGGCCAGTGCAATCAGGGTGCTGATCTGATCGCGCGGAATTTCGATGCGCGCCGCCAATCCCTGACTACGCACTCTGATGCGATTGAAGCCTCGCTGGATCAGCCATGCCTCAGCAGCTCCAACCCGGCGCAGACGATCTGCCGTAATCGATTCTCCGTAGGGAAACCGCGATGCCAGGCATGGCTGCGCAGGTTTATCCCACCAAGGGAAACCCAGCGCTTGTGAGAGTTGGCGAATCGCGGCCTTGTCGATTCCTAATTCCGCCAGGGGAGAACGAACGCCAGCCTCCCGTGCGGCCTGGATTCCAGGCCGGTGATCCCCGAGATCGTCGAGATTGACACCATCGATCACCAAGCCGCCCTCGGCAGCGGCAATCACCTGACTCAGGTGCTCATGCAGTTCCTGCTTGCAGGCGTAACAGCGATCCTGAGGATTGCTGCGGTACGCAGGATTATCAAGTTCGCGGGTCCTGCACTCCTGGTGCCGGATTCCGATCCAACCTGCCTGAGTTCTCGCCTCCTGCAACAGGTGGGGGGCCAGGGCGGGAGACACTCCAGTCACGGCAAGGGCACATTCGCCCTGCTGCTCATGGGCGATTGCAGCCACCAAGGTGCTGTCGACACCACCGGAATAGGCCACACAGATCAATGGACGATCAGGCTGCCACTGCCTGAACCAATGCCTCAGCCGCTCAAGCTGTTCGGCCTCCCGAGCTGGCAACGTTTCCTGCAGCCGGAACATCAGCGGGACAACCTGAACGATCTCGTTAGGCTCCAACCGTAAGAGCTGCGTCCATGCCCCGGAGCATCGGCATTGTTACCGCGGCGGACAGCCGAGAACGCAGCCAGGGACAGCTGCACGTCTACGACGGAGAGGGGAAGGGCAAAAGCCAGGCCGCCCTTGGTGTTGTGCTTCGAACCATTGGACTCGGCATCTGTGAACAGCGTCGGACCCGGGTTCTGCTGCTGCGTTTCCTCAAAGGACCTGGCCGCTCTTACGACGAAGATGCTGCGATAGAAGCACTACAGCAGGGATTTCCCCATCTGATCGATCAGCTCCGCACAGGGCGGGCTGACCATTTCACCGCTGAGGAATCCACCCGTTTTGACCGGGAAGAGGCCGAGAGGGGTTGGGTGATCGCCAAGGGGGCAATCGCCAGCGCCCTTTACTCCGTCGTCGTGCTCGATGAACTGAATCCAGTGCTGGATCTCGGACTGCTGGACATCGATGACGTGGTCAGAACCCTGGCGAACCGTCCGGAAGGAATGGAGATCATCGTCACCGGTCGTGCCGCACCAGCCCCTCTGATCCAGGAGGCAGATCTCCATTCGGAAATGCGGGCCCATCGTCGTCCGGGTCTGGACAACGACCACGTGATCCCTTTGACCATGAGCAGTGGGATCGAGATCTACACCGGCGAGGGAAAAGGCAAATCAACCAGTGCCCTGGGCAAAGCGCTGCAGGCCATCGGGCGAGGCATCAGTCAGGACAAAAGTCACAGGGTGTTGATCCTGCAGTGGCTCAAGGGGGGAACGGGATACACCGAGGACGCGGCCATCGCCGCCCTGCGGGAAAGTTACCCACATCTGGTGGATCACCTGCGCTCCGGGCGGGATGCCATCGTCTGGCGCGGCCAGCAAGAACCGATCGATTACGTGGAAGCGGAGCGAGCCTGGGAAATCGCACGGGCTGCCATTTCGAGTGGTCTCTACAAAACTGTGATTCTCGATGAGCTCAACCCGACGGTGGATCTTGAGCTTCTACCGGTAGAACCGATTGTTCAGACACTCCTGCGCAAACCCCTGGAGACGGAAGTGATCATCACGGGCCGGTGCAAAACGCCACCTGCCTACTTCGACCTCGCCAGCATTCACTCCGAAATGGTGTGCCACAAGCATTACGCCGAGCAGGGCGTCGATCTCAAACGCGGGGTGGACTACTGACCTCCATCAATAGCGGGCCATCTCCGCATCGATGAGCTGAGCCCAGGCGTCGATGCCGCCGTCGACGTTGATGGCCTCGATGCCGTGGCTCCCCAGCATCTGAACGGCACGAGCCGAGCGTCCACCCAGCTTGCAGTGCACGTAAAGACGTTTGCCCTGCGCCAGCGATCGCACCTGATCCACGGCCTCTCCGTTTTCGATGGTTGACATGGGAATCAAATGACTCCCCGCAATCGACGCCACCTCTGCCTCGGAGGGGTTCCGCACGTCGATGAGGACCACATCATCCGCTTCGGCCTCCAGCAATGCATTGAGCTCGGTGACACTGATGCTGTCCATCGCAAGCAACTCCGGGCGGCAGAACTGGCGGTAGTCAATCAGGTTCTCGATCGGCTGCCGAGCCGGATCCACCTTGAGGGTCAACTCCCGGAAACGCATCGTCAGGGCATCCACCACAAGCAGACGGCCATCGAGGGGGAGACCGATGTCTGTGATCAGCTTGATGGCTTCGCTCGCCTGGAGCAAACCGATCAGCCCTGGCATGACGCCCATCACACCGGCTTCTGCGCAGGAGGGCACTTCCCCGGGCGGCGGGGGTTCCGTCAACAGATCTCTGTAGTTGGGGCTGTCAGCCGTTCGATTAAACACACTGACCTGTCCGACGAACCGCTGCACCGAGCCGTAGATCAGTGGCTTGCCAAGCAACACACAGGCATCGTTCACCAGAAAACGGGTCGGGAAGTTGTCGGTTCCGTCGCACACCAGGTCGTAGGGAGCGATCAGATCCAGAGCGTTCTCGATCGAGAGCATCTGCTCATGGACGTCGACCCGGCAACCCGAATTGAGATCAGCGATGCGACTGGCTGCGGATTGCGCTTTCGAGCGACCCAGCCAGCCTTCACCATGAATCACCTGACGCTGCAGGTTCGAGAGCTCGACAACATCACCGTCCACAATGCCGATACGACCAACACCAGCTGCAGCGAGATAAAGAAGAAGGGGCGAGCCAAGTCCTCCACAACCAACACACAGGACAGATGCAGCTCGGAGACGCTTCTGACCATCGGTTCCCACTTCAGGGAGCAGCAGATGACGGGAGTAACGCTCCCGTTCAGCGGGCGTCAGATCGTTGTTGCTTCCTGTCGAGGAGGTGGTCACAAGCAGGCCCCCTGGCTTCGACCACTGTCCCAGACCTCCATCGGGATCGACGTGACCCGACGATCCGCATCCAGCCACCAGGCGCGCGGAAGACCATCGCGATCCGTGATCAGCATCAGTGCTTCGGGGAGACCAAGCCGCCGGTCCTGCTCTGATGGGAACGCCGCTGTTCCGGGATGTGAATGGGCCACGGCAAGTGGCTGCAGGCCCTTGCCACGTGCCCAGCGCTGTGCTGCCAGCTGTTCCCGCGGATCAATGGCAAAACAGCTGGTCCGCTCCTCTGGCGGCTGCCAGACGTTGCAACAGGGCCAGACCGTGTTCACCAGCCAATGCGATTGCGTTGGGATGGGACCAAGCAACAGGGCGCATCCCTCCTCTGGATATCTTGCACGGAAATTGCAATCAAGAACCGTGAGGCATTGATGATTCAGGCACAGCAGCGATGGCACAAAGTGCATCTCACCGATACGCTCAGCTGACCATTTAAGTGAGCCCCTCGACCCCATGAGTGACGCCACCACTGAAGTGAAGGATGCCGCTGAAACTCAGGATTCGGCAGTTGATAGCGGAACTGGGGCCCCTGATGAGGGCACATCGTTCGCGGAGCGCTACAGCGATGTGCTCGGGAAAGTGAACGAGACCCTCGACCAAGTTGACTGGAATCAGATGGGGCGTATCGGCAAGATCGTCGGAATCTTCGCTGCCGTCATCGTTGCCCAGATTCTGATCAAAGGGATTCTGGACACCATCAATCTTCTTCCTGTCGTTCCCGGTCTGCTGGAACTCCTGGGTGTGGTCGTCGTCGGTCAATGGAGCTGGAAAAATCTCACCACCAGCGACAAGCGCAACGCTCTGATCAAAAAAGTTCAAACCCTCAGGCAGGAATATCTCGGTTGATCCATGACGCTCAAATCAGGCGTCTGACAAGGCTTCTCAAACAAGCCTTTGATTGTTCGATGTAGCCACCGCCGAAGAGATTGGCGTGATTCAGCAGGTGATAAAAGTTGTAGATCTCGATTCGATCTTCAAATCCCTGCTGAGCAGGAATCACTGAGTTGTACGCACGATAGAAATCCTTTGAAAATCCACCGAACAGGTGCGTCATTGCCAGATCAACTTCGTGGTGAGCCCACCAGGCTGCGGGGTCGAAAATTGTGCCTCGGCCGTCCGAAAGAGCACCTGCATTGCCCCCCCAGAGGTCTCCATGCACCAGTGAGGGGGTGATCAAAAGCCGATTCAGATGGCTGGCGAGAGCCTCCAGGAGTGGGAGACAGTCCTCGAGGTTCAAGCCCCAGGATCGACCAAGCTTCAGCTGAGGGAGCAATCGCAGCTCTGTGAAGGCATCCCCCCATCGATCACGCCATCCACCGGGCTGGGGGCCAGCACCGATGAAACCGTCGCGATGCCAACCAAAGCGGTGAGACTCGGGGGCAACCGACGACCTCTGATGCAGTAACGCCAATCCACGTCCAAGAGCCGTCGCATTGCCGGCGCCCAACTCCAGCCAGGGCAACAGCAGAACGGCATGGGCTTCCGTTTGGCAGAAGCCCAGAGGGCGAGGCACCACCAGCAACTCTGGAGAGGCATGGTCATGCAAGGACTCCAGAGCATCCGCCTCAACCTCGAACAGATCGATCGCCTGCGACGTTCCACTTTTGGCGAACACGGTCCGACCGCCACGCAGGGACAAACGCCAGGCTCGATGAATGCAACCACCACTCACGGGATGCACCGACTCCAGGGTTTCCCCGGCAAGAAGCCCGTTGGGGGCGACAAGGGCCTCTTGCAGGCTTGAGTCCATCCGCAGAGGGCCTTTGCTGTTGCCAGCATGCCGCGGTGGAGGCGAACCGCTTGGGCACAACCAATGTGATTGTGATCGGTGGCGGCATTGCCGGCCTCACCGCGGCTGGACTGCTCGCCAGGCAGGACGTGCAGGTCACCCTGCTGGAGGCCCATCATCAGCCGGGAGGTTGCGCTGGCACCTTCAAACGTGGGCCCTGGACCTTTGATGTCGGGGCAACCCAGGTCGCAGGACTGGAGCCGGGGGGCAGCCATGAACGGGTCTTCCGACATCTGGGCGTCCAGATCCCAGAGGCGGACATCCTCGATCCTGGTTGCGAGGTGGATCTCGCCGATGGCTCAGAACCGATCCGTTTGTGGAACGACCCCGAGCGATGGGCCCACGAACGCGAGCGTCAGTTCCCTGGAAGTGAGAGGTTCTGGCAGGTCTGCCTTGCCATCCACAAGAGCAACTGGGCTTTTGCATCGCGTGATCCGGTCGTCACACCCCGCAACGGATGGGACCTTCAACAACTGCTGAAGTCTCTTCGTCCAGAAACCTTTGCCTCGAGCTTGCTGACGGGGCTGACCATGGCCGATCTCCAGGGCCTTTGTGGCTGCGAGGGTGATCGACGGCTGCGTCACTTTCTGGATCTTCAGCTGAAGCTCTATTCCCAGGAGCCAGCCCATCGCACGGCAGCTCTCTACGGCGCCACCGTGCTGCAGATGGCTCAGGCGCCACTGGGCCTCTGGCATCTGCACGGCTCCATGCAGATCCTGAGCGATCGGCTCGTCTCAGCCTTGCAACAACACAACGGCACCCTTGCACTGCGGCATCGGGTGATGGGCATCCGCCGATGCTCAGCAGGGTGGAGGCTGACGGTCAAAAGTCCCCGAGGGGTCAAGGAACTGGAGGCTGAAGAGGTGATCTGCAGCCTGCCGCCCCAATGCCTGACTGAGCTGATGCCCGCGGACATGCCGGCGGGATACCGCCGGCGGCTGGAGCGCTTGCCCAAGCCAAGCGGCGCACTTGTGTTCTACGGCGTTGTGAAACGTCAGGCCCTGCCGAACGACTGCCCAGGCCATCTGCAGAGAAGCTGTGACGATCCGGGCTCGCTGTTCGTGTCCATCAGTCGCGATGGCGATGGGCGTGCACCCATCGGCCAGGCCACCCTGATCGCCAGCGTGTTCACGCCAACCTCTGACTGGTGCCAGTTGGATGAAGAGACCTATCAGCGTCGCAAGGGGAAGGTGCTGACGGCGATTCAATCGCAACTGGAACAGTGGCTCGGCCTTGATCCTTCCGCGTGGTTGCACGCTGAACTCGCGACCCCCCGCGGCTTCGCAGGCTGGACGGGGCGTCCTCAGGGAATCGTTGGCGGACTTGGCCAACATCCCCGGCATTTCGGCCCCTTTGGATTGGCGGGACGGACGCCGATGCCAGGGTTCTGGCTCTGTGGCGACAGCCTCTATCCAGGTGAGGGGACAGCGGGAGTAACCCTCTCAGCGTTGAATGCCTGCCGTCAGCTGATGGCGAATCGCGGTGCCTCCTTCAGTCTGAACTGACCAGTCGACCATCCAGGAAGGAGGGTCTCAGTGCTTGGGTGCGTTCAAGCTCCTGACGAAGCTGTTCCCAGTTCTGATTGAGCACAGCCTCCTCAAGCTGTTCAAGGCTCCAGCGATAGGCCGCCAGACCTTTCAGGACAGCATCCGTATTCCCAGCAGCCATGGCCACTCCCAATGCCGGATTGCCTCCCCCGACCCGGCTGGTGTCCTCGAAACCGCTGGAAGCCAGATCCATCGCCAGCTGACGCACCCCTGGATCGCGCTCGTCCCCAACCGCACGGAGCAGTGCCGCACTGACCAGAACGGGAAGATGCGAGATCAGAGCAACCGCCTGATCATGCTGGCTGGCCGCAGCCGTTTTCCAGACACAGCCGATGCCGGATGCCAGAGCCTTCACGCTGGAGAGGGCATCTGAATCCGTTGAGCCATCGGGCGTGGCAATCCATGGCCGTCCTTTGAAAAGATCCCGTCGACCGGCTTCAACGCCCGCCTGCTCCGTCCCTGCCATGGGATGACTGGCAACGAAACGGGGGTGACAGTCGCGCCAGACCCCCAGAACAGGTGCTTTCACGGACGCCACATCCGTCACCACAGCGTCCTTGGGCAACGCATCAACAAGCGCGGGATCCGGCTTGAGCAGCAGAGGAATCGGCAAGGCCAGGATCACCAGGTCGCAGCCAGCGAGGCAAGCCGGATCGGTGCTGACGGCACTCACAAGCCCACGTTCGATGGCCCTCTCCGCTGTTTCATGACGGTGCACAAGACCCTGCACCCAGCAGCCCCTGGCCTGAAGATCAAGTCCAAGAGAACCGCCGATCAGGCCAAGACCGACGACCCCCACTCTCTGTTGTGCCGCCATCGCTGTCCCCCTCGGCTGCCGTCATGTTGCTCGATGGATTGCGATGCACGGTTTGCACCGACAACTCCTTTTAATGTGCCCCGATGCTGGAAGCGCAGTCCCACCTCCAACTCAAGTCGCTGTTGCGACAAGGGGCCTGCGACTGGCCCCACCATCTGACCCTGAGCCGACTGGTGGGGCGCAGCCTGCGACGCGAGGATCGAACACTGATCCATTTGGCCCCAAGCAACCAGGAGCGTTGGTGGCTTGGCCTGCTCGTGCCCCTGTGCCTGGAGGTGCGCAACACCGCTCTGGTCCTCAACGAACGACAACGGCAACAGCTGCTTCAAGTTGAGCTGCCTCGGCTTCGGGAACTCGGCTTCCGATTGCCCTGCTGGGAAGGGGACTCGCCCCCTCCCCAAGAAGGGCTCTGGCTCCTCAACACCAAGGAGCTGGTTCGGGCCTGGCGCCACAACAGACTTGAAAACCGACAGCTGCTCGTACCGCAGATTGAGCAGCTCAGCCATCGGCTGCGCCGCAGCATGGCCATCCGCATTCGAAGCGGCGACTGGGAACAACTGCGTCGCGCCCATCCGGCGGTTGATCAGGCCCTGACGCAGTTGCATGACCGGATCGGTCGCCGGTTGTTCAGCGAAGCACCGCGTGTTGATGCAAAGGTGCGGCTCAGGGGTGGAGATCCACAGGCACTCAGAGACCTCCTGCGTTTGATCGGTCCCTGTCCTGAACCCTGGTCAACTTGGCTGGACGCGAACCCCACGCAATGGGGCAGCTGGGCCGAACTTGACCACAAACTGCTCCAGTGGACGTGGTGCCTGGAACCATTGGAACCGCTGGCCTTGCTTCAAGGTCTGCTATCAAGCCGTCCCGCGCTGCTCCTCAATACCGGAGGTGAAAGCAGTTCCCTTGATCGGGAGCTTGACGAGGCCGGCTTTCATCCTGACGTCAGCGCCTGCCTGAGGGAGCCAGATCTGGATGAGCCACTGTCAGTTTTCGCTCCCAGACGTCAACCACTTCCAAACACAGAGATCTATGCGGAGCATCTGCTCGAACAGAGCCGGCGCCTGATTCTCGGCCGCTCAGGTCTGACGGTGTTGCTTCTCGATGATCAGAACCTGCGAAGACGACTGACCAGCGCCCTGGCGGCTGAATTCGGCACACGCGTCGTCGAGGAATCCACCGCTCCAGAGCCGAACGGGGTGATCGCTACCCGCTGGACCTGGTGGCTGGAGCATCAGAACCAACTCCCCCAGCCGGAGCAGATCATCATCGGGCTGCTGCCGATCGCCAGCCTCGAGAACCCTTTGACATCGGCACGGGTGGAACAGCTGAAACAGCGAGGTCAGGACTGGTTCCGCAACCTGTTGCTACCTGAGGCACTGAGCCTGATCCCCGCGGCGACATCTCCCTTGCGGCGGAACGGTGGTCGTCTGGCGATCCTGGACGGACGGGTGCGTGGACGCGGCTGGGGCGAACTGGTGTTGCAGTGCCTTCAACCCTGGGTTCCCCTGCATCGACTCCTGCCAGACTGACAGGCGAGAGCGATCGAACGTTCTTAGTCTTGGCTCTAACCGTCTGGGCACAGAATGGGAGAAGCACGTCGTCGAGCGGCCCAGGGACTCCCACCCCGACTGCAGAAGCCAGAAAAGAAAGCGGATGATTCGCCACGGTTTGTGCCCTGGCTGCCGCTGACCCAGAACCAGACAAAGCAGTTCGTGAACATCACCACGCGAGGTGCCTGGATCGGCATTGCCCTTTTGGTGGTGTTCTGGATCACGGTTCGCTTCGTTGGACCGGCGGCAGGTTGGTGGACGCTGATGGATACCCCCTGAGACGCCACGATCCTGAAGAAAACCTTTAGCGTGAATTGCATCAGGACTTCAGGCATGTTTCCACGCCTTGCCGAGCACTATCGCTCCGTCGTTCAGGATCTGGTGATGAGCCTCCAGGCGCTAGCGGATGGCTTGCAGAGCAAAGGAGTCACAGCGAGTTGTTATGTCTGTGGAGACGGCCGCGATGGTCACGGAGCCTCCTTTGTTGCAGATCTCGGAGACGCTCACATGGTTCGGTTCCGCGTCTCTGACTTCGGGATCAGCTGGGTCGAATCAAGGAACGGGCGAGAACTTGTAAAACTCGAAGGTGCTGAAGCAATCCAGGAGCTCCAAAGGATCGCCCAGATGCTTCACCAGAACCAAAAAACCGAGCAAGCTCAAACAGCTCACTCGGCGATGGCAGCGATCCAATCGAGCTCGCCCTCTTAAGCGGCTTTGGACGGCTTACTCGACTCTGCTTTTTCAGCTGTGCCGCGACTGGCAGCTGCTGCCAGCGGACGCATCGAGTTGGAGGTGACTTCAGAGCCTTCCGTCAGCTTCTGTCGCACAAGTTGTTCGACCGTTGAAGCGATTTCAGGATTCTGTTCCAGCCAAATGATGGTGTTGTCCCGACCCTGGCCGATGTTGTCACCCTCATAGCTGTACCAAGCGCCTTTGCGGATCACGACACCCGTCTCTTCAGCGAGATCCAGAAGACAGCCAACCGTGCTGATCCCTCGGCCAAACAGGATGTCGAACTCAGCAATGCGGAATGGGGGGGCGACCTTGTTCTTGGCCACCTTCACCTTTGCCCGGATTCCGAACTCCTCAGTACCGCGTTTGAGCGTTTGAATGCGACGGATATCGAGCCGCACTGAGGCATAGAACTTCAGAGCGTTACCACCGGTGGTGGTTTCGGGGTTGCCGTAGGTGACGCCGATCTTCAAACGCAGCTGATTGAGGAAAATCACCGTGCAACCCGACTTGCCGATGTTGCCGGTGATCTTGCGCATCGCCTGACTCATCAGTCTGGCCTGACTTCCGACAGCCAGATCTCCCATTTCGCCCTCGATCTCAGCCCGGGGCGTTAAAGCCGCAACGGAGTCGACAACAACAATGTCGACGGCCGCCGAACGCACGAGTTGATCAACAATTTCGAGAGCCATCTCACCCGTATCGGGCTGGGATACCAGCAGGTTCTCGACGTCCACACCAAGCGAAGCGGCATAGACGGGATCGAGAGCGTGCTCAGCATCGACGAAAGCAGCCACGCCACCTCGTTTCTGCACCTCAGCAATGGCATGCAGGGTGAGCGTGGTTTTACCGGAACTTTCCGGGCCATAGATCTCAACGACCCTGCCTTTCGGATAGCCACCACCAAGGGCCAAATCCAGGGTCAGAGCCCCGGTCGAGATGGTCTCAACCCGCATGCGGGATGCATCTCCCAGACGCATGATCGACCCCTTGCCAAAGTTGCGCTCGATCTGACCGAGCACCAAATTCAAGGCTTTGTCACGCTCGCCGGGACGCCCTTCACCGGAACGGAGATCGGAACCGGAAGCGTTGGATTTCATCTCTGCAGGCATGGAAACGACCTGAAGCTAAAGAACGAGAGATCCAATGCCACGAAAGCGCCGAATCGTCTCAAGTAGTACAGGCGTACGCTACCGGATCAAGGCCACTCCGCCAAGGGGGCCGCGAGATCAGCCGGCTGCAGAACATGAATGCCCTCAGGCAGATCAGATCGATCCATCGGCCTGAGGTAGCCCCAGCTCACCAGCAGACAGGACAAGGACGCAAGCCCCGGAGTCGCGAGGACGGTTTCAAGGGTGATACGACGGTCCTCGAGAAAGGCCCGCAGGGGACGCTCACGCTGCAACTTGAGCAACACCTCAGGCTTGGAGCCGGACTCTCGGCCATCAAGCCGCCAGGGCTGCAGACCCATGGACGCCAGCAATTCAGCCGTGAATGCCTCGCTCTTGGTTGTCAGGACCGCCCAGTCAGCCCCTTCCGAGGCCAAAGCAGAAAGACGAGCCACCATGCCTGGGTAAGGCTGATGCAGCGCCAGCCAGGCGTTCCGATCGGTTTGCACCGCCTTTTGACGGGTCCGGTCCAAGGCGTCCTGCAGTTGTTCAGCCTCCCATCCGCGCCGCTGCATCGCCTGCTGCTGCATCGCGTCGTAATCACGGATCCAGGCGTCTGGCTCCAGATCAGCCACTTCGGCTGCAAGCAGCACCATCTCCCAGCCGTGATGTACCCACGGCCGCAATTGCCGGAAGGCCTCGGGGACAATCGCGGTGGCAGGAGGCTCAACCTCGGGGAGCAGAGATTGAGCTGCCGTGCTTGCACTCCACCAGTACTCAGCCATCCCATCGACGATGACCCCGTCGAAATCGAAGACGAGCAGTGGACGGTCAGTCATTACGGAAAAACTGGGCCGCTAGGATTCGAACCTAGGAATGGCGAGACCAAAACCCGCTGCCTTACCGCTTGGCGACGGCCCAATGATCCGGGCGGCTCCGCAATCGGACTACGCTCCGGCTTGTGAATAGTTACTCACAGTGGCGCCACCTTCGTCAATTGCCGGAGTCCGCCGATCAAGCTGTCAGGGCGGGAACACCCGGAGGCGACACGTTCCTTCCTGTCCAAAGACATCACTGCGCAGGCGATAACGACTGACGAGATCAGCCTGCATCTGACGCACACGCTCACTGCGTGGAAGCAGCTCCACGGGCCGCCCCTCCGGCATCACGACCTGTTCAACGGCCAACCGACATTCCTCAAGGCCGGCCAGCTCATCGTCATGGTCGTCACGAGCGTCAGCCCCTGTCTCAGGTGAATCAGCTCGACGCGACAGCAGTCGCTCGAGAGCACGCTCGATCTGAGCAAGCGTGTCGGATTTGATCACCAGGATCGGGACCCGAAGATCCCTGGCCTGGCGGCGGAGCTGCGGTTCCCGTCCCAACCCCTGTCGAACACTCAGAACCACATCGGCCTCTTCAAGGTCCTCCACTACCTGCACTGGCCAGCAACGCCGCCGGATCGCCTGTTCCACGTTCGCAACGGAAAGGCCACAACAGAAGATCTGCAGGTCGTCACTGGACACAACGTCCTCAGGCAACGACGCAGAACTGGACGTTGACTCCTCAGGCCTCGAAGCATCCGGACGTGGCATCGGCACCGCAGCCAGAACAGGACGCCTTGGACGATTGGGTTCCGGAGGATCAACCAACTGCACCGAACCATCCACGGCCAGCTCGCGCTGCTGAACCAAGGGCACCTGACCTCGCAGCAGAAGGTCCACCGTGGCGGCCACATCTGTATGAACGGCCCAGCGGTGGCGACTGTGCATTTCCACAGCAAGGGGGAAGGTCGGTTCTGCGGCGCGCTCCAGCACGGTCTTCTGACTGCGGCGTCGGCGGGCTTCGTCATCCCCGAGAGTCACGGACTGAATACCGCCGACGAGATCGCTCAGGGTGGGGTTCTTGATCAGATTGGCCAGGGCATTGCCATGGGCCGTGGCCACAAGCATCACCCCGCGTTCAGCGATGGTTCTGGCGGCCTGAGCCTCTAGCTCGGTTCCGATTTCATCGATGACGATGACCTCGGGCATGTGGTTTTCAACCGCCTCGATCATCACCTGGTGCTGCAGCTCGGGACGGCCCACCTGCATGCGCCGTGCCCGACCGATGGCTGGATGGGGAATGTCTCCATCGCCGGCAATTTCATTGCTCGTGTCGATCACCACAACGCGGCGGTGCAGATCGTCCGCGAGGACTCTGGCAATCTCGCGAAGTGCTGTGGTTTTACCAACACCTGGACGCCCCATGAGCAACAGCGACTGACCCGAATCGAGCAAATCGCGCACCATGGCGACGGTCCCAAAAACGGCCCGTCCAACCCGACAGGTGAGACCAACCACTTCCCCCTGACGATTTCGGATCGCACTGATGCGATGCAGGGTGCGCTCAATTCCCGCCCTGTTGTCTGCACCGAAACGGCCGAGCCTGGACACAACAGCCCGAAGATCGTCCCGTGACAGGGGAGTGTCGTCCAGTTCGAGTGCGCGGCCCGGATAACGGGCTTCCGGTCGACGTCCAAGATCGAGCACAACTTCCAGCAGCTGGTCACGTCGCTCCAGCGACGTCAACGCCACCTGCACGGGTTCAGGCAGGAGATCGAGAAGACGATCTAGGTCATCAGTGATCCGCTCTGTCGTCATGAATCCAGACCCTGACTGCCTTCTAGCAGTTGAAGGACGACAAGGGACGATTCCTCCAGGGCTGGATCAGCGTTCTGGCCTGTTGCACGGCTTCATCCCACCCTTCCGGCCATGCCCTGAGGGAAACGCCGCGGAGCTGTGCTTCCTGCAACAAGGGCATCATCAGACGCCTTGCCACGCCTCCAAAGGCGATGCCGGCTGGTCGATCAGTCGGGGCGAGATACCCAAGAGTGCTGGCGTTGGTGCCGCCGGCCAGTTGCAGTGGCCCTGGAGGAGCCAGCGATCGCATGACCCTCCAAAGCTGCACCGCTGAACGGGCCGTGCCGGCCCCGACGTCACCGCTCATTGGACGGCCATCCAACTGCCAGAGCGGGCGAAAGCCAAAACGGCGGAGGCTTCGGTATCTCTGCCAGAGCTCCCGGCTCAGCTGCCTCGTCGTCCAACCGTGTCCTTCAAGGCCACAACTGACAGCCAGACGCCTGAGAGGAACATCCGCTGAGGCCAGTGCACCCACAACGCCATCAAATGCCTCCTCCCGTCCTGGTGCCGTGTGAATCTCGACGGCATCAGGAGAGAGTTCCGCCAGCAGCCGGCTCACATCAGCAAGGCTGACGTGGTGATCGTGTTCCTCGATCAACCCCCGGGGACAAGCCGGAAGGCAGCGTCCGCAGCCGTAGCAGCGCTGGGCATTCACAGCTCCTTGCATCGAAATCGCATCAGCCGGACACACCGTCTGACATGGCCTCGGGCAGTCCGAAGGGCATTGCGCAGGATCGAACCATGCCTTGCGGAAATGAACATCCCGTCCATCGCTGAGGCTCACCATCAGCCAGGGAGATTCCAGGCCTTTTGCAGACAACCAGTCGAGACCGACTCTGGCCGCTTGAACAACGGCAGGGTCTGCGGCCACATCAATGCAGTGAACTCCTGCAGCACCGAACACGGTGCAGAGATCGGTGATGGCCGGCAGGTCCTGATTGCTGGCACCACAGATCAACTTCACCCAACGTCCCTGAGCCAGAGCCGTCTCGGGACTCAGCTTTGCAGCAGATCGCGCATCGGCTGCCATCTCAGGCTCCTTGCTCCTCCCATCTCAACAGCGATGCGCAGGCGCGGCTCCCGTCGACAGAGATCGCAAAGAGACAACAATTCGGATCGGGAGAGCACTTGACCTTCCAGGAGCCACACCGCGACGGGTAAATCAGTCTCAAAGAGGTCTCCGAGCATCGGGACAACCTGCTGAACCTCTCCAACAGCCGCTCCCCGGCCAACACTCTGATGACCAAGATGCGGCGGCCGGATGCCGTGTTTCTGAGTCAGGAACACCTCGGGATCTCCGAGACCTCGAGCCGAAAGGATGCGGGTTTGATAGCCGGATCCCCGCAAACGGCGCAGCAACCGGGTTTCAGCGCCTCCCTCTAGGGGTGCGTGGACGGCCAGGCAGCCGTTCGCTTCAAGATCCCGACGGAATCCTCGACCGGTCAGAAGCAGCGGCATGGCTGGGCATGTGTTGGCAGGAGTCTGGCAGGAGCGAGGCCCATAGCAGAAGGGTATCGACGGTCATGTATGGTTTTTGTTTGTTCCATTGTTCTGTGCCCGTCCGCTAGCCGGGCCTCCAGTCGATGGGACAGATTCGGCGATTGCGCCGGATCTCCAGGCCAGCGCGACTCCCCTGGGAGACGCCGGGAAACTGAACGGTCGTCTTTGACAGCCGTCATTCAAGTCCCAGCCTTGCTGAATCGCTCGCTAGCCCCTTCGAAGCATTGTTCTGAACAATTCAGAACGACTGTTTCGTTCACGACTGCGTCCACACGATCAGCACGCCAAACCCTGTTCGGGTCACCGGACAGCGGTCGTCCAGCTGGCGCTATTTACCTCCCATGTCCATCGGCATCCTTGGGAAGAAGTTGGGAATGTCCCAGTTCTTCGACGAGCAGGGCAAAGCCGTCCCGGTCACCTTGATCGAGGCGGGTCCCTGTCGAATCACCCAACTGAAGAGCAATGACACCGACGGCTATGCCGCGGTGCAGATCGGTTTCGGCGGTACACGCGAGAAACTGATCAACCGCCCTGCGAAGGGCCACCTGTCCAAATCCGGCGATGAGCTGCTGCGTCACCTTCGCGAATACCGCGTCGATGCCGTTGAGGGCTTGGAGCTCGGTGGCGCGATCACCGTCGGTGATTTCGAAACCGGCCAGAAAGTCGACGTCAGCGGCGACACCATGGGGCGTGGCTTCGCGGGCTACCAGAAACGTCATGGTTTCAGCCGCGGCCCAATGACCCACGGTTCCAAGAATCACCGGGAACCAGGTTCCACTGGTGCCGGCACGACGCCAGGTCGGATCTATCCCGGCAAGCGCATGGCCGGCCGCTTCGGCGGCAAGAAGATCACCACGCGTGGGCTGACAATCCTGAAAATTGACAGCGACCGCAATTTGCTGGTGGTGAAGGGTTCCGTTCCTGGCAAACCCGGCGCCCTCCTCAACATCCGGCCTGCCAAGCGCGTGGGCGCCAAAGGAGGTCAATGATGGCTAGCTGCATTGTTCATGACTGGCAGGGCAAGGAAGCCGGCAAGGCAACCCTGGATCTGAAGGTCGCAAAGGAGACAACAGCTGTCGATCTGATGCACCGGGCGGTGCTCCGCCAGCAGGCGCACAGCCGCCAGGGAACGGCCAGCACGCTCACCAGATCGGAAGTTCGTGGAGGTGGCCGCAAGCCCTACAAACAGAAAGGAACCGGACGTGCCC
The DNA here is from genome assembly GCF_000515235.1 of Synechococcus sp. CC9616. Taxonomy (NCBI): domain Bacteria; kingdom Bacillati; phylum Cyanobacteriota; class Cyanophyceae; order Synechococcales; family Synechococcaceae; genus Synechococcus; species Synechococcus sp. CC9616. The sequence goes on along the minus strand of NZ_KI911558.1, from coordinate 2,488,308 downwards.
GGCAGGGTTCCATCCGCACACCGCTTCGTCCGGGCGGCGGCATCATTTTCGGGCCCAAGCCAAGGACATACAACCTTGCGATGAATCGCAAGGAGCGCCGCCTCGCTCTAAGGACTGCTCTGATGTCCCGTATCGAGGACGTCAAAGTCGTCAAGGACTTCGGAGCAGCGCTTGAGGCCCCGAAAACCCGTGAGGTAACGGACGCTTTGGGCCGTCTCGGCATTGCTGCGACTTCCAAGGTGCTGATTGTGTTGAAGACGCCCAGCGATGTGATGCGTCGCTCGGTGCGCAATCTCGAAACGGTGAAGCTGATCGCCGCTGATCAGCTCAACGTCTTTGACCTGCTCCACGCCAACACCCTGGTGCTGGGCGAGGACGCGCTTGCAACCATCCAGGAGGTCTACGGAAATGACTGAGCGTTTCCAAGGACGTCTGGCGGATGTCATCCGCCGGCCGCTGATCACCGAGAAGGCCACCCGGGCCCTCGAGTTCAACCAGTACACGTTTGAAGTCGATCATCGTGCTGCCAAGCCGGACATCAAAGCCGCCATCGAACAGATGTTCGATGTGAAGGTGACTGGCGTCAGCACCATGAACCCTCCCCGTCGCAGCCGCCGGATGGGTCGTTTCGCCGGTAAGCGCGCCCAGGTCAAAAAGGCCGTGGTGCGCTTGGCGGAGGGCAGCTCGATCCAACTCTTCCCTGAGTCCTGAGGGGTCTGATTCGTCATGGCAATCCGTAACTACCGCCCCTACACCCCCGGAACCCGAACCCGGGTGGTCACCGATTTCAGTGAGGTCACCGGTCGCAAGCCGGAAAAGACCCTGGTTGTGTCAAAACATCGCCGCAAGGGTCGTAACAACCGCGGCGTGATCACCTGCCGCCATCGCGGTGGTGGTCATAAGCGGCGCTACCGCTTGGTGGACTTCCGCCGCAACAAACACGGCGTTCCCGCCAAGGTGGCGGCCATTCACTACGACCCGCACCGCAACGCTCGCCTGGCTCTGCTCTTCTACGCCGATGGTGAGAAGCGCTACATCCTGGCGCCCGCCGGCATTGAGATCGGTCAAACCGTTGTCTCCGGACCCGAGGCACCGATTGAGAACGGCAACGCCATGCCGCTCTCGTCAGTCCCCCTGGGATCCAGTGTCCATTGCGTCGAGCTGTATGCCGGTCGCGGAGGTCAGATGGTGCGCACAGCCGGCGCCAGCGCACAGGTCATGGCAAAGGAGGGCGATTACGTCGCTCTGAAACTGCCCTCCACCGAAGTGCGCCTAATCCGCCGTGAGTGCTACGCCACCCTCGGTGAAGTCGGCAACTCCGAGGTGAGGAACACCAGCCTCGGAAAGGCGGGTCGCCGCCGCTGGCTGGGGCGTCGCCCCCAGGTCCGAGGCAGTGTGATGAATCCCTGCGACCACCCCCATGGTGGTGGTGAGGGTCGGGCACCGATCGGTCGATCAGGGCCGGTCACCCCCTGGGGCAAACCCGCCCTCGGTCTCAAGACCCGTAAGCGGAATAAGCCCAGCAACCGATACGTGCTCCGGAAACGTCGCAAGACGTCCAAGCGGAGCCGTGGCGGACGTGATTCCTGATGCCAACCATCGTTTTGCCGCTTGCTTAAACCGCTATGGGACGTTCACTCAAAAAAGGTCCATTCATCGCTGACAGCCTTCTTCGCAAGGTTGAGAAGCAGAACGAGAACGACGACAAGTCCGTGATCAAAACCTGGTCTCGGGCCTCGACGATCCTGCCGATGATGATTGGCCACACCATTGCCGTTCACAACGGCAAAACCCACATCCCGGTGTTCATCACCGAGCAGATGGTGGGTCACAAGCTGGGGGAGTTTGCTCCGACCAGAACCTTCAAGGGCCACATCAAAGACAAAAAAGGAGGCCGCTGACGCCATGACCACGTCATCCACGGCGGCCCCTGATGCCGCAACAGCTCAGGCCCACGGACGCTTTATCCGTGGCTCCGTATCGAAAGTACGGCGCGTGCTCGATCAGATCCGAGGTCGCACATACCGCGATGCTCTGATCATGCTCGAGTTCATGCCATACCGCTCCACGGGGCCGATCACCAAGGTGCTTCGCTCCGCGGTGGCCAATGCCGAGCACAATCTCGGACTTGATCCGGCGTCACTGGTCATCTCCAGTGCCAGTGCCGACATGGGGCCCTCCATGAAGCGATACCGGCCGCGGGCTCAGGGTCGCGCCTATCAGATCAAAAAGCAGACCTGCCACATCAGCATCGCTGTGGCAGCTCAGACCGACTCCTGACCCCCGAGGACACTGACCCATGGGACACAAAATCAACCCAACCGGTCTGCGCCTGGGAATCACCCAGGAACACCGGTCACGCTGGTACGCCCCCAGCAAGAGCTATCCGGCCCTCCTTCAGGAGGATGACCGGATCCGTAAGTTCATCCACAAGAAATACGGTTCCGCCGGCATCAGTGATGTCCTGATCGCCCGCAAGGCTGATCAGCTTGAAGTGGAGTTGAAGACAGCCCGTCCAGGCGTTTTGGTTGGACGTCAGGGCAGCGGTATTGAAGAACTCCGCTCCGGCATTCAGAAAACGGTTGGCGACCGCAGCCGCCAGGTGCGAATCAACGTGGTCGAAGTGGAACGTGTCGACGGCGATGCGTTTCTGCTTGCGGAGTACATCGCACAGCAACTGGAAAAACGCGTGGCTTTCCGCCGCACCATCCGCATGGCGGTGCAGCGCGCCCAGCGTGCTGGCGTCCTGGGTCTCAAGATTCAGGTCTCCGGTCGCCTCAACGGTGCCGAAATCGCCCGTACAGAGTGGACCCGCGAAGGCCGGGTCCCCTTGCACACCCTGAGGGCGGACATCGACTACGCCACCAAGGTGGCCAGCACCACCTACGGGGTGCTGGGCATCAAGGTCTGGGTGTTCAAGGGTGAAGTGCTGGGCGATGAAGCCCCGCCAATGCCGGTGGGGGCATCTCCCCGCCGCCGGGCCAGCCGTCGGCCCCAACAGTTCGAAGACCGCTCCAACGAGGGGTGAACAGGAGGCCTGAACCATGCTGAGTCCAAAACGCGTCAAATTCCGGAAAATGCAGCGGGGCCGCATGCGCGGCATCGCCACCCGGGGCAACACCATCGCTTTCGGGCAGTTCGCCCTGCAAGCCCAAGAGTGCGGCTGGATCACCTCGCGCCAGATCGAGGCCAGCCGCCGGGCCATGACCCGCTACGTCAAACGTGGCGGAAAGATCTGGATCCGGATCTTCCCGGACAAATCGGTCACCATGCGCGCCGCCGAGACCCGTATGGGTTCCGGTAAGGGCAACCCCGAATTCTGGGTGGCGGTGATCAAACCCGGAAGGATCCTCTTCGAGATGGGCGGCGAGGAGATCACCCCGGAGATCGCCCGGGAAGCCATGCGCCTCGCGCAATACAAGCTTCCCGTGAAAACCAAATTCATCCAGCTGGATGAATCTGAGCAGAAAGCAGGTGCCAAAGCCCCGGCTGCTGCTGAAGCCGTCACCGTGGAGTCCTGACCATGGCCCGTCCCAACGCCACCGATGTGCGCAAGCTGTCCGATTCGGACATCACTGAACAGATCGACGGCCTGCGCCGCGAGCTGTTTCAGCTGCGCTTCCAGCAGGCCACTCGCCAGCTCAGCAACACGCACCGTTTCAAAGAGGTCCGCATCAAGCTGGCCCAGCTGCTGACGGTGCAATCGGAGCGCCAGCGCTCCACTGCGTCCTGATCCCTAAGGAGAACCACCTATGGCACTCAAAGAAAGGGTCGGCACCGTCGTCAGCGACAAGATGGAAAAAACGGTGGTGGTCGCGGTGGAAAGCCGCTTCCCCCATCCCATCTATCAGAAAACGGTCAGCCGAACCACTCGCTACAAAGCCCACGACGAAGGCAATACATGCCGCGTCGGCGACCGGGTCCGAATCACCGAGACCCGCCCGATGAGCCGTCACAAGCGCTGGGCCATCGCCGAGGTTCTGAGTCACAGCCCCAAAGCTGAGGCCCGGGCCAAGGAGGTGAGCCAATGATCCAGCAGGAAAGTTTTCTGACGGTCGCTGACAACAGCGGCGCCAAGCGCATCCAGTGCATTCGTGTTCTGGGCACCAATCGCCGCTACGCCCATGTCGGCGACGTCATCGTCGCGACTGTGAAAGATGCGATGCCCAACATGGGTGTCAAAAAATCGGATGTTGTGAAAGCCGTGGTGGTTCGCACCAAGGCAACCCTGCGTCGCGACACCGGAAATTCCATCCGGTTCGACGACAACGCAGCGGTGATCATCAACACCGACAACAACCCCAAAGGGACGCGCGTCTTTGGACCGGTGGCCCGTGAACTTCGCGATCGCAGTTTCACGAAAATCGTGTCTCTCGCTCCGGAGGTGATCTGACCATGGCGACAGCAACTCCCAAGGCCGCGTCCACCGATCGCATCAAGATGCGCATCCGCAAAGGCGACACCGTTCAGGTGATCGCCGGTAAGGACAAGGGAAAAACCGGTGCAGTGCTTCGGACCCTGCCCAATGAAAACCGCCTGATCGTGGAGGGCGTCAACATGCGCACTCGCCACGAGAAGCCCAACCAAGAGGGCGAGAGCGGTCGCATCGTGACCGAGGAAGCCGCCCTGCATGCCTCCAACGTGATGCTCTACTCCACCTCCAAAAAGGTGGCCAGCCGAGTCGAAATCGTCGTTGAAAAAGACGGCAGCAAGAAGCGACGGCTGAAAAAGACCGGCGAACTGATCGACTGATCAACCCATGCCGTCCGGCGTCGCTCGCCTGACTTCTGACCACGACCAGAAGCACCCCACTCCCCCACATGTCACTGAAAAAGCGCTACCGGGAGACCATTCAGCCCAAGTTGCAGAAAGATCTCTCCCTCAAGAACGTCCACGAAGTCCCGAAGGTTCTCAAGGTCACCGTTAACCGGGGCCTTGGTGAAGCCGCTCAGAACGCCAAGTCCCTAGAGGCCTCGGTGGGTGAGCTGGCTCAGATCACTGGCCAGAAGGTTATGGTCACACGAGCCAAAAAAGCCATCGCTGCCTTCAAAATCCGCCAGGGCATGCCGATCGGCTGTGCCGTCACCCTGCGGGGTGAACGGATGTATGCCTTTCTGGAACGCCTGATCAATCTGGCCCTCCCCAGAATCCGTGACTTCCGTGGTGTCAACCCGAAGAGTTTCGACGGGCGTGGCAACTACACCCTCGGCGTTAGGGAGCAGCTCATCTTCCCTGAGATCTCCTTCGACAAGATCGATGCAATTAGGGGCATGGACATCACCATCGTGACCACTGCCCGTACAGACGAAGAGGGCCGGGCCCTCCTCCGCGAGATGGGAATGCCGTTCCGCAGCAACTGAGCCCTCCCCGTCGACACTTATGGCCAACCACGACCCCATTTCCGACATGCTCACCCGCATTCGCAATGCGAGTGAGAAACGTCACGAAAGCACCAAGATCCCCGCTTCGCGGATGACCCGCAGCATCGCCAAGGTGCTGCAACAAGAAGGCTTCATCTCTGAAATCAGCGAGGAAGGCGAAGGCGTGCGCACCCAGTTGGTGCTCGCCCTCAAGTACAGCGGCAAGCATCGCCTCCCCACCATCCGCTCGATGCAGCGGGTGAGCAAGCCAGGCCTGCGCATCTACAAGAACACCCGTGGCCTGCCCAAGGTCCTTGGGGGTCTCGGTGTCGCCATCATCTCCACATCCAAAGGGGTGATGAGCGACCGAGATGCCCGGCGCGAGGGCGTTGGTGGCGAAGTGCTCTGTTACGTCTACTGATCAGGAGCAGAACCATGTCACGCATCGGCAAAAACCCGGTCCCTGTCCCCGACAAGGTCACCGTGTCCCTCGACGGCCTCACCGTCACAGTGAAAGGACCCAAAGGAGAACTGCAGCGCACCCTGCCTGAGGGCGTCAGTGTCAGCCAGGTCGACAGCACCATTGTGGTGTCTCCCACCAGTGAAAAGCGCCAATCCCGCGAACGTCACGGACTCTGCCGTGCCTTGGTCGCCAACATGATCGAAGGCGTCAGCAACGGCTACAGCAAGAGTCTGGAGATCATCGGCGTGGGCTCCCGGGCCCAGGTCAAGGGGAAGACACTCGTCGTCAGCGCGGGCTACAGCCATCCAGTCGAGATGGATGCCCCTGAAGGCATCACCTTCAAGGTTGAGAACAACACCAAGGTGATTGTCTCCGGCATCGACAAGGAACTGGTTGGCAATGAAGCCGCCAAGGTTCGCGCCATTCGTCCCCCTGAGCCTTACAAAGGCAAGGGCATCCGGTACGAGGGCGAGTGGATCCTGCGCAAGGCGGGCAAGTCCGGCAAGAAATAACCCTTGTCCTGACGTTCCTCCGCTTCTTTCCCCATGTCCTCCCTTTCCCGCAAACAACAAACGCAGAAACGCCACCGTCGGCTGCGTCGCGATCTCAATGGAACCGCATCCAGACCTCGCCTGGCTGTGTTCCGTTCGAACAACCACATCTACGCCCAGCTCATCGATGATGAGGCTCAGAGCACGCTCTGCTCCGCCTCGACCATCGACAAGGAGCTACGTACCGGCCTCAAGTCCAATGGCAGCTGCTGCGATGCCTCCGTTGCCGTTGGCGAACTCGTCGCCAAACGTGCCATCGCCAAGGGCATTCAACAGGTGGTCTTCGACCGTGGCGGCAACCTGTACCACGGCCGAATCAAGGCCCTTGCCAACGCCGCCCGGGAAGCGGGCCTTCAGTTCTGATCCCTGCTCTCACCATGACTGATTCTTCGCAAACAAACCCCAACGCCGTTCCAGGCGCTGCTGATGTTCCTGCCGCAGCCGAAGGGCAGCAGCAGGAACAGCGCCGTGGAGGCCGCGGCGATCGCGGCGAACGGCGTGGCCGACGCGGTGATCGCCGCGGCCAGGAGCGTGATTCCGAATGGCAGGAACGCGTGGTTCAGATCCGCCGCGTGTCCAAAACCGTGAAGGGCGGCAAGAAGATGAGCTTTCGAGCCATCGTTGTTGTCGGCAATGAAAAGGGCCAGGTCGGCGTCGGTGTTGGCAAGGCCGGCGATGTCATTGGTGCTGTCCGCAAGGGCGTCGCCGACGGCAAGAAGCACCTGGTGAAGGTTCCTCTCACCCGTCACAACTCCATTCCGACGCTGTCCAACGGACGCGATGGTGCAGCCAGTGTGCTGATCCGCCCCGCCGCCCCAGGTACGGGTGTGATCGCGGGCGGTTCGATCCGCACCGTGCTCGAATTGGCCGGCATCAAAAACGTCCTGGCCAAACGCCTCGGCAGCAAAACACCCCTGAACAATGCCCGGGCTGCCATGGTGGCCCTCTCGCTTCTCCGCACCCATAAGGAGACAGCCAAGGAACGGGGAATCTCCCTCGAGCAGATCTACTCCTGATTCGCGATGACTCTCCGACTCGACTCCCTCAAGGCCAACAAGGGCGCCCGTCGCCGCAAACTGCGCAAGGGCCGCGGCATTGCCGCTGGTCAAGGCGCCAGCTGCGGCTTCGGAATGCGAGGCCAGAAATCACGCTCTGGACGCCCGACCCGACCAGGGTTTGAAGGTGGACAGATGCCCCTGTACCGCAGGGTCCCGAAGCTGAAGCACTTCCCTCTGGTTAACCCAAAGCACTTCACAGTGCTGAATGTTTCGGCTCTCAACGGCCTCAAGGATGGAAGCACCATCAACATCGACTCTCTCGTCAAAGACGGCGTGGTCACCAACCCCAAGCATCCCCTCAAGATCCTTGGCAACGGCGAGCTCACCGCCAAGAAACTGACGGTTCAGGCCGCCGCTTTCACCGCCTCCGCCCGCAGCAAGATTGAGGCCGCCGGTGGTACTTGCGAAATCCCCGACTGAAAACAGTGGTTCAACCACTCTTCAGCACTAGGGTCTGAGCCGTTCGTTGGATTGCCATCCACGGGCGGCTTTGCTGCTTTCAGCTCAACTTTTTCTTTCCGGACATGCTCGTCAGTCGGGGACGTAACCCCAACGCCGCTGAGGTGATCAACCAGCTGGTCACCAACCCAGGGTTGCGCAACAGGGTGCTCACCACGCTGGGACTTCTGTTGCTCGTGAGGCTTGGGATTTACATCCCGATTCCAGGAATTGATCGCGAAGCTTTCCGCAGCTTCATTGAGCAGGGTGGGTCGTTGATCGGCTTCCTCGACATCTTCACTGGTGGAGGTTTATCCACCCTTGGTGTTTTTGCCCTCGGGATCCTTCCATTCATCAACGCTTCCATCATTCTTCAGTTGCTCACGGCCGCTCTGCCGCAACTGGAGGATCTCCAGAAGAACGAAGGAGAGGCCGGCAGACGCAAGATCGCTCAAATCACCAGGTATGTCGCGCTGGGCTGGGGGCTGATCCAAAGCGTGGTGTTCGCGATGATTCTCAGGCAGTACGCCCTGGAAAGCCTCAGTGAGGTGGTGTTTGTGGTGCAGACGGCGCTGTGCCTGGTGACGGGCTCAATGGTCGTGATGTGGCTGAGTGAGGTGATCACCGAGCGCGGCATCGGTCAGGGAGCATCCCTGGTCATTTTTCTGAACATCGTTTCCACCCTGCCAACAGCTCTTGGCTCAACAATCGAGAAAGCGCAAACAGGCGACCGCAGCGATGTCCTGGGAATCATCGTGCTGTTGCTTGTGTTTCTCGTCACCATCGTCGGAATCATTTTTGTGCAGGAAGGTGCTCGCCGTCTGCCGATCGTGAGCGCAAAACGTCAGGTGGGAGGTGCCGGGGTTCTGCCAACACGCCAGAGCTACCTGCCCCTGAAACTCAATGCGGGCGGAGTGATGCCGATCATTTTCGCGTCAGCGTTGATCTTTATCCCAGGCACGATCGCCAATTTCACGAAGAGCGAACTGTTGATCCGTTTCGCGAGCACCCTCAATCCCAGCGCCTCAAACCCCTGGCCCTACGCCCTGGCTTTCTTTGCCTTGATTCTGGGTTTTTCCTACTTTTACGCCTCGTTGACGGTGAACCCCACAGACATCGCCTCCAACCTGAAAAAAGGTGGTGTGGCGATCCCGGGCGTACGGCCGGGAAGTGCCACGGCGAACTACCTCTCTGGCGTTCAAAACAGGCTCACCCTGTTGGGGGGACTCTTCCTTGGCGCGGTGGCGATCATCCCTGCAGCTGTTGAGAGAGCCACCAACGTCCAGACCTTCCAGGGGCTCGGTGCAACGTCCCTGCTGATCCTTGTTGGCGTTGCCATCGACACGGCCAAACAGGTTCAGACCTATGTCATTTCCCAGCGATATGAGGGCCTGGTGCGTCAGTGAACGCGACAGGCGTTAACGCGAGCGACGCCACCAACCATCCCTGCCTTTCGATCCATCTGCCATGAAATCCCGCCTCCTTTTCCTTGGCCCGCCTGGAGCTGGCAAAGGCACCCAGGCCGCCCGCCTCTGCCAGGCACACGGCATCAAACATCTGTCCACGGGGGATCTTCTGCGTTCCGAGGTGGCCGCTGGAACCGCTCTGGGGCAGGAGGCGGAAGCCGTGATGAATCGCGGAGAACTGGTGAGCGATGCCCTTGTGCTGGCCATCGTCGAGAGTCAGATGAAAGCCCTGAATGGGGGTGGCTGGCTGCTGGACGGTTTCCCAAGAACCGTTCCGCAAGCAGAAGCTCTCGACAAACTCCTGTCAGAACTGCAGCAGCCGATTGATGCTGTTGTGTTGCTGGAGCTGGATGACGGTGTGCTGATCGAACGTCTGCTGGCCCGCGGCCGTGCCGATGACACGGAAGCAGTGATCCGCAACCGTCTTGAGGTTTACCGCGACAAAACTGCACCCTTAATTGACTTCTATAAGGCCAAGGGTTTGCTGACCTCCATTGAGGCACAAGGAAGCATGGACGCAATTGCTGAACGGCTGGAGAAAAGCTTCAGTTGACCCGCGTGTTAGGGTTGTCGTTTGGAAATCTGGAGAGCCACGCCTCATGAAGGTGCGATCGTCGGTTAAGAAAATTAGTCCTGACGATCAAATCGTCAGGCGCAGAGGTCGCATCTACGTGATCAATAAGAAGCGTCCTCGCAACAAGCAGCGCCAGGGCTGAAGCTCGGCGAGATTTCCAGGCTTGGGTCACATGTGCCCCTGCCACTCTGTTTGCCGCCTCCTACGAACTGGAGGCCTCTGTACCTTCCCTCTTGAAATTCATTGGCACGGATCGCCGGCGTTGACATTCCCCGCGACAAGCGGGTTGAAGTGGCCCTCACTTACATCTATGGAATCGGCCCGAACCGGGCACGAACCATCCTGTCAAAATCAGGTGTGAATCCCGACATCCGAGTCAAGGATCTCGATGATGGAGATGTTCAGAAACTTCGAGGTGCCACTGAATCCTTCACGATCGAAGGTGACTTGCGCCGACAGGAGGGCATGGCCCTCAAGCGACTCCAAGACATCGGCTGTCTGCGCGGTCGCCGCCATCGGATGAGCCTGCCTGTCCGGGGCCAACGCACCCGCACCAACGCGCGCACCCGCCGTGGTGCCCGTAAGACCGTCGCCGGCAAGAAGAAATAAGCCCCACCTATTCCCAAAGCCCCCGAGCATTTCAGGCCCATGGCCAAACCAGCCAAAAAATCAGGTCCCAAGAAGGCCAAGCGCAACGTTCCCAACGGCGTTGCACATATCCAGAGCACGTTCAACAACACGATCGTGTCGATCACCGACACCTCAGGCGAGGTGATCTCCTGGTCGTCCGCCGGTGCCAGTGGATTCAAGGGTGCTCGCAAGGGAACGCCATTCGCTGCTCAAACAGCCGCCGAAGCGGCGGCACGCCGCGCCCTTGACCAGGGCATGCGTCAGATCGAGGTGTTGGTGCGTGGTCCAGGCTCCGGCCGTGAAACCGCAATCCGCGCCCTTCAGGTGGCCGGACTGGAGATCACCCTGATTCGGGATGTCACTCCTCTGCCTCACAACGGTTGTCGTCGGCCCAAGCGCCGCCGCGTCTGAACCGTCTCTGCTTTCAGCTCCGTTCCCTACTCCCGCATCAGACCGTGCTGCAGTATCAGATCGATCGCATCGAGCATCAGGTAGCCGAAGATCGCGCCCAGACAGGCGTGTTCTTGATCGGTCCCCTTGAGCGAGGCCAGGCCACCACACTTGGCAACTCCCTGCGTCGCGTGCTGATGGGGGGACTTGAAGGCAGCGCTGTGACCGCCATCCGCGTCGCGGGTGTCAACCATGAGTACGCCACGATCCCAGGCGTTCGTGAGGACGTTCTGGACATCCTGCTGAACTGCAAACAGCTGTCCGTCAACAGCCGTTCCTCCGAAATGGAGATTGGACGGCTCGTGATTGCCGGGCCCGCCGAGGTGAAGGCGAAGGATCTTCAGTTCTCCTCCCAGGTACAGGTAGTCGACGGAGATCGTCCGATCGCCACCGTGGCCGATGGCCACAGCATTGAACTGGAGGTTCATGTCGAGCGCGGTATTGGCTACCGCCCGGTTGATCGCAACAACGAGGACCTCAGTGCGATTGATCTCCTGCAGATCGATGCAGTGTTCATGCCAGTGCAGCGGGTGAACTTCACCATCGATGAAACCGCCGTCGCTGAAGGCGGATCGGCACGCGAACGGCTTCGGATGGAAATCGTCACCGATGGATCCATCACCCCGGATGATGCCCTGGCGCAATCAGCGAATCAGCTGATTGAACTCTTCCAGCCCCTCGCCACCGTGACACTGGTGGAAGAGCCGGGTATCGAGCCGGAGCCCTCCACCGAAGCTCAGATTCCTCTTGAGGAACTGAACCTCTCGGTGCGCGCCTACAACTGCCTGAAGCGTGCTCAGGTGAACTCCGTCTCCGATCTGATGGGCTTCAGCTACGAAGATCTGCTGGAGATCAAGAACTTCGGCTCTAAATCAGCGGACGAAGTGATTGAGGCCCTTGAGCGCATCGGCATCTCGATTCCTCAGAGCCGGACCACCGCCTGATTTCCAACCATCCCTTCGCCCTGATCTCGTTCCCTCCAAACCATGCGACACCAATGCCGAGTCCCGCAGCTAGGCCGTCCTGCTGATCAGCGCAAGGCCATGTTGAGGGCCCTGACCACCCAACTCATCCGTGAAGGGCGGGTCACCACAACCAAAGCTCGTGCCAAGGCCCTTCGGGACGAAGCTGAGCGGATGATCAGCCTGGCCAAGGACGGCAGCCTGTCCTCGCGTCGCAGAGCTCTCGGCTACATCTACGACAAGCAGCTGGTGCATGCTCTGTTCGACAAAGCACCTGATCGCTACGCCGACCGCCGTGGCGGCTACACCCGCATCACGCGCACCGTGCGCAGGCGTGGTGACAACGCCGAGATGGCCATCATCGAGCTGGTCTGAAGCCAGACGACGATGTCGTCTCCCCGACATTGAGTGCAAGCCCTCTCGACTGATGCTCCTGAGCTTCCAGGCCTTCGCAGGATTGCCCTGAGCCTTCAGTACGACGGGACTGATTTCTGTGGGTGGCAGCGGCAACGCAACGGTCGCAGTGTCCAGGCGGTTCTTGAAGACGCAATCCAACAACTTGATCCGCATCGACCGATTCAAAGCTTCGCGGCTGGCCGCACCGATTCCGGCGTCCACGCTGCAGGCCAGGTTGTCCACTTTGACTGCAGCGGGCCGATTCCTGCCGAAAAATGGGCTCCTGCACTGAATGGACGTCTACCGGGCTCGATCCGGGTGCGCGAATCCGTTGCCAGGCCACGGGAATGGCATGCCTGCTACGACGCGATTTATCGCCGCTACCGCTATGTCATCCACAACGGGCGACGGCCGAATCTGTTCCTGACCCCGTGGACATGGCATCGCTACCACCATCGTCTCGATGAGGAGCGCATGCGACGGGCTCTGAGTGGACTCCTGGGTCTCCACGATTTCAGCGCCTACATGCGCGCCGGCAGCCGTCGAGCCCATGCCCGAACCACCGTGCAGGAGATTCAGTTGGATCGTTGCGGCGATCTGGTGGTCGTCGAGATCCAGGCCAGTGGATTTCTGTACGGCATGGTGCGCTTGTTGATGGCCCAGCTTGTTGCTGTGGGTGAGCACCGCCAGACCGTGGCTCAATTTGAGGAGCGTTGGCGGGAGCGACGTCGCAGCGAAGTCAAGGAAGCGGCCCCTGCCCGAGGACTCTGCCTGCTGCGTGCCGGATACCCAGAGCTGATCTTCAGCCAATCCGGCTGGTACGACTGCCAGCCACAGTTCGTACTGAACGGGAATGATTCACCACCCGATCCTCCCCCCCTGCCGGAGAGTCGATAAGCACAATCGATCAGCAACACCAAATCCTGGAAGAAGGGTGTCGGTGAAGGAGTAAGCTCTTTATTTGAGCCCTTTCCAGGTCCAACTCTTGGATCTGGTGTCCTGCCCAGCCTCTGCGCCTGCGTAGATGCATTCCCGATCCGGCCTGCCGGTTTGATGAACAAGACCTCACTCCCCCCAATCGATTCGATCGAACGCCAGTGGTATCTGGTAGATGCCGAGAATCAGACCCTTGGCCGTCTGGCCACAGAAGTGGCTGCCGTGCTGCGCGGCAAGAACAATCCCAACTTCACACCACACCTGGACACCGGTGACTTCGTGGTGGTGGTGAACGCCGACAAGGTAAGGGTGAGCGGCAAAAAACCTCTGCAAAAGCTCTATCGCCGCCATTCGGGACGCCCCGGCGGCATGAAAACAGAGACGTTCGCTGCGTTACAAGAACGGATCCCTGAACGGATTGTGGAAAAGGCCATCAAAGGCATGCTTCCCCACAACGCGCTTGGACGCCAGATGTTCCGCAAGCTGAAGGTCTATAAGGGCAGCGAGCATCCACATTCCGCCCAGAAGCCCCAGCCCCTTCAGCTCAACCCATCCGCTTCAGCCCAATGAGCAGCAATTCCGTCGTCTACTGGGGAACCGGTCGCCGCAAGACGTCCGTAGCCCGTGTCCGCCTGGTCCCCGGCAATGGAACGATCACCATCAACGGTCGTCCCGGTGATAACTATCTGAATTACAACCCGGCCTACATCTCCGCAGTCAAAGCTCCCCTCGAGACGCTTGGGCTGACCACTGAGTACGACGTGCTGGTGAATGTGCGTGGCGGTGGCCTCACCGGCCAAGCCGGAGCCATCAAACAGGGGGCGGCCCGTGCCCTCTGTGAACTCTCGGCTGACAACCGCAAACCGCTGAAGACCGAAGGCCATCTCAGCCGTGACCCGCGGGCCAAGGAACGCCGCAAGTACGGTTTGAAGAAAGCCCGTAAGGCCCCTCAGTTCTCCAAGCGCTGAGCCCAAGATTTTCCACCGCTTACGTTTCATGCCCAAGCCCGACATCCACCCCACCTGGTATCCCGACGCCAAGGTGATCTGCAACGGTGAAGTGGTGATGACCACAGGGTCAACCCAACCCGAAATCCACGTTGATGTGTGGAGTGGCAATCACCCCTTCTTCACCGGCACCCAGAAGATCCTCGATACCGAGGGACGGGTGGATCGCTTCATGCGCAAATACGGCATGGGCAGCAAAAAGAAAGGTGGCGACAAGGCCAAGGCCGATGCTGAGGCCAAGGCTGACGCCAAATCCTGATCCTGAGCCCGGGGCATGGACGCCTCGACCCTTCTCTCCAGACTGGAGACAGCCACTGACAGCTTCCGCAACCTCGAACGGCAGTTGGCCGATCCGGATGTGGCAGCTGATCCGAAGCGTTTGGAGACCATCGCTCGTGAGCGCGCACGTCTAGAGCCTCTGGTTTTGGATTTTGAGGCTCTGCAGACCCTCGAGCGAGAACAGAGCGACGCCCGGCAACTCCTGAAGGACAGTCGTGGCGATCAGGACATGGAGGCTCTCGCCCAGGAGGAATTAGAGGATCTCGACCTCCGCCGCAGCGACTTGATCGAGCGGCTGACCCTGGCGCTGCTGCCTCGTGATCCACGGGATGACCGCAGCGTGATGCTGGAAATTCGCGCCGGGGCTGGCGGCGATGAGGCCTGTCTCTGGGCAGGTGATCTGGCTCGCATGTATGACCGCTACAGCCAGAAACTCGGCTGGAGTGTTCAACCTGTCAGTTCAACGGAAGCCGATCTGGGTGGCTTTCGCGAATTGATCCTCTCTGTGAAGGGGGAGAGCGTGTACAGCCAGCTGAAATTTGAAGCTGGCGTCCATCGCGTCCAGCGGGTTCCAGCCACCGAATCCCAGGGAAGGGTTCACACCTCAACCGCCACCGTCGCTGTCATGCCCGAAGCCGACGCCGTGGAAGTCCAGCTTGATCCCAAGGACCTCGACATCAGCACTGCCCGCTCCGGCGGCGCCGGCGGGCAGAACGTCAACAAGGTCGAAACCGCAGTGGACTTGCTGCACAAGCCCACAGGAATCCGGGTGTTCTGCACCCAGGAACGATCACAGCTGCAAAACCGCGAACGAGCGCTGGAGATCCTGCGCGCAAAATTGCTGGAACGTGAACTGGCAGCCGCCGCAGAGCGCGAAAGCAGCGATCGCAGAGCTCAGGTGGGGAGCGGCGACCGCAGTGAAAAGATCCGCACTTACAACTACAAAGACAACCGCACCACGGATCACCGGCTGGGCCGTAATTTCTCGCTCGAGCCTGTGCTGGAGGGGCAACTCGAGGATCTGATCGGAGCCTGCATCGCCGAGGAGCAACGACGCAAGCTGGAAGCGCTTGGAACTCAGGATGAGAGCTGATGCGTTCTGATCAGGCTCCGATCACATATTTGGCCCATTCACTGTGCTTCCCAGAATGAATCTGGCGCGTCGCTTCGAAACTGAGACTGCTCAAGGGCCGGCGTGGAACCCGCCTTAAAGGCATCCCAGCCTCCTTAGGCGTGCGGTTGCCCTTGCGAACATTGCAACTGAGGCAGGCGGTGGTGACGTTCTCCCATGTGTCATCACCACCTCGGCTGCGAGGAAAAACATGATCAATCGAAAGCTGTTCGCCTCGACCACCGCAGTACTGACAACAATGTCCATCTCTGTGAAAGACATTGCGACGTGTCAAAGGCAGCTGTCGAAAGGGAACCCGGACGTATTGCCGAAGACGAATCACCGTTGGGAGAAGAGTGCCCTGACGGATCTCGCGGGTGGGGTCCTGCTCGAGACTTTCAGCCTTTCCTTTGAGCATCATCACCATGGCGCGACGCCAGGTTGTGATGTTCAACGGCTCGTAGGACGCATTGAGAACGAGAACCTGGCCCATGCCAGCTCCCTGATTAGATGTCATGTTAACGAGCACACAAGGTCTTTCTCGGTAACCCCGAGCACCGAAAACCCATGTCAGAGCTGAGTCGCGCTGCGACAGATGGGGCCAGGGAGGTGGGTGCGGCCATCGACCCACGCCAGCGGGCATGGGTGGAAGTGGCCCCGAAGGCGATCGAAGCGAACGCCGCAGCCCTGAAAAGCCATCTCGGCGCGACAAGCGACCTGATGGCCGTGGTGAAAGCCGATGGCTACGGCCACGGCGCGATCACGGTGGCCAGGGCCGCCCTGAACGGTGGAGCCACCAGCCTCGGGGTCGCCACGCTTGAGGAGGGAATTGAACTGCGCCGCGCCGGGCTGAAGGCACCGATGCTGCTGCTCGGCAACCTCACCCAAGCCGAAGAGCTACGGAGCTGCATGCACTGGGGACTGATGCCGACCTTGAGCAGCATGCGTGAAGCCCTGCTCTGCCAAAACCTTGCCGAGGGCAGCGGGCGGCGCTTTGCGGTTCAGCTCAAGCTGGATACAGGCATGTCTCGCCTCGGATGCGACTGGCAGGAGGGGCCAAGGCTGGTGGAGGCGATTCGCCAGCTTGAAAATCTGGAGCTTTGTGGCCTGTACAGCCACCTGGCCTGCGCTGACAACGATCACGAAGACGACGACATTTCGGTGACAGCTCAGCAACAGCGCCGGTTCCAGGAGGTGCTCGACCAATTACCTGAACGAGGGAGGGGGCTTTGCCGCCATCTGGCCAACTCGGCGGGGACGCTGCTGAACCGGCACTTACATCACGACATGGTGCGGGTGGGACTGGCTCTCTATGGACAGGCTCCGGCAAAACACCTTGATGATGTGGTCCCGTTGCAGCCAGCCCTGGCCGTGCGGGCCCGGGTGACGCTGATCCGCAACATCCCGGCTGGGGTTGGCGTGAGTTACGGACACCGTTTCGTGAGCCAACGACCCACCCGCCTGGCGGTGGTGGCCATTGGCTATGCCGACGGCATTCTGCGAGCCCTGAGCGGCAAAATTCATGGCCTGCACGGTTCGCAGCGACTGCCTCAGGTGGGTGCGATTACGATGGATCAGGTGCTGTTGGACGCCACCGAAGCTCCATCTCTTGAGACAGGCAGCACCGTGACACTGCTGGGACGTGACGGTGATGCTGAGATCAGTCCCCAGGACTGGAGCGAACTCTGCGGCTCCATCCCCTGGGAAATCCTTTGCGGATTTAAGCAGCGATTGCCACGCATCGAAGTCTGAGAAGAGGCTGTTGATCGCGCCACCTCTTGATACTGTGGGTTGGCCACTGGAGAGGTGGCTGAGTGGTTGAAAGCGGCTCCCTGCTAAGGAGTTACAGGAGGCAACTTCTGTCGAGGGTTCGAATCCCTCCCTCTCCGTTCCAACACCTGCCCTGAAAGATTCATTCTCTTTCAGGGCCAGTTTTTGATCCCTAAGTCAGCCTGAGGCCGACAAAACCCTCGGATCCATGCAAATCAAGCGTCAACTCCAATGACGCTGGCTTCAACGTGCCATCAAGAATGCAAACGGGCTGAATGGCATTGAAGAGAAGAGATGGCCACAATGTTTTCACATCGCCGTGACAACAAGGTGAATGGCCTAAGACAACAAATTTTCAGCTGGCTTGAACTGGATCAGGGAACGAAGACATCCACGTGGCTTAACAAAGCCATCCGGTTTCTCATTGCCTTTTCGATCATCGTGGCCGTGCTGGCGACCGAGCCCGTGATCCGTGCTGATCACGCAGATCTTTTAGAGATTTTAGACACAATTATCGCCATACTTTTCATGATTGAATATCTTCTACGCCTTTGGATTGCACCCTTAAGACCCAACGCTCGTCCAGGCATACGCGGGGCTGCCTACTATGCCGTGACCCCCATGGCTATTCTCGATCTGCTCGCTATTGCACCAACCATCTTGGGAATTGTCAGCCCTGAACTCTATCTGCTCAGGATTTTTCGCCTGGTTCGCATCGCCCGTGTTGGCAGATCAAAAAACCTACAGAAAAGCATCAGATATTTCAATCGAATTCTTTCATCAAAAAAGGAAGAATTGCAAATTTCAGCAATCTACTCCGGGGTCGTGATTTGCATCAGCAGTGTGTTGATGTATATCGCCGAAGGAAGAATTCAGCAAGAGCAATTTGGATCGATTCCAAGATGCCTTTGGTGGGCAATCATCACAGTGACAACAGTGGGATACGGTGATGCGATACCGGTCTCACCCGGAGGGAGACTGGTCGCGTCAGTCACTGCCATCAGTGGCATCGCCGTGATTGCAATTCCAATCGGCATTATTTCGGCAGGCTTCAGCGAAGCCTGGGCTCGGGAACAGGCAAAAGACGGTTGATGCAACCTGACCTCAGACCTCAAGCCAAGACTGCGTCTCTGAATTGCGAATCAAGCCCAGCAATCACCTTTGGGGGCGGCTCATACCCCCTCGGATGGCTGAAAGACACACAGAGCGCGGGCCAATGCCGGCATGAGCTGCTCATCCCGGGCGCGATCCGGGCCTGAACTGAAAGCCACCAACAACATCGGCGGCTGGTCGCCGTGCTGCCACCACGCCGCGTCATGCCGGGCCTGACTCATCCAGCCGGCCTTGCTCCAAAGGCATGCGCCCTCAATCAGTCCCTCTCCGAGAAATCCATCCACCTGGTTCTCAGGGTCAGCCCTGCGCTGTTCAGGATCAAGGGAGCGATCCAGCAGCTCTCGCAGCCTTCTGCAGGCAGGTGGAGAGACAACGGCCCCGGTCATCACGGCTTCAAGCATTCTGGCGGTGGCCTGCGTGGATAAGGCATTGCGGTTGCTGTTGTCGGCTCCGTAAAACAGCTTTTCCCGGCCATAGGGACCATCCCCCCAGGTTTTCTGGCAGCAGTTCACCCCTTCCAGCTCTGGCCAAGCAAGGCTGGCCAGCCACTCGTTAACAAGCTGCCGCTGCCGCTGCCAGAGGTGCCAGGCGTTTTCCTGCAAAGCAGGACCACTGCAGGTGCCGGTCAGCAGATCCATCACCAAACCGGTGGCGTCATTGCTGGAATCACCGATCATGTCCCGCAGCGCCCGTTGAAGCTCCTCGCCATCGGGAATGAGGTCCTGCTGAAGCCAGCGCTCGGCAGCAACGGCATAAAACAGTTTCACCACGCTGGCGGGATAGAGAAGGCGGTCTTGGTTCCAGCCAGCTCCAAGACCCTGGCCTGCCTCAGGCCTTTGATCCTCGTAGCGGATCCAGGTCACCGCCAGGCTGTTCCGCAGGCCCGGACGCCCGTCAGCGGAGAGCTCATCCATCAGCGTCTCTAGTCGTGACGCCATCTCGGGATCAGGACGGTAGAACGCCATGACGACTGCGACAGACCATGGCGACCCTAGGAACCCTGTGTGCTTCTGACCGCCTGATTCCAGGCAGCCTGTGGCAGCTGGAGACCGATGTGAACGGCTACGCCAGCAGCGTTGGCCATGGACTCGCCACCCAGGCGCAGCGGGGCCGCCGACTGCGGATTCTGGAAGCCATGGGGCCCCGTCTTCGGGTGGAGTTACTGGAGGACGGCTACCACTGCTGGATGGATCCGGAGGATCTCGTCGGCAAGGCCTATGGCTGTGCGCCATGGCAACCCCCAACTATTGATCGAGCAATGATCAGGAAGCGACTGCCGGCGGTACTGAGCTGGAGCGAAGCCACTGAAGCGATGCCGAATGTCTACGTGTGGGGCGGAACCCTGCGTCCCAACGTCGACTGTTCCGGGCTGATGCAACTGGCCTTCGCCAGCCAAGGGATCTGGATCCCGAGGGATGCCTATCAACAGGAACGCTTCTGCAGTGCTGTAGCCGTGAGTCCCGACAACGTCCAGCTGCTTCTGCCAGGAGATCTGCTCTTCTTCGGATCAGTGCGGCGATGCACCCATGTCGGCCTTTATCTCGGTGGCGGGCGCTACCGCCACAGCTCCGGCCGCGACCATGGCCGCGATGGCATCGGGGTGGACAGCCTTCACAGCCGTGATGATCACCCCGTTGCCTGTCATTACCGAGCCGAGCTGCGGGGTGCCGGCCGGGTGATGCGCAGCCATGACGGACGCCATCTGGACTGAAGCGCAGGCTTGGATCAGCGCTTCGGCTTGAAGCTGTCGGAGATCTGGGAGAGGTAGGTCTCCGGACCGCTGAGGGCCGTCTGCCCTGGGATCGGCAGATCTGGGAGTTCGAGATTGGCCTGACGCCCCTCCAGAGCCGCCTGCAAGGACTCGATCATCTGGGTGTTTCCGGTGTTCTTCACGGCTTCGAGGGCTTTACGAAGACGCTGCTCACGGGTGTCCTCAATCGCATCGGCTGAGGCGGGCGGGGCCCAGACCGAACTGCTGGCTCGCACGGAATCGAGCTGGCTAACAAAGTTCTCCCAGAGCAGAGCCATGGTCGACGGCGGAATCAGTGATCCACACCTAACGCAGGTCTGCTGGAGAGATTGCGATCCAGGCGACCGATGCAGAACTTCGTTGGAAAGAGGCCGCCTAAGTTGCTGGCCGTGTTTCGTCCGTCGTTAATGACCTCCCACCTGGATCTGTCGGTGGTGGTGCCCCTTTACAACGAGGAAGAAAGTCTTCCGCACCTGGTGGAGCAGCTGCTGCAGGCTCTGCGTCCAAGCGGTGAACGCTTCGAGCTGGTGCTGGTTAACGACGGCTCAAGCGACGACACGGCCAAGGTGCTGGAACAACTCAGTGGCGAGATTCCAGAGCTGGTGGCAGTGCTGCTGCGCAAGAACTATGGACAAACCGCAGCCATGGCAGCCGGTTTCGATGCGGCCTGCGGCGAGGTGATCGTCAGCCTCGATGGAGACCTGCAGAACGATCCCTCCGACATCCCGATGCTGCTGAGCAAGCTCAGGGAGGGGTACGACCTGGTGAGTGGCTGGCGGCACCAGCGTCAGGACGCAGCGATCCAGCGCAAGCTTCCCTCCAAGATCGCCAACCGACTGATCGGACGCGTCACCGGTGTTCGCCTCCACGATTACGGCTGTTCCCTCAAGGCCTATCGGCGGGAGGTGCTGGCAGACATGCGCCTCTACGGCGAACTGCACCGCTTTTTGCCGGCACTGGCCTTTATCGAAGGAGCCCGCATCACCGAGGTAAAGGTGAACCACCGGGCACGTCAGTTCGGCAGCAGCAAATACGGGATCGACCGCACCTTCCGGGTGTTGATGGACCTGCTCACGGTGTGGTTCATGAAGCGCTTTCTCACCCGGCCGATGTATGTCTTCGGCTTCGGTGGACTGCTCGCGATCGTTGCCAGCCTGATCGCAAGCACCTACCTGCTGGTGATCAAGCTGATGGGGCAGGACATCGGCAATCGCCCCCTGCTCACCCTTGCAGTGGTGATGGGCCTGGCGGGGATCCAGCTGTTCTGCTTCGGACTGCTGGGGGAACTACTCATCCGCACGTATCACGAGAGTCAGGACCGGCCGATTTATCGGGTGCGGGCAACATTGCGAGGCGGGCGAGCGGGCTGAACAGGCAGGCGTCGCGTCGCCCCTCGTTGGGGTGCAATGGCAGCAGCGGCTTCCTCCACAACACGGCTGTCGCTATCGCGCAAGGCGCGCCGCAGCAAAGGCAGCGCCATCGCCGAGCCCCAGCGCGCCGCAATCCGGACGGCTTCCAGGCGCTCTTCCGGTCCTCCGTTCATGGCCAATCGCAGACGGGTCTTGAGCTCCAGGCACTCACGCTCCGTGCGTGGGGGCTGCCAGACCTCCACAGGGACCGGTTGATCCGCGGCTGCGGTTTCAGGCTCTGAAATCACCCTCGACAACTGGACCCTGTTCAGCGCAGCAACATTGCTGGCATCGGTGCTGCGCAGCATCGGTCGCCCCGAGCGGCCTCGCCACCACACCGCAACAACCAGGAGAACTGCGGCGCCTGGAAGGAGAACGTTCTGCATCTGGGTTGAACTTTTATGTCGCCGATCGGGCTTGGGAGAAGCCTTCAGATCAGTGATCTCTACAGTACCGGCGAAGCTTTTGGCCTCGACATGACTGGAGATTTCGCCGCTGCATGGCTGCCTGCGATTTTCGTCCCCATCACAGGAATCGTTTTTCCCGCAGTGTTCATCGTCCTCGTCGGTCGAGTGATCACCGCTGCCGAGTGACCGCAGGCTGCGGATCGCCATCAACCCTCAGCACTTCACGTCAATGACTGTCACTCCAGTGTCCGACCCCTGCGTCGGCAACCTCGCCACCCCGGTGAACAGCGGTTACTTCATCAAGGGGCTGATAAACAACCTGCCCCTGTACCGCCAGGGCATTTCACCGAACTTCCGCGGTCTTGAGACCGGTGCGGCCTTCGGATATCTGCTCTTCGGACCGTTCACCATCTGCGGCCCGCTGCGCAACACCGAATACCAGCAGACCGCTGGCCTTCTTGCGGCCATCGGAGCGGTTCACATCCTCACCCTGCTGTTCCTGCTGTACAACCAGCCCGGCAAACAGCCCAACATTCCTCCTGCCGATGCCACCGTCGGCAATCCACCGGCCGACCTGTTCACCCGCACCGGCTGGGCCGATTTCACCAGCGGGTTCTGGCTCGGCGGCTGCGGCGGCGCCGTGTTCGCCTGGTTCCTGTGCAGCACAGTGCACGTTCAGGATCTGTTCAAGATCGCTTCGGGTGTCTGGAGTGTCGGCTGACATTCAGGGTCCCTGAATCACTGAGATCTACGCTTAAGCAAAACCCCTGGGGGACGGTGAACGTCAACCAGGGGTTTTCTGCTGCCAGGATTCACCTGCCAGCTGCGTGCCGTCGGTGCGGTCGCTTTCCCAGCCGTTTCTGCGCAGACCGGTCCTCACCATCGTCTGCAGCCTGCTCATTCTGTTGGCGGGCTTCACGGCCATGATGGGCCTGGGACTGGAGGACATGCCCCAGCTCGCCCCAACACGGGTGAGCGTGCGAGCAACCTTTCCAGCCGCCTCGCCTGAGGTCGTGGAGCAGAGCGTCACGGCCGTCCTGGAACAGCAGCTGAACGGATTGGAGGGCGTTGAAAGCATCACCTCAAGCAGCCGACAGGGTGGCGCCAGCGTGAGTCTGCGCTTCAGCGAAGGAGACCCTGAACTGAATGCGATCAAGGTCCAGAACGAAGTGAATCTGGCGACCCGACGCTTGCCCCAGTCGGTCTCTCGTCAGGGTCTGCAGGTCAGCCGCTCCTCCGATGACCTGCTGATGATCCTCGGCTTCAGTCATGAGCAGGGGCTGTATTCCTCGACCTACCTGCGCGGCTGGATCGATCAGAGCGTTCGGAACGCCTTGCTCACGATTCCAGGCGTTGGGCGGGTGTTCATTTTCGGAGGAGATGAACTGGCCTTTCGCCTCTGGCTGGATGCCAGCCGACTAGAGCAGGCGAATCTCACGATCAACAACGTCACCCAGGCTCTTGCCGAACAAAACGTGCTCGCTGCAATCGGCAACCTGGGAGCGTCACCTGCTCCCGAGGGGCAGCTGATCAGCTTGCCCGTCGATGCCGAAGGACGACTGCGCAGCGTCGAGGACCTTGAAAACCTCGTGGTGAAAAGCCTGGGGGATGGAGGAACGCTGCGACTGCGGGATGTCGGCCGGGTTGAACTGGGCCAGAGCCGCTATAGCAATACGGCCATCAACCTTGAGGGCCAACGCTCGATGGGAGTCGGCATCTATCAGCGGGACGGCGCCAATGCCATCGAGGTGAGCCAGCGCGTGATGGCCCTGTTGAAGGAACGCGAGCCCAGCTACCCGCCTGGCGTGGAGATGCAGGTGATCACGGATGTTGCCGACACGGTTCGCGACAACCTGATGCTCACCTTCTCGGCTCTCCGGGATGCGGTGCTGCTCGTGCTGATGGTGCTGCTGCTGTTCCTCGGGCGCTGGCGCCTGGCCATGATTCCAGGCCTCGCCGTTCCTGTGGCTCTGGTGGGCAGCCTGATGGTGGTGCGCCTCAGCGGGTCGGAACTGAACACCTTGATCCTCTTCGGCCTGGTGCTTGCCACAGGAATCGTGGTGGACGACGCCATCGTGGTGAGTGAAGACATCTCCGGCCGCATCGAGCGCGGAGATGAACCGCAGCAAGCGTCGGAAGATGCGATGGCGGAGCTCGCCGGTGCCGTGGTGGCCACCTCGCTGGTGCTGGCGGCGGTGTTCTTGCCCGTTCTGTTGATTCCAGGTTCGATCGGCCGCCTCTATCAACCGATCGCCCTGGCGATCAGCGGAGCGATCCTGTTCTCCACGCTGAACGCCCTCACTTTCACACCGATGGCCTGCGCCAGGGTGCTGCATCGGGGGGATGGACGCTTGCCCGGCGCGCTGCGACGGGTCTCCAGGGGCCTGCGCCGAGGTATGGGAGCACTGCAGGAGCGCTACGCCCGGCTGCTGGAGCGCTGGCTGCAACGCGGTCGATTGGTGGCAGTTTTACTGATGGCAGGCCTGCTGTTGACAGGAATCGGGCTCGTCAACATGCCGACAGCCTTCATCCCCAACGAAGATCAGAGCCAGATCCGCGGCTATTTCAGCCTCCCCGAGGGCGCCAGTCTGGAGCGCACAAGCCGCGTGATGGAGCAGATCCGTGGCGTGATTGCCAAAGAGCCCTTGATCCGTACCGGTAATTTCTATGCCGGCTTCTCCTTCGGCCAAAGCGGTGAAGACAAAGGGGCCTTCTTTCTCAGGCTCCTGCCCAAACGGGAACGGCCTGGTGCGGAGCAAAGCAGTGAAGCGGTCAAACGGCGGCTGAGTTCAGCGCTCCGCTCCAGCATCGATAACGCCAGGGTCGTTGTGACCACCCCTCCAACGGTGCGTGGCTTCAGCAGCGAATCGGCTCTCTCGATGGAGCTGCTCGACCGCAGTGGCGGACGTCTCAGTCTCCAGAACTTTGAATCGGTGGCCCAACGCTTCATTGAGACGGCCAAACAGAGCGAAGCCTTTGAGCGGGTAAGCACCAGATTTGATGCCAGCTCGCCACGCTGGCGACTGGAACTGGATCGTGAGCTAATGGCAGCTCTCGATCTGGATGTGGCCAGCACCCTGCAGAACATCGGCACCGCCATCGGAGGCCGTTATGTCGATGACACCTACGAAGGCGGAGAAATCCGACGGATCTATATCCAGCTTGACGGGAGAGAACGGGCTGGCCCCCAGGATTTAACGGGATTGAAGGTGCGCAGTCGCAGTGGCGAGCTGGTGTCGGTCGCGACTGTGGCGACCCTGACGCGAGAAGAGGGAGCGAACAGCATTCCGCATTACGACCTCAACCGCTCGATCACCATCACAGCTGTTCCCAACGAGGGTGTGAGCACGGGCCGGGCGATTGAGCTGCTTGAGCAAGCCGGCGACTCGGTAGGGGGCAACAACATCAGCCTCGCCTTTACAGGGCTTGCCCAGGAGGAACGCCAGGCCGCAGAGATGACCTGGATTCTGTTCAGCCTCGGCGTGGTGGTGATCTATCTGCTGCTGGCCGGCCTCTACGAAAGTTTCGTCGATCCACTGATCATCCTGCTCACGGTGCCGATCGCGCTGATGGGTGCCTTGATCGGCCTGAAGCTGCGCGGTTTACCGCTGGATGTCTATGGCCAAATGGGTCTTCTGGTGCTGGTGAGCCTCGCGGCCAAGAACGGCATCTTGATCGTGGAATTCGCCAATCAGCGTTTGGCCGCTGGACTTGCCTTGCGGGAGGCCATTCACGGTGCAGCCGTGAGCCGGATGCGTCCGATCCTGCTCACGGCGATCACCTCGCTTTCGGGTTTCCTGCCCTTTTTACTGGCGACGGGTACGGGGTCCGCCAAGCAGATCAGCATCGGCACGGTGGTGTTCAGCGGCCTGCTGGTGTCGTCACTGCTCTCCTTGTTTGTCGTGCCGGCCGTGTATCTGATCCTGAAACGTCGAAGCCTCAGCTAATCAACTGGGCCGTCCTGCTCAGAAGCGATGATTGGTGCCTGGATCAGCCCAGAACACCTTCAGCGTGAGGGTCGGCGTGCTGAATTTGATGCCACCGTCTTCATTGGTGCGCTGGTAAGTGAGGTTCTGCTTGCTGGTGGGGAACTGAAATTCGAGCGGTGAACGATTGCCCGGGTAGAGAACCACATAGGCGTTGCCCTGGTACTGACTGAACTGGCAACGGGCTGCGTTCTGGGTCTTCTTGATCACCGACGACTTCACATTGAGATGACAGAACACCTGCCGCGTCTCCGGATGTGCCGAGGGCATGGATGCAGCAGAGGACAGCAGCAAGACGACGAACGTCCAGATCGAGCGGTGATGCATCAACGGCAGGAGACAACCCTCCATCGATAGCGACTGGGTCCTCAGGCCACCAGCTTCTGCAGCACCTGCTGTTGTGAAGCCAGCAAGGATCCACTGTCGCTGTAGTGGCGAAGCAGGCGTTCCAGATGCTGCGGAGAGGCCAGCCACCACGCCTCAACGGTGAAACCAGAACGCTGCGTCACCGGACTGGGTGCGATGAAGCCACCACCATCGGGAAGGCAACGCAGCGTGGTGAGATCAGAGGGCGTGAGCCGCAGCGAGCAGGCCGACTCCTGCGTGTCCGCGGGCCCGCCCTCTGCCGTGATCACAACTTGGCGCCCCTGCCATTGCCCTGTCAGCCACTCGGGCTGAAGCTGTGGAAGCTGACCAGCCTGGCTGCCAGCACGCATTTCGCTGATCAGCACTGGATGGTCGAAGCGTCCCGAGCCATCCCAGAGCAACACCTGGCGATGACGCCGATCGCCGAGCAGGAAGCAGAACTCGGCGTAGAACCTGATGAAGGGAGCCAGCTGAAGGGATCCGCGGCAGAAGCTTCCCGTCGGGAAAAAGGTGAGCTGTTGATCCGGCTGATAAAAGCTCTGACGGATCTGCTTGACCGGTTCACCGCCATAGGGGTTCTCAGCTGGCAAGGGATTGTCCGGCCAGAACAGCAGGCTGAGGTTGACCGGAACACCCGCCGCTGCTGGCTCAAGCGTGAGGATCGAGGGTTGACGCCTTTTGAGCTGAAGCCCGCTGTCGTAGGTGTTGAAGCTGCCATGCCATTCGCCGATGTTTCGCAGCAAAAGCTCCCATTGATCCAACATCCACCTGTAGCAACGCCGGAACGCTAAGCATCAGAACCGCCAACGGAGTTGATCCAGAAATCACCTTTTTTCAGGTCGCAGCCGGCGAAACATGTTGAAACGTCGCCGCCTTTGCTAAAGATGAAATTGTCAAACCAACTACCAAGTTATGGGCAAAGGCAACATCAAAGACAACGTCACCGACATTGTTGATGATGCAATTCCTGACAACGTTCAAGATGGTTTGGACAACGTCAAGGACGAAGTCGAAGGATGGATCCCCGATCTTGATATCCAGGACAAGCTTGGCGACCTATATGACGACATTCAGGAACTCTATGAGAAGGGCTATGACAATCTCGATGTCAAAGGCAACTACATCGATCCCTGGACGGACAAAGTCCTTGACTATGCCGACTTCAATGTTGTAGTTCCGAAAGCAAAAAAGACTTTCGTCAAAGGATCGAACAAAGATGACCTGATGTCAGGTCATTGGGAAAAGCACAAATACGAGGGAGGGAAGGGCCATGACAGAATCTTCACCTGGTACGGGAAAGACACCCTTCTCGGAGGCGATGGAAACGACCATCTCTATGCCGACGGAGATGATTGCACGATGATCGGCGGCAACGGTAAGGATTATTTCTACATCGAAGGAGGTGGCACATCTCTGATCAAGGACTATGAGAAAAAAGATGTGATCCGGGTTGATGGATACGGCAAAGGCAACATTAAGATCACCAATAAAAAAGGTGATTCACTGATCAAAGCCGGCAAGCACACACTCGCAAAAGTTCTCGACACGAAGCTCAGCAAAGGTGATCTTCAGTACTCAGGCGGATCCAACAAGAATATCGTTCCCGACGAGCCATTTACTGTTGAAGATGATCATGATCATGAAGGCCATGACCACTCCGGGCATGATCATCGTTCCGTCGACCCAGCTGACAGCGGCTCGCTGACAGATGTGCTTCTCGGCGCAGCCTGAACGCTCCGCCGACTATCCAAATTCACTTGCTCCAGCCCCCACTCCAGGGGGCTTTTTCGTGGGCGGCGTTATCTCATCAGCATGACTGGTCTCACAGCTGGTTCCTTTTCAGACCGGAAACTTCCAGTCCAGTTGATCTTTCACGGCACAACCTGAACCATCCTGAGAGTCGAGCCATAAAAAACCTCGCCCGACGAACGGGCGAGGAAATCATCAAGAACGACTCGAAGATGGACTGTTGATCAGATATGAATCAACCGAACTTGCCTGACGTCGACGCGATCAGGAATGCCGCGTAAGTGAGCACGTAACCCACTGAGAAGTGGGCCAGACCAACCACACGGGCCTGAACAATCGAGAGAGCGACAGGCTTGTCGCGCCAGCCCATCATGTTGGCGATGGGGCTTCGCTGGTGAGCCCAGACGATGGTTTCGATCAGTTCCTGCCAGTAACCCCGCCAGGAGATCAGGAACATAAAACCGGTGGCCCACACCAGGTGACCGAACAGGAACATCCAGGCCCAAACGGCCAGGTTGTTACTGCCGAACGGGTTGTAGCCGTTGATCAGCTGGGAGGAGTTGAGCCAGAGGTAATCGCGGAACCAACCCATCAGGTAGGTGCTGGATTCGTTGAACTGAGCCACGTTGCCGGACCAGATCGCCAGATGTTTCCAATGCCAGTAGAAGGTGACCCACCCCACGGTGTTCAGAGCCCAGAAGACCGCCAGGTAGAAGGCATCCCAGGCCGAGATATCGCAGGTACCGCCACGGCCAGGGCCGTCGCAGGGGAAGGAGTAACCGAAGTCCTTCTTGTCTGGCATCAGCTTGGAGCCACGGGCATCCAGAGCTCCCTTCACCAGGATCAGGGTTGTGGTGTGCAGACCCAGAGCAATGGCGTGGTGAACCAGGAAGTCTCCAGGGCCAATGGGCAGGAAGACATCCGTGTTGCCGTTGATGGCATCCAGCCAGTAGTGCTCGCCAGGGATGTTCTGGGAGGCCAGGCTGGC
This sequence comes from Synechococcus sp. CC9616, assembly GCF_000515235.1. NCBI lineage: Bacteria > Bacillati > Cyanobacteriota > Cyanophyceae > Synechococcales > Synechococcaceae > Synechococcus > Synechococcus sp. CC9616. Next base: position 2,459,089 of record NZ_KI911558.1, on the reverse strand, counting down.
TGAACTGGACGCGTTGGAGAGCAGCACATCGAAGCCGTAGATCGCCTTACCGGATGCGGCTTGGACGAATTGAGCAAAGACGGGCTCCACCAGGATCTGCTTCTCAGGCGTTCCGAAAGCCACGACCACGTCGTTATGGACGTAAAGGCCGAGGGTGTGGAAGCCAAGGAACAGTGACACCCAGCTCAGGTGGCTGATGATCGCTTCTTTGTGCTCGAGCATCCGAGCCAGGACGTTGTCCTTGTTGGCTTCGGGGTCGTAGTCACGAATGAAGAAAATCGCACCGTGGGCAAAAGCGCCGCACATCAACGCAATGGCGATGTACTGGTGGTGGGTATAGAGGGCTGCCTGGGTTGTGTAGTCCTTCGCGATGAAGGCATACGACGGCATCGAGTACATGTGCTGCGCCACCAGGCTGGTGACCACGCCCAGGGAGGCGAGAGCCAGGCCGAGCTGGAAGTGCAGGCTGTTGTTGATCGTGTCGTAAAGACCCTTGTGGCCAGCGCCCAGGTCACCAGGGGTGCCCTTGGGTGGGTTGTGGGCTTCGAGGATCTCGCGGATCGAGTGACCGATGCCGAAGTTGGTCCGGTACATGTGGCCGGCGATCACAAAGATGCAACCGATGGCCAGATGGTGATGGGCGATGTCGGTGAGCCAGAGCGCTTCGCTTTGGGGGTGGAAACCACCAAGGAAGGTCAGGATCGCGGTACCGGCTCCTTCGGAGCTGCCGAACACCTGATTCAAGGAGTCAGGGTTCTCGGCATACACACCCCAGTTGCCGGTGAAGAAAGGGCCAAGACCGGCGGGGTGAGGCAGAACGTTGGTGAAGTTGTCCCAACCAACGTGCTGACCACGGGCTTCAGGGATGGCCACGTGAACCAGGTGACCGGCCCAGGCGATGGAGCTGAAGCCGAAAAGTACGGCGAGGTGGTGATTCAGGCGTGATTCAGCGTTCTTGAACCAGGCCAGGGAGGGTCGGAACTTGGGCTGAAGATGCAGCCAGCCAGCAAACAGAGCCCAGGCCGAAAGGATCATCATGAAGATGGATCCCTGATACAGCTCGGCGTTGCTGCGCATACCGATCGTGTACCACCAGTGGTACAGACCGGAGAACGCAATATTCACCGGGGATGAAGCACCCGCCTGGGTGAAGGCGTCAATGGCACCTTGACCGAAGTGGGGATCCCAGATTGCGTGTGCGATGGGCTTCACATGCAGGGGGTCGGCGACCCACTGCTCGAAGTTGCCCTGCCAGGCGATGTGGAACAGGTTGCCCGAAACCCACAGGCCGATGATCGCGAGGTGTCCGAAATGGGTGGAGAAGAGCTTCTGATAAAGACGCTCTTCCGTCATTCCGTCATGGCTCTCGAAGTCGTGAGCCGTGGCGATCCCGTACCAAATACGGCGGGTTGTCGGGTCCTGAGCCAGACCCTGGCTGAACGAAGGAAATTTCGTTGCCATTAGAGGGAAAGGTCAGTGAGGTCAGCCGACCACAAGAATGTGGGCGTGGAAGAAGGCCCACGTGGTCGCAATTCCGCCCAGGAGGTAGTGGGCGACACCCACGGCACGGCCCTGGATGATGGACAGCGCACGGGGCTGGATGGCAGGTGCCACCTTCAGCTTGTTGTGAGCCCAGACGATGGACTCAATCAGCTCCTGCCAGTAGCCGCGGCCGCTGAACAGGAACATCAGGCTGAAGGCCCAGATGAAGTGGGCACCAAGGAACATCAGGCCATAGGCACTGGTGTTGGAGCCGTAGCTGTTGATCACCTGCACGGCTTGAGCCCACAGGTAGTCACGCAGCCAGCCGTTGATGGTGATGGCGCTCTGGGCGAAGTTGCCATTGGTGATGTGCTGGACGGAACCGTCGGCATTCACCGTCCCCCAGATGTCGCTCTGCATCTTCCAGCTGAAGTGGAAGATCACGATCGACAGGGAGTTGTACATCCAGAACAGACCCAGGAACACGTGGTCCCAAGCAGACACCTGACAGGTGCCACCGCGACCGGGGCCGTCGCAGGAGAAACGGAAGCCCAGGTTGGCCTTATCTGGAATCAGGCGGGAGCTGCGGGCGTAGAGCACACCCTTCAGCAGGATCAACACCGTCACATGAATCGTGAAGGCGTGGATGTGGTGGACCATGAAGTCGGCCGTGCCGAGCGGCATGGGTGCAGCGGCGACTTTTCCGCCGACAGCAACCACTGAACCGTTGAACACTTCGCTCACACCGGCAAGGGCGTTGGGAGCTGTGCTGCCAGCGGCAGCAGCGTGGGCGTTCTGGATCCACTGGGCGAAAATCGGCTGAATTGAAATCGCCGAATCGCTGAACATGTCCTGGGGACGGCCCAGGGCACGCATGGTGTCGTTGTGGATATAAAGGCCGAAGCTGTGGGCTCCGAGCCAGATGCACACCCAGTTCAGGTGGCTGATGATCGCGTCGCGTGCTTTGAGCACCCTGTCGAGCACATTGTCGATGTGCTTGGCGGGGTCGTAGTCGCGGACCATGGCGATGGCCGCGTGAGCGGCGCCACCAACGATCAGGAATCCACCAATCCACATGTGGTGGGTGAACAGACCGATCTGTGTTGGGTAATCGATGGCGATGTACGCATACGGAGGCATGGCGTACATGTGCTGAGCCACGATGATGCTCAGCGAGCCGAGCATGGCCAGGTTGAGGCCCAGCTGGGCGTGCCAGGAGGTCGTCAAGAATTCATAGAGACCGTCATGACCGTTGGGAGCCGGGAACAGCAGGGGATCACCCTTCTGACCTTCATGGATCTCCTTGATGGAGTGACCGATGCCCCAGTTCGTGCGGTACATGTGACCGGCGACGATGAACAGGACGGCGATCGCCACATGGTGATGGGCGATGTCGGTCATCCAGAGGCTGCCGGTGACAGGATTCAGCCCACCTTTGAAGGTGAGGAAATCGCTGTAGGCGGCCCAGTTGCCTGAGAAGAAGGCACCGATCCCTGCACCGATGCCGGGATAGAGCTGTGCCAGCAGGTCCTGGTTGAAGAACTCGTGCGGCAGGGGGATGTCCGCCACGGTGGCGATGGTTTTGCCATCGACCACCAGCGGCTGGCCGGCGTCGATGGCATCCATCAGCTTGCTGACGGGAGCGGACACGTGGATGAGGTGACCAGCCCAGGACAATGAACCGAGACCCAGCAGACCTGCCAGGTGGTGGTTCAACATTGACTCAACGTTCTGGAACCATTCCAGCTTCGGCGCAGCCTTGTGGTAATGGAAAACACCGGCGTTGAGCATCAGGCCGGCCATCACCAGGGCACCGATGGCCAGAGCCATGAGTTGGGTTTCGCTGGTGATGCCCCATCCACGCCAAACGTGGAACAGGCCTGAGGTGATCTGAATGCCTTGGAAGCCGGCACCCATATCGCCATTAAGAATTTCCTGGCCGAAGATCGGCCACACCACCTGAGCACTGGGCTTCACGTGGGTGGGATCGGCAAGCCAACCGGAATAGTTAGAGAAGCGAGCGCCGTGGAAGAAGGCACCGCTCAGCCAGATGAAGATGACGGCCAGATGGCCGAAGTGTGCGGAGAAAATCCGCCGAGAGACCTCCTGAAGGTCACTCGTGTGAGCGTCAAAGTCGTGAGCGTTGGCGTGGAGGTTCCAAATCCATGAAGTGGTTTTGGGACCTTTGGCGAGGGATCGGTCGAAATGTCCGGGCTTGCCGAACAGTTCGAAGGTCGCTGGATTGTCGACCTTTTCGACCTGATTCTTCGCGCTGCTCCCACGCTCTGGTGGGCTGATGGTCATCGAGTCGTTCCTCGAGGGGACGGGATCGAGGTGATGGGACACCCCTTCCGAAAGGCCTGAGCCTGTCGGGGCCCTGACAGCTCGCCTCATAGAGACGGAACCGCCGGGCGCCAGCTCGATCGGAGGCCGAAACCTCTTGTACGAACTGGTGCTTGGGCCCCGACAAGGGGACCTCTTGCGGAAGCATAGGCGCGCACGATGACCTTCTATGCCTATGAGTTACAAAGGTTCAATCCCATCGCGCGCCAGTCAGCGACTGGCGTCTGAAGAAGGCTAGAAATCAGCGGGAAGAAACAATCTTCAAACCCTGACTAATACAATTAAGGGGATTTTTCCTTGTTGAGTGTCAACAACTGACCGACACAGCTGTCGCAATCAGAATGGATGGATTCTCCGCCGCCCGATGGCACGACTCGCACTGAGGCCATGGCTCGGAAGCTTGCTGGTGGCAGCCCTCTTGATACTCCCTGTCTCAACCGCCAACGCCCTGCCGAACTGGTTGCCGAACAAGGCCAGCCAGGCATCGCAGGCAAGTCCAAGGACTGGTTACAAACTTCAGGAGATTGCACCTCCAGGCGGCGTTCAGGAACTTCGAAGATCCCTCGACAAACATCGCCCCAAGCTGCGACTCCTCTCTCCCGTCGATGGCGCTGTGGTGGATGCGGATCCGATCACTCTGGAGATGGAGATTTCGGACTGGCCGCTCAATCAGGACTCAGCCCTGGGATTCGGGCCCCATGTGGTGTTGCAGATCGATGATCAGCCTCCCCGACGACTGTCTGAGTCCGATGACGGTTTGCTCAAGGTTTCATTGGCCGAGCTGAATCCGGGCAGCCATCGTTTGAGCGCCTGGGCCGCCTACCCCTGGGGAGAAGCGGTGAACTCCCCTGGGGCAACGATCAGCTGGCGGCTTCATCGCTGGCAGTCCCTGCCTGGTACCCAGCCTGATCAGGAGGCTCCCTGGCTGGTTCCCATTGTCCCAACGAGTTGGCGCAGCGGCCAACCGATTCTGCTCAACTGGCTGATCTGGAATGCACCTTTACAGAATCTGCGTGAGGGTGATCAACGCTGGAAACTGCGCCTGAGCCTGGATGGCAACAGCGTGCTTGTCGACCAGCAGGAAGCGATTTGGCTGAAAGGCCCGAGTCAGCCAGGGGGAGTGAGCGTGCAGATGGAGCTGCTGGATGGCCTGGGAGAACCGTTGACCCCTGTTTTCAACAATCGACTGATCCACATCGAGGGCCGCTCAGCCGAGCGAGCTGCCTGGTACAAGAACCATCTCAGCGATGGTGAACTGGCGACCCTGAGTGGAACAGCTCCTGAGCAGTCAGCCGTTCCGGTTCAGGATCCAGAGACGATTGCAGATGAATCTGATCAACCCGAGCCGGTTCTCGACAGTGATGAACCGTTGATCTCATCAACGACAGAGTCCAGAGCTTCAGAGGCAACAGCCTCAGAGACAACAGCCTCAAAGACAACAGCCTCAGAGTCGATAGCTTCCGATTCCTCAGACACGGACTTCAGGGCTTCAATCTCCAAAGAGTCTGAATCTGGGGGCTTTGAATCCGGGGACTCTGAATCGCAAGGTTCGACTTCAAAAGAGCTGGACGACGTTTCTGAGTCCCGAGCTGAATCCGAGACAGGCCTCAGCCTGGAGTCCGGTCAGCCTGAGCCAGAGATCAAGGCCGAAGCCGATCGAGAGGCAGACACCCTGAAACGAGTTCAAGCCTCCAGCGAGGAGCCGCTGCTGGTCCCGCAGTCCAGCCTGGGAGGATCAGCACGTGAACTCCTTGAGCTGAACTGAGGACTATTTCTGTGCCTTCTCCCGGCAGGCGCCTGGGCCTTGGTCTGTCATCGTCCGGCCAGAATCTGCTGCAACGCCTTCAGCAGCGCGGGCATCTCGACGCGCTGGCGGAGAGTGGACATGATGGCTCTGACTTCTTTAAGAGCCACTGGCAGAACAACAATGTCCTGATGATCGTCGGAGCAGTTGGCGCCGTCACGCGACTGATCGCTCCGCAGATCCGTGGCAAACAGCATGATCCGGCTGTGATCGTTCTGGATCCTCAGGGGCGCTGGTGCATTCCGCTGCTGGGCGGACACAGCAGCGGAGCGGAACAACTGGCACGCGAAATCGCTGCTGAACTTGGCGGTGCAGCAGTGCTGACGGGCGCCTGCTCCAGTGAGCGGCGGCTGGCCCTGGACTGTCTTGGCTATCTCTGGGGATGGCGGCGGGGTGGCAGCGTCGAAGCCTGGCGCGACCTGATGAAGGCTCAGGCACGGGGAGAAGAGGCCCTATCGAGCCAGAGCAGTGGCAACAAGGCATGGCATCAAGGCTGCGACAACACACTGCTTCGCCAGATCACATCGCCAACAATCGATCATTCGGACGTTCAGCTCAGCATCGGCCCCAAGTTGCTTGCTCCCTGCCGCTGGCATCCGGCCAGCCTCTGGATTGGGGTGGGATGTGAACGAGACACGAGCCAGCGGCTGGTGGATCGGGCGATTCAACAGAGTCTGAAAGAGGCCGGCCTGGCCCCTGAAGCGATCGCTGGGCTGGCCAGTGCTGACCGCAAGAACGACGAAGCCGCACTGCTGCAGCTCTGCAAGCAGGAGTCGTGGCCGATGCGGACCTACAGCTCTGAACAACTCCATCAGGTCGCGGTGCCGACGCCCTCGCAGCAGGTGCTGGAGGAAATGGGAACGGCTTCGGTGGCGGAAGCCGCTGCCCTGCTGGCCGCTGGGGATGACGGCATTCTCAGGCAAGCCAAGCGGATCACCTACGCGGGCGAGGGGGAACGGGGAGCCGTCACAGTGGCCATTGCCGAAGCAGTGGCTCCCTTCGCTCCCCAGCGAGGCGAACTACACCTGATCGGAAGTGGGCCAGGGGACCCATCCCTGTTGAGCGGCGACGCCCGTCGGGCTCTCGAACGCTGTGTCGCCTGGGTGGGGTACAGCCTTTATCTCGACCTGCTCGAGCCGTTGAGACAACCCGAACAAGTACGCGTCGACGGCCAGCTGACGCGTGAATGGGATCGCTGCGCAGAGGCCTTGGCGCTGGCCAAGCAGGGAGCACGCGTGGCACTGATTTCATCCGGAGACAGCGGCATCTATGGAATGGCAGGGCTTGCAATGGAATTGTGGTTGCAAGAGCCTCCCGATGAGAGGCCAAGTTTCACGGTGCATCCAGGAATTTCTGCCTTACAGCTTGCTGCAGCCAAGGCCGGGGCACCGCTGATGCATGATTTCTGCACCATCAGCCTCAGCGATCGACTCACGCCCTGGCAGGTGATCGAACAGAGGGTCAAGTCTGCAGCGACGGGGGATTTCGTCGTGGCGCTTTACAACCCACGTTCCAAGGATCGTGACTGGCAACTGGAACGGACAAAAGAATTACTGCTGGCGGAACGACCGGGAAGCACCCCGGTGGTCCTGGCACGTCAACTCGGCAGACAGGAGGAACACATCCGACACAGCACGCTGAAGAATCTGGACCCCAACTCCGTAGACATGCTCACGCTTGTTCTGATCGGAAACAGCAGCACATATGCCCGCGATGGACGGATGGTCACCCCAAGGGGGTACCCAGGGTCAACACTGAAATAACCAGCAAAGAGCGACGTCACCAAACCAGTAGCAAACATCACTCCAATTCGTAGAGCATCAACAACGGGATTTCGTCCAAACATGCAACCTGCCTAAAACTACTTAAAGGGAAAGTGACAGCGAAGCCAAACAACCTACCTGGAGCAAGAATCCACAATCTCAACAACCTGAAAGACTGGTGCATGAACAGGATTTCTTTTCTGTCACTAAAAGGCTCAGACCTAGATGCTCAAGCCATGACCAATGAGTATCTTGAAATCCTCAGATCTGACGATTCCGAATCAACTCTTTGGATGAAGGCCGCGGGGACGAACTAAAGCTATTGTCGACGGATTTAGGAGACAGACGCAAGCCGAAAAAAGCCGAAGCGACAAGAGCAAAAAGAGCAACGATTGAGAGCCGAGCTGATAACATCGACAACAATTAAAAGGCGAAATCAATGCGTATTGACATACATACAAGCCTAAGATCATTTAGCAATTCAATAATCACCAATCCCCGTAACAAATGCTACGAGGCCTCGGCTTAATGGGCACATCTTCACCAGGCGTGCGGAGCAATTCGAGCAATCTGAGCCTCAGAAAAGCTCAATCACTCGTTTTATCACAACCATCGAGGAATCAATGGATCGACATCGATATCAAAGAAGGGCTTTTAAGAGTTTCAACATCCCACGAAATCGAGCAAGCCGATGTGACCATGGCAATCATGTCACCGATGGAATGTGGAAAATTTCGATATCCAAAGTCCTGCCAGCTATCAATTGAAGCATTAACAGACACAAACCTTTCGATCTGCTTCGATGCAGAACATGAGCACCTCGACGATGACTTCTTGAGTGATTGGCTTCTTGCTCTGCATTTCGTACGCAATCCAGCCAAAGCAGAGGATCGCCTTTTAGCACTACTTAAATTACTTTCAGAACGATTTGGAAAGAGAACATCAGAAGGATTTCAACTTGAATTTTTATTGCCTCATGCCCGAATAGCCGAAATGATTGGCGCTACGCGATCAACCGTCAGCAGAACATTAAGCGCAATGAGAAAAGAGCGACAAATTACAATCGATGAACTACGCGAAACGGTCGTGATTTTTCTGTCTGATTAATCTCTACCACAACGGCAGGAACCACCCTTCCATTTCGAACATTTTGACTTCTTACATCCTTTCTTTTTCTGAATTGGTGCTCCCACAAGGATGTTCTTTTCAGCGCGCGTCATCATTCATGACAGACACCTGACAAAATTAGCACCACTGATGCTGCACGCCCAAGGGTTTCATCCTTCTTAAACAGACAATTGACACACCAAACCGCCTTGTAAAAAAAATCACTTTGGTGTCGAACAAAAGGCAATGGCAAAAGAATGCATTGCTGCTATGAAATCTGAGTTGTCCTGACGGATAACTCACACCAACCCGTCGGGCCGGTCTTGTGATTGGCCTGATTTTCCGAATTAAGCCGAATGCATGTATAAAAAGTCACGTTCGTCAATATCGTTTTATGTAGTCGAAAATACTTTTCTCTCCAAAATAAATAAGCCCACCATGTGGGCACTTCCTGTGTGAGGAATCTCATGAAACTCTTCCAGCAATTGCTGGTAGCGCCTGCTGCTCTTGGCCTTTTGGCTAGTGGAGCACATGCCGCAGACCTGAACATCGACGGCGTGACCGACTACGCGGACAGCGTGGACGTCGAAGAGCAGGTCACCAGCATTACCCAGTTTTCTGATGTTTACCCAACCGACTGGGCTTATCAGGCTCTCGCCAGCCTGATCGAGCGCTACGGCTGTGTCGCCGGTTAT
>NZ_KI911558.1:1702173-1711365 GCF_000515235.1 Synechococcus sp. CC9616 | reverse complement strand
GTTCGACGTCCTCGATGACTGGCTCAAGCGCGACCGCTTCGTTTTTGTCGGCTGGTCCGGCATCCTTCTTTTCCCAACGGCCTATCTGGCCATCGGTGGCTGGCTGACAGGCACCACCTTTGTTACCTCCTGGTACACCCACGGCATTGCTTCGTCGTACCTGGAAGGTTGCAACTTCCTCACCGCTGCTGTTTCAACCCCCGCTGATGCGATGGGTCACAGCTTGCTGCTGCTCTGGGGCCCTGAGGCCCAAGGCGACTTCGTTCGCTGGTGTCAGCTCGGTGGTCTCTGGGCCTTCGTGGCTCTGCACGGTGCTTTCGCACTGATCGGCTTCATGCTGCGTCAGTTCGAAATCGCTCGTCTCGTGGGCATTCGCCCGTACAACGCCATCGCCTTCTCCGGCCCGATTGCGGTGTTCGTCAGTGTCTTCCTGATGTATCCCCTCGGCCAGAGCAGCTGGTTCTTTGCTCCTTCCTTCGGGGTGGCAGCAATCTTCCGCTTCCTGCTCTTCCTCCAGGGCTTCCACAACTGGACCCTGAACCCCTTCCACATGATGGGCGTGGCCGGCATCCTCGGCGGTGCTCTGCTCTGTGCCATTCACGGCGCCACCGTGGAGAACACCTTGTTTGAGGATGGCGAGCAGGCCAACACCTTCAAGGCGTTCGAGCCCACCCAGGAAGAAGAGACCTATTCCATGGTCACCGCCAACCGCTTCTGGAGTCAGATCTTCGGGATCGCCTTCTCCAACAAGCGCTGGCTGCACTTCTTCATGTTGTTTGTTCCGGTGATGGGTCTGTGGACCAGCTCCATCGGCATCATCGGTCTGGCCCTCAACCTGCGTGCCTATGACTTCGTGTCACAGGAAATCCGCGCTGCTGAGGATCCAGAATTTGAGACCTTCTACACCAAGAACATTCTTCTGAATGAAGGTCTGCGTGCCTGGATGGCACCGGCTGACCAGCCACACGAAAACTTCGTCTTCCCTGAAGAGGTTCTGCCCCGTGGTAACGCTCTTTGATTGATTAATTCATCAATCACCTTTGTGGGGAGCGCAAGCTCCCCTTTTTTTGTGCGAAGACATCACCATCACCACGTTTCCAGCTGTCCAGCCCAATCTCTTATTGAATCGTTTATTTCTTGCGGCAAAGTTCTAGTTTTGAAGGCCAGTTTTCACAGAGCCAGCCCCGTTGTTGAACCTCGCTCAACAGGTTTTTCTGTAGGCGCTTTGTTGATCCCCAGCCAGGATCATTGGGATTCAAAAGTAAGACGTTCCAGCCTGAATTGTCGAGATTGCGAAGACTGCCTTTCTTGGGAAAAGCCACACGGCTGCGTTGACTGATTTGAGGCACCAAATAGCTGGTGGTGAGAACAGCATCCGTGTCTTGCACCTGGGAGATTGCTTCTTGAGCGTCATTCAGGACCGACACGCGACTCAGATAGGGACCGCTGAAGTACCAGGGCTTCGCCAGCGCGAGCCAGCAAACCACGGCCCAGCCCAGGGTCCAGGAGAACCCGCGGATTGCTCTGATTTGTTGCGGCCTTGCATCGATCACGGCAACCACCATGACCACGGCCAAAGGCAGGCTGTAGTGATGGATCAAGGTGCGGTAGCTGGGCGACGCTGACAGCAGGTTCACCAGCAGCAGTGGCGCGCCGATCATCAGTGTGGGCAGTGAGCGCTTCCGCCATAAGCCGATGCACGGCAGGCAGAGCAGCACGATGTACAGCAAACCTCCGCCCCAATCGAGGCTCTGAATGGCCTGAAGCGGGCCACCGCTGAGGTGGCTGAACATGCGTCCAGCGGCTTTGGGTCCCTCACCGTTCCGCAACAAGGGGTAGAGCCAGCGGCTCAACATCAGCAACCAGGTGATCGAGAGCCCTGCAGCGGTTGCACTCCATCTCCAACGGCGTCGCCAGGCCAAATCGATGGCCATACCACCAACGATCAACACCAGTCCGTCGCGGCTACCGAGCAGCAGCAACAACAGCAGCAGCCAAAGCCTTGGTCGTTCGGCCCGTTCGGCCCAGAGCGCCAGGGCAAACAGGGGCATCACCCATGTTTCGGGGTGAAAGTCGAACAGGTTGGTGTTGAACACCACAGGTTGCAGCCACCAGAGACCGCACATCAACCAGCAGCGCCGAGGGGTGAGTCCTGCTTGCTGGGCAAGCCACCAGATGGGCAGTGCTGTGAAGCTCAGCGTGAAGGCCTGGCTGGACAGCAGCCATTGCACAGATGGCATCACGCTGTAAGCCGCACCAGCGGCGTAAAGCATCCAGGCACCGTGGTCGGCCAGCACATGCACCTGTTCCATCGAAGAGATCGGTGGTTGTCCCTGACCGATCAGCCAGGCCCATTGATCGAAGAGACCCAGGTCGTAGGCGTTGCTCTGCAGCAGGCCATGGCGTGCCGCTGCACAGAACCAGAACAGCAGGCCGATCAGAACAGCCATGCTCACCAGGCCGAATTGGCCGAATGGGCGAGGTCTGCCTCGGGCTTCAGCGGTTGAAGCTGACGTCATCGAGGGGGATCAGATAGGTCTGGCTGACGTCATCAACCCAGGCTCCAGAACTGGTTGCTGCCAGACGTTGCAAGGCACGCTGACGCTTTTCCGGCATCGTTCGGTACATTTTTTCCCAGCGGAAACTGCCAGCGAGATGGCTGGCGCCTGCGTCTTTCCATTGCTGCAGTCGTTCCGAGTTCAGTTGTTTGCTGGAGATCAGCCATCCCTGCCGCCTGGCCAGGTTCAGCAAGGTGGGGTCGGTGCTGGTGACACTGACGATGCGGTTGTTGCTGGGCACCGCCTCGCGAATTCTCGAGGCCAAGGGCATCCAATCCTGGACCTGGCGATGCTCCAAAGCCCAGTAATCAACCGATAAAACCGCCAGGCTTACGGTCATCCAAAGACAGATCACACTGTTTGGTTGCCAGCGGCGGCGCCGCTGTTGCCAGCTTTGCCAGCCAAGCCCCATCAACGGGCAGGCAAACAGCAGCAAGGGCAACTGGTAGTACTCGTGGATGCTGCTGGATCGCATGGTGGCGAGGGTGCACAGCAGCACCCCCAGCAGCCCGCTGATCGCAATGCGCCCTCCCGGGCTGAGCCTTCCGATCCAGATCCCACTGATCAGGAAGGGCACGCCGGCAATGGCCAACAAACGCAAAGCCACTCTGAGGCTGAGATTGAACCAGTTCTCAAGATCCAGAAGCAGGCTGAGGCTGCTGCGATCGCTGCCGCCGCCCCAGAATCCGAAACTCAGCCCGCTGCTTTGTCCCAGTTGATAGGCGTGGGCGTACCAGGCCGCAATGGCTGCGAGCCCAGCGCCGAGGTACAGCCAAAAGCCAGGAGAGCGCAACAGCATCAAGAAGCGCCTGACATAGCGTTGAGGCTCTGCTGAACTATCCCTGCTGAGTTGCACCATCAAGAGGGGTAAACCAAGCCAGAGCAGCGGGATCACCTTGATCAGGCCTGCTCCGCTGAAACACAACCAGCTCAGCAGCAGCGCCCAACGGGAGCCCTTTGTCCGCCAATGGCTGTGTGCTTCCAAACAGCTGGCGCCCAGGAGCAGCAGCAGGGCTTCCGCCTGAAAGGTCCTTCCGTAGTACACACCGAGTGGTGCGATCGCAAAGAAGAGTCCGGCCCACCAGCCTTGTTCGGCTCCGAACCAGCGACGCCCAAGCCGCATCACCAGCCAGATGGTCAGAACACTGCAGAGCAGGGACAGGCCGCGCCCCAGCCATTCCTGCACGCCAGAAATCTGATAAAGGCGGCTCACCAGAAACGGGTACAGCGGAAATTCTGATTCCACATAGCCCGCAGAGGAGCCGGCCCAGTCGATCTGGGGTAACCAGATCGGCGTGTTGGCGATGGCGAAGTGGCGAGCCATTGCAGCGGTATCGGCCTGGCGCCAGCTGTGAACCCCAACAATCGGCATCCACAGTTGGATGAATCGCAGCAGGAAGCCAACTCCGAGCGGCAGCCAGATCACGGCGAATTCCAGACGAAGCGGGATGAAGCCGCGTAGTTCCAGATGTAGACCACCACAATTCCCGCCAGCTGAGCCCAGATGGCATGAGCGTTCACGAGGGTGTAGAAGCTGGTGGCCAAACCCACATTGGCCAGGGCGGGCAGCGAGGCCACCAAAAGGAACTTCAGCAGTCCGCGCAGGAGCCGTGCTCCTCGTTGTCGGCGATCTCGGAAGGTTAGAGCGTTGTTGATCAGGTAATTCGAACTCGCTGCGGTGATCACCGCGATCGGTAGAGCCTGTTGAAAGCTGAGTCGCAGCAGGGTCATCAGCAACGCCGTGACTGCCAGCTGCACCAGCACGCCGCTGGCCCCCACAAGTCCGAAGCTGATTGCCCGCCGCGGCAGCAGTCTCAGACTGGCTGTATGCAGCAGGGAAACGAGGAAATCCCAGAGGATGGCGCTGTCCAGCTTGGAGCTTCCATGCAGGCGTGGCTGAAAGACCAGAGGGATTTCGGCGACGGCAAGCTGTCCACGGCTGATGGCCAGAAGCTCGTAGAGGAATTTGAAGCCATTCACATCCACGTCTCGGATCAGCGGCAGGCAGCGCCTGAGGTTGAGGGCCATGAAACCGCTCATGTAATCCGTGAGGTGGCCGTAACTGGCCGGCAGGCTTCGGCGTGCCAGTTGATTGGCAAGCGTGGAGCCATCGGTGCGCCGACTGCTGAGACCGCGGATTTCCGATTGATCGAGAAAACGACTGCCGGCAACCAGATCGAGATGCCGCTGGTCGAGGGCTTGCACCGCATCCAACACTGATGCAGGCTCGTGTTGGCCGTCGCTGTCCATCACCACAGCGCGGTGATGAATGGCATCAATCAGGCCTTCTTTGATCGCGCTGGCCAGTCCTGAGCGGCCCAGTCGTCGGATGATGCGGATGCGTTGGTCCTGGCGCGCCAGATGGCGCACGATGTCCGTGGTCCCGTCGGTTGAATCGTCATCGATCACCAGGATTTCGATGCCGAAATGGTCGTCCAGCGCCAGCAGAGACTGAATCACCGCAGCGATGGACTCAGCTTCGTTGAAGGTTGGAAGAATGATTGAGAGGCCTGTTGTGTTGCTCTTCCCTTGCTGTTCCTGCGTGGAAGACACAACCCGCTGCCAAGAGGTTCAGGTTAACGGCAGCGTGCCAGTGCCCAGTCCCCTTTTCGGGCGGTCACAACACAGTGATCGTCGGGTTTTTGGGTGAGAAACCAGCCCGAATCACGGCTGCGACCTCGCCGAATCCGCTGGCCTGCGTACCAGTTCAGGCTCGGCCGTTCGTCGTATCCATGCAGCAACGGTGTGGTTGGACTTGAGCGGCTGAGGCTGGCTACGGGAGAGACAGGCCAACGCTCATTCAGTTCCCACAGCCAGAGCTGAGTACTGAACAACAGCGACAACGCCAGCACGCTGCCGCACACCATGCTGATCAGCCCCTGCCGCCGCTGTCGCAACTGCGCTGACTGAAGCCACCAGCCGCCGGCTCCCCAGCCCAATCCGGCCGCGCCAGCCAGCCAGCGATACGGTGCGAGTTGGTCGCCAACAGCCGTGAAGCTCAGAGCTGTTGCTCCGATCAGCAGGAATCCCAGCAAGATCCAGATCGAGGGAATGCGTTGCAGCCACCAACGCATTGGAATGCCCCGATCACGACGCTCCACCAACCAAACGAGCAGAGGCGCGTTGATCAGGGCGAAGGGCAGCCATAGAGGGTGGCTGTACCAGGGCAATTGTGTTTTCAGCGGCAGGATGGCGGCGGCCAGAACAACCTGGGTGGCCAGGCACCAGCGACCCCAACGCTGATGGCGCAGCTGCCAGGCCCAACACAAGCCTGGGACGAGCAGCAGCAGCCAGGGCCAGCCACCTTCCAGTAGTTCGATTAACGGCACACGCCAGCGCAGGTCACTGCCTTCCCCTGCATCGAGCAGCACCCGGCCGGCACCGTCTCCGCCCCACATCCAGAGAGCCTGGCCCCCCCTTATGTGGGCGTGCCAGAGATGCCAGCTGATGCCAGGAAGCAAACCGAGCGCCATGCAGCTGATGGCTGGGCCGCTGCGCCAGCGTTGCCATTCCAGTCCCCAGAGCACAGCGGCAAGGGCGGCGGCTGCGCAGGGAATCAGCAGCGGTGCTTTCAGAAGGAGCATGGCCGACCCCATCAGTCCTGCCGTCAGAGCCCAGTAGGAATCGTTGCGTTGGCCACGCAGACTGGCCAGGGCCAGCCAGAGCAGGGCCATTGCAGACAGCTGGCTGCCATCGAGCATGGCCAGACGACCATGGCGAGCGACCGGCAGCAGGGTGAGCAGCAGGAGGCTGGTGGCAAGGCAGCTGTTTCGCTCGCCGGGACGGAGCCGCCACTGCAGCAGACCGCCCAGCGGAACCACAAGGGTGGACAGCAGAGCCGGTACCAGCCGCACCAGCCCCTCCGATGGAAGTTGCTGCGTGCCGCTTGCCTGACGGATCACCAGGCCAATCAGGCTGTGCAGCCCCGGTCCTTTGTTGAGATAGGGCTCCCCCCAGAGGGTGGGCAAGAGCGGTGCTTCACCCAGTCCCTTGCTGAGTTCCTGGGCCACGCGAGCCACCGTGCCCTCGTCGAAATCTCTGAGAGGAACATTGCCCAGGCCGATCAGCGCCAGTCCCACCGCCACGCCCCAGATGCTCAGCAGACCGATCCAGGGTGTTGCGAACTTGGATTGCATCGTTACCGCAGGCACAATCCGACCTCGTTATCTTTGTGTTGTACAGGATGCAGTTCTGTGAACTGATGCATGCTTCCGGGCTCCATCAGTTCGAAGGCAGAACCGGTATTCACAATCCTTCAGGAGGAGGTGTCCATGAGTTCCAGTTGTTTGACCCAGGGTCTGCTGATCGCGGAGAACGCCGGCTGAACGGCACCTTCCTCTGATTGATCATCCGGTTTCGCGGCAAAAGCGGACCCGGCGAGAGCCCCCGGCCGGTCATCCGGTCGGGGGCATCGTTTTGGTCTGGTCACGGGGATCTCTTGGTAATGGCTGCGCCAGGACATCATCCAAACGGGCCTCCAGCTTCGGGTCGCGCAGGCCGTTGCGTTCCAGTGCCAGAACTCCATCCTCCAGCGCCTTCACCGCATAGCCCTCGCGGTGGTCCTCGAGCCACCGCCGGCTTTTCTTCAGCTGACGCCAGTCCCCCCGAAACGCTGCGCTGTATCGCTCGAGCAGATTCAGATCCACAGCAATCCAGTCAACCGGGCGCTCGTCTCCTGCTCGATCCAGATAAGAGGAAGAGAATGGAAAGCGCACCAGCACCTCTCGCCGCGCCAGCAATGGAACGAGAGGCGTGTTGGCCGACGCGCTCGCGTCATCCGGGATGACAGCCAGCACTCTTCGAGCGGCCTGGCCATGGCTCCACTGCAGTTGCGGTGGGCTGTACACCCAGGGATCAATGCTGTCAGGAATCAGGAAGGAAAGGCTGCGGTGGGGATTGCTGCTGACGGTGAGCAGCAGGGACAACACCAGGCAGCATCCCCAGGCCAGGCGATGGCTGCGTTGCGGGACTGGATCGCGGCGACGCTTCCACCAGAACAGGGCCCCCAGTGCAAAGCCCGGGACCACCAGCAGGGTGTAGCGGATGGTGATCGAGAGCGGGTCGTTCGCCCCCTGGGCCAGAAACAGTCCCAGCAGAGAGGGCCCTGCCAGCAGAACCGTGTCGAGACTCAGCAGGGGAATAAACAGAAAGGGCAGAGCGTGTCCCAGCAGATAGAGCAAGGTCTGCCCCGGCGGGTCGACCAGTTGCTGCAGCAGCAGCAAGGGCTGGCTCAAGATCCTCTGCACCACGCCGAGACTGCTGCTGCCTTGGAGCTGGTTGTCGCCCAGGTACTGCCCAAAGTTTTCGACCATGAACCGTTTGGCGTTGTCGTCGGAGAACAGGGGCATCAGCACGTTGGTACTGAGCAGCACCCAACCGCCTCCCCAGACGATCAAGATCAGGCCCAGTTCCCAGCGACTGTTCTGTCGCCAAAGCATCCAGGCGCCCACCGCCACAAGGAGCACGCCGGTGTCCTCGCGGATCCATGGAATCAGCAAGGCGCTGATAACAATCAGCCACGTGCGCTTTTCCAGCAGCCCCAGCATCAGCGCGAACACCATCAGGGGCAGCTGGCAGAGATCGCTGAAATTGCCGAGCGTTGGCCCGATCAGTGCATTGCCGCAGAAGTATCCATAGGTGATCCAGTTGGCCGTCCGTTCCGGGATCTGGCGAATCGCCAGGCGATGCAGAACAAGCCCTGCGGCCGTGATCAGTCCAACCTGAGTGATGGGCAGTGCAGCACCTCCGATCAGGCCGAGCAGAGGGGCCCAGAGCAGCAGCGTGGGAGTGAAGTGCTGTCCCAGCCGCTCGTAATCCACCGAGGGCAGTTCACCTGCCTGGCCGACGCTGGCTGACAGCTGCGATGACAGCGTGCTTTCGAAGGGGTGTCCTTGCAGGCTGTTCCACAGCACTTGCTGGAAGATCCCCTGGTCGTAGCTGGCCAACAGCACCTGGGACCTCCAGGCCTGGAGAATCAGCGCAACCAGCGCGAACACCCCAGCCGCGACAAAAACACGGCGGCGATGCGCCGTCCGCCCTTGAGAACCATGGCCCAGCACGTCTCTTGAAATCAGGCGTCCCCAGCTAAGCCCCAATGGCGGCTGAGAGGGCTCGCCGGATTAGGTGGATTGATCGAGATCCAAGGGGGCCTCCCGTTGGCGTGTTCTGTTTCGCTCATATTCCAGTGCCTGACTGGGCAGGAGCCTGCTCAGAGACGAATTTTGTTTGTATCGACTTGAACTGAATCACGGTTTCTCTGTATCTGCTGCTACTGGTCGAAGCCTTTTCCGTCACACCTCTGGTTGGCTCGTCATTGATATGGCTTCAGCATCCATGTGGGCTAATCCGCCCTTTTTCCGTGTGAGGATCACCCATGAAGCTCTTCCAGCAACTGCTGGTTGCGCCGGCAGCTCTCGGCCTTTTGGCCCCTGTCGCCACCCAGGCAGCTGACTTCAACGTCGATGCAATGGCTGAGTATGCCCCTTCCAGCCGGAAGGAGCAGGTCACCAGCATCACTCAGTTTTCTGATGTTTACCCAACCGACTGGGCTTATCAGGCTCTCGCCAGCCTGATCGAGCGCTACGGCTGTGTCGCCGGTTATCCCAACGGCACCTTCCGCGGCAACCGGGCCATG
>NZ_KI911558.1:1697918-1702073 GCF_000515235.1 Synechococcus sp. CC9616 | reverse complement strand
CATGCCGCAGACCTGAACATCAACGACATCTCTGATTACGCGGACAGCGTGGACGTCGAAGAGCAGGTCACCAGCATTACCCAGTTTTCTGATGTTTACCCAACCGACTGGGCTTATCAGGCTCTCGCCAGCCTGATCGAGCGCTACGGCTGTGTCGCCGGTTATCCCAACGGCACCTTCCGCGGCAACCGGGCGATGACCCGTTATGAGGCAGCTGCTCTTCTCAATGCCTGTCTCGACCGCATCACTGAGGTCACCGACGAACTGCGTCGCCTGATCAAGGAATTTGAAAGAGAACTCGCCATCATCCGTGGCCGCGTCGATGGCCTTGAGGCCCGCGTTGGTGAACTGGAAGCAACCCAGTTCTCCACCACAACCAAGCTCAGCGGTTTGGCCAACTTCGTTCTCGGTGGCACCAAGGCGAAGGGCGACAATTTCAGGAGTGTCAAAGGGGGCGTCGGTGAGCGCGATCGATATAACAGCAGCTGGGGTGCCTTCACACTCAGCTACGACCTGCGCCTGGGTCTGAAAACCTCGTTCACCGGCAAGGATCTTCTGTTCACCCGTTTGCGTGCCGGCAACATGGGCCGAACGTCGACCTGGACTGGCGGTGGTGTTCTGATGAACACACTGAATACAGCAGCTCCGGGCGAAAACGTTCTTCGGGTGGATCGTCTTTATTACCGCTTCCCTCTGGGTAGCAACGTCACGATCCAGGCCGGTCCGCTGACCCGGAACACCGAGATGCTCGGCTACAAGCCGTCGGTGTATGCCAAAGGTGGCCAGACGGTTCTCGACTTCTTTGGTGGATCCCTCGGCGTTCCTGGCGTTTGGAACAAGGAAACCGGTGGTGGTTTTGGTGCCATCTACAGCAACAAGAACAATGTCTCGAAGGGAGATCCCTACTGGACCGTTGCTGCCAACTACGTTGCCGACAGCGGAGAGGCCAGTGATGGAAACCCGACCACGGGTGGCTTCATGACCGACAACTCCGAAGCGAACGTCACCTCTCAGATTGCCTACGGCAACAAGCAGTGGGGTCTTGCCCTCGGTTATCGCTATGGCCAATGCGGAGCCAGGTTCAGAACGTCGACGGAATTCGCGGCCTTTGATGCCTATGGCACCCCCTGTGCTGTTGTCACCGGTGTTGATGCCGACGGGGAGGATCTGTTCGAGCGCACCGACGCATCCAGCAACAGTTTCTCCTTCAACGCGTTCTGGCGCCCTGATGA
The DNA here is from genome assembly GCF_000515235.1 of Synechococcus sp. CC9616. Lineage (NCBI taxonomy): Bacteria > Bacillati > Cyanobacteriota > Cyanophyceae > Synechococcales > Synechococcaceae > Synechococcus > Synechococcus sp. CC9616. The sequence goes on along the minus strand of NZ_KI911558.1, from coordinate 1,700,841 downwards.
GTCCGGCTGGATGCCGTCGATCAGTGCTGGACTTGGCCAGTCCTACCTGAACGGCAACAGCACCTGGGATGAATACACCAGCAAACGTGCCATGGGCAGTTGGATGGTCGGCCTCACCTGGAATGATGTTTTTCTGGAGAGCAATGCCCTTGGCTATGCCGTCGGTCAGCCTCAGTTCGTTTACGACGACGAGGATTTTGTTGCCGATGGTGGTTATGCCATGGAGCTCTGGTACAAGTTCCAGGTCACCGACAACATCTCCGTCACGCCCTCGGTGTATTGGCTGTCGCGCCCCTGGGGTGATTTCACCCAGAACTACAAGGGTGACTACAAATCGTTGGGAGTCTTCGGTGGCGTGATTCAGACCGTCTTCAAGTTCTGATTGGCTGGACTGATTCTGTTTAGCTGACTGAGCAGATTGTTATGAATCAAGCCCTCCTGAATGGAGGGCTTTTTTATTGAATTGTTGGTTGCTTAAGGAATCGAGCTAGTGGTTTTGGTTGTTGACTTCAGGACTCGACAATCTTGATCTCATGATTGGTGTGAATGATAAATCAATTTGGTTTGTTCTTCGGATGAATGTGTTCATTGATTCGCTTATTCGTCATGATGTTGTTCCTATCTGGGCTGAGGAACTTGTCTCTGAAGCAGTGATTCCGTTGTTGCATGGCCTGATTCACGCCTAAGAGCGGTCTGGTCAAACGCTTTTTTTTAACTTTCTCTTCTCGGTGTCATTCTCCTTTTTCGGTCTTTCAGATTCGTCATCACGCCAGCGTCTTGTCTTAACGGATACCTAAACAACCCTTGAGTTGCCCTTAGCTCCCTCATCTTGTTGTGCCCATACCTTGAGTCGGCTGGCATGTTTTGCCGGCTCTTTTCTCTTGGTGTGAGAACCTCCCATGAAGCTTTTCCAGCAACTGCTGGTGGCTCCTGCTGCCCTTGGCCTGCTGGCCCCTTTGGCTGTTGTTAACAGCCCCGCAGCACATGCCGCAGACCTGAACATCGACAGCGTGTCCGACTACGCGGGCAGCGAAGAGCAGGTCACCAGCATCACCCAGTTTTCTGATGTTTACCCAACCGACTGGGCTTATCAGGCTCTCGCCAGCCTGATCGAGCGCTACGGCTGTGTCGCCGGTTATCCCAACGGCACCTTCCGCGGCAACCGGGCCATGACCCGTTACGAGGCTGCAGCACTTCTCAATGCCTGCCTCGACCGCATCACTGAGGTCACCGACGAACTGCGTCGCCTGATCAAGGAATTCGAAAAAGAACTCGCCATCATCCGTGGTCGCGTCGATGGCCTCGAGGCCCGCGTTGGTGAACTGGAAGCAGCTCAGTTCTCCACCACCACCAAGCTGAACGGTTCCACCCACTGGGTGATCGGTGCTGCCAAGTACCACGGTGCTGGCAAGGATGCAATTGCTGCGGATTCAGGCGCAACTTCCTTCAGTTACGACCTTCGTCTGGCTCTCGATACCAGCTTCACCGGTAAGGATTTGCTGAGAACACGTTTGCGTTCCGGCAACATGGCCAACATCTTCGGGGCCGCCGGTCCTGTCGGTTTGTTCGGCCAGGAGTACGGCGTTGACACCGGAAACGTTGTTGTCATCGATCGTCTCTTCTACAGCTTCCCGGTCGGAAGCGAGTTCACCATTGTCGGTGGTCCTGTTGTTCGTCAGGACGACATGCTGCCGGTGTGGCCCAGTGCCTATCCGTCTGACATGACGATGGACTTCTTCACCTACGCCGGTGCACCGGGTGCCTACAACCTGGCTCTCGGCGGTGGTGCAGGTGTTTATTGGCAGACCGACGGCGGTTTCAGCATCTCCACCAGCTATTTGTCCACGAACGCTGGAGGCGGTTGCCCCAACGCCAACACTGGTTGTGCAAACGCCGGTGGTCTCGCAACCGATGCAGCTGGTTCCAACGCAACCACCCAGATCGCTTACGCCCCTGATAACTGGGGTGTTGCTGCGGTTTACACCAAGGCTTCCGGCGACAACGGTGTAGGTGTGTACGGCGGTAACGCCACCCCTGGGGCTGTTGATGTGGCCATGTCTGGTGTCTCGAACTCCTACGGCCTGAGCGTCTGGTGGATGCCTGAGGAATCCGGTTGGATTCCTTCAATCAGTGGCGGTTGGGGCCTGACAGATATCCCCAGCAGCAACATTGCGGGTGTCAAGAGTGCCACGACCCAGTCCTGGTATGTCGGTCTTGAGTGGAGCGATGTGTTCCTGATGGGCAATTCCTTCGGTATTGCCGCTGGTCAGCCAACCTTCATCACAGACATCGACACCGGAGACGACTCTGATTACGTTTCCGGCGGTGGTTATGCCTGGGAATTCTTCTATAAGTTCCAGGTCACCGACAACATCACGGTCACCCCGGCTGTTCACTACCTGAGCAAGCCGTTCCCCAACCAGTCCAGCGACAACACAACGACTGGCCTGAGTGGTCTTGTGAAGACAACCTTCAAGTTCTGATTCATTCGAATCGTCGCTTGATTGTTTCGATCAAGTCCTCACACCAAAGCAACCCACTGTCTTTGACAGTGGGTTTTTTTTGGATTTTTAATGTGATTGGTTGAGAAGGTTGATGGACACAAGCCTGGCCGGACTCCTGTGCATATTGAACATTAATCTGTAACTTATGAGTGGACATTTGGTCCATTTACCTCAGTTTTGGTGTGAGGAATTCATGAAACTTTTCCGGCAATTGCTGGTTGCTCCTGCTGCCCTTGGCCTGCTGGCCCCTTTGGCTGTTGTTAACAGCCCCGCAGCACATGCCGCAGACCTGAACATCAACGACATCTCTGATTACGCGGACAGCGTGGACGTCGAAGAGCAGGTCACCAGCATTACCCAGTTTTCTGATGTTTACCCAACCGACTGGGCTTATCAGGCTCTCGCCAGCCTGATCGAGC
>NZ_KI911558.1:1607768-1697818 GCF_000515235.1 Synechococcus sp. CC9616 | reverse complement strand
GTCGCCTGATCAAGGAATTTGAAAGAGAACTCGCCATCATCCGTGGCCGCGTCGATGGCCTTGAGGCCCGCGTTGGTGAACTGGAAGCAACCCAGTTCTCCACCACCACCAAGCTGAAAGCCAAAACCGTCTGGGTTGCTGGTGCGACGAAGGCCAAAGGTGACAACTACAACACCGGTGGCGAGAAAGGTGCTCGCGATGCCTACAACTCTGAATGGGGCGCCTTCACGTTCAGCTACGACCTGCGCCTGGGTCTGAAAACATCCTTCTCCGGTAAGGATCTGCTCTATACCCGTCTGCGTGCAGGCAACATGGGTGACGCCAGTGTGTGGGACGGCAACGGGGTCGCTTTGAACAAACTTGACACGGCCGCCCCGGGTGGAAACCTTGTTGAGATCGACCGTCTCTACTACCGCTTCCCCCTAGGTAGCAGTTTCACCATCCAGGCTGGTCCGCTGACCCGGAACACCGAGATGATGGGATACAAGGCCAGTGCCTATGCCAAGGGCGGCACCAAGATCCTCGACTTCTTCGGTGGATCCCTCGGCGTTCCTGGTGTCTGGAACAAAGAGACCGGTGGTGGCTTGGGAGCCATCTACACCAACAAGAAGCAAGTCGAGAAGGGTGACCCCTACTTCACCGTTGCTGCCAACTATGTGGCTGACTCCGGAGAGGCCAATGACAGCAACCCGAATTCGGGTGGCTTCATGACCGACAACTCCGAAGCGAACTTCACCTCTCAGATTGCCTACGGCAACAAGCAGTGGGGTTTGGCCGCCGGTTATCGCTACGGCCAGTGCGGAGCCAAGTTCCGTACCGCTACTGAGTTCGCCAAGAGCGACAAATACGGAACCCCTTGCAGCGTCGCAACCGGCACCTTCATTGATGGCGACGGCGAAGAGCAGGACATCATCGAGCGTTCCGGCGCGTCCAGCAACAGTTTCTCCTTCAATGCGTTCTGGCGTCCTGAGGATTCCGGTTGGATGCCGTCGATCAGTGCCGGTGTTGGTGCGTCTTATCTGAATGGCAACGGTGCTTGGGATGACAACACCAACAAGCGGGCCATGGCCAGTTGGATGGCGGGTCTCACCTGGAACGATGTCTTCCTAGAAGGCAATGCTCTGGGTTACGCCGTGGGTCAGCCCCAATTCGTTTACGACGTCGAAGACGGCTTTGTGGCCGATGGCGGCTACGCCATGGAACTCTGGTACAGCTTCCAGGTCACCGACAATATCCAGGTCACACCTGCGGTTTACTGGCTCAGCCGTCCCTTCGGCGACGACACCCAGAACGTCAAAGGCGACTACAAGTCCCTCGGCGTTTTCGGTGGCCTGTTGATGACCACCTTCAAGTTCTGATTGTTTCTGTCAATAAGATTCCTTGTTTGTCACTCTTTTAGAGCAATTAAAGCCTCCCTTATGGGAGGCTTTTTTGTGTCATCAGTAACATTGGCCCAAGATGATAGAAGGCGGGTGAACCCTTATATATCCACACTTGTTAAGCTAATGATTGCATTCTCTTAATCAGCTAATAACACAAACCTGCGATACCTGCTTAACATTTTCCTATTGCTGAAGAAGCTTTTGGCTTCTTTTCAAGTTTCTTTATTCGCTATTCTTGTGAAATCCTGTGGAGCGAAACTATTTCAGGCGTTGCTGATCTACCCCACGGTCTTATTGCCATTTTTAGCTCCACCCGCAGCGCAAGCAGCTGAGCTGAACATCGACTCTGTTTCTGATTATTCGGGTAGCCTTGATCTAGAGCAGGCGAAACAGTTACTCCAGCAGGTAACGAGTGTTAACCAGTTCAATGATGTCTACCCAACAGATTGGGCTTATCAGGCTTTGGTTCGTCTTGTAAAGACGTACGGATGTGTGGCTGGTTATCCCAATGGTAGTTTCCGCGGTTATATCCCCATTACGCGGAACGAGGCGGCAGCGTTGTTGGCCTCCTGCCTCGATAGAGTTAGTGAAATGACAGAAGAAGTTGAACGGCTAATCGAGGAATTCAAAACGGAACTCGAATTTGTTGCTGGCAGCATCATGCTGCTGGAGGATCGAGTTGGTACTTTGGAGGCTAATCAATTCTCCACCACAACGAAGCTCAAGGGTAAAAGTGTGTTCACGATGGGCGCGACAAAGGCCTATGGAACAACCAACGGTTCGAAATATTATTGGAACTTTGACAAGAAATACAAAATGGTTACTATTGATGGCAATGAAACATCAATTGGAGAAACTGTTAATAGTCGATATTGGAAAAAGACCCGAAAAGCTTGGCTAACAGTTCATAACAAAGACGGCAGTTTCCGTAAAAAGGGAGGTCTTGAGGGCTTGCAGCTGCTTGAAGGAACCGGGCTTGAAAAGTACTACAAAGATGTGGATTCTCGGAAGTTTCGTCAGCGTAAGAACTGGGAAAAAGATGGTACAGGAGGTGCTGCTCGCGCTTATAACAATCAATATGGTGCCTGGTACTTCAACTATGAGAATAAAATCAATTTCAAGACGAGTTTTACTGGGAAAGATTTGCTTTATGCGAGTTTTACTGCTGGCAACTTCTGCGATAGTGCTTTCGCAGGTGATGGTGTGGGTTTAGCAAAGCTTAGTACAGCTCCATGTACGGATAATTCATTAGGGCTGGGACGTCTTTACTATCGGTTCCCATATAAAAATGATGAATTGATTGATCACACTTTCACCTTCATTGCAGGGCCAATGGCAAGGAATACAGAATCTTTGGGCATCTGGCCTTCCGCATATAATTTAGGTGCAGATCGAATATTGGACTGGACTTCTCTCGCGGGAGCTCCCAACGTTTACAACAAGGCGACGGGCCCTTTGTTTGGTATTATTTATAAAGAGAAGAAGGAAATCAAAGGAGATCCAGCATTTTCATTCTCCGTTAACTATGTATCTTTAGCTGGTCGTGGTAACTCCAGCGATTCAACTGAAGGGGGTATGTTCACGGCAAATTCTCAAGCAAGTGTCTTGACTCAGGTCGGTTGGGGTGGTGCTGAATATGGTGCAGCTTTTGCTTACCGCTATGGTCAATGTGGGACAGGGAAGCGGCGTGGAACTAACTTTTTAGCGGCTGAAGAATTTAACAATCAATGTACCTACGATGTCTGGAATTGGGATAACAAGCCGATCTACACTGGTGATTTTGTTGCAGAACGAGCGGACCGTTCGTCCCATAACTTCGCAATCAGTGGTTATTGGAATCCGGAATCGGAAGGTTAGATTCCCTCAGTCTCGGCAAGCTACTCAGAGAGTCATGTCAAGGGCTATGGCTTCAAAAAGGGATCGCCGATCTCAAGCAGTTCTTGGTTCCTCGGGCTTAAATGGGACAACGTCTTTGACCTCGGCAATGACATAGGCTTTGCAATCGGTCAGCCTAACCATGCCACTAATTTGAAGGGTGGTTATGGGGTGTACGACGGCAATTATTTGATGGAGCTTTTTGCTTCATTCCAGGTCACCGATAATCTGATGGTGACGCCGGCCGTGTTTTGGCTGACGCGTCCACTCGGGCAATTCACTGATAATTTCACCAACGATCAGGACCCCAGTAAGAACAGTACCTTTGGAGTGTTTGGTGGTTTGATTCAATCCACCTTCAGGTTTTGATGTGACAACTCTTATTGAATCATGATGGCTTTGTAACAATAAAGGGTTGTAGATTGAGCCAGCTTTCCATAATTGTTGGAATCATCTCTTTGCATTGAGGTTCGAATAACAGTCCAATTGTCATTTGTTTGAAGCCAGTTCGATCGTCCTGCCTTACGCCTTGTCTCTACTCCTTGAGAGGCTTGTTGAACTGCGGGCTTCCCCCGTCAAGCTGGGGTTATGCCCATCGCTCCGGACATCACCGCCTTAATCGGCGGCACGCCATTGGTGCGGCTGAATCGCCTGCCCCAAGCCTGCGGCTGCCGTGCCGAGATCCTGGCCAAATTGGAAAGTTTCAATCCATCGGCGTCGGTGAAGGACCGTATCGCCAGCGCCATGGTGCTGGAGGCGGAGCTGGCCGGCACGATCAGCCCCGGCCGCACCGTTCTGGTGGAACCCACCAGCGGCAACACGGGGATTGCCTTGGCGATGGTGGCGGCAGCTCGGGGCTACCGGCTGATTCTCACCATGCCGGATTCGATGAGCACCGAGCGGCGAGCAATGTTGCGGGCCTATGGCGCCGAGCTGCAGCTCACCGACGGTGCCCTGGGGATGAATGGCGCCATTGCACTGGCTAGAGAGCTGGTTGCGGAGATCCCCGAGGCGTATCTGCTGCAGCAGTTCGACAATCCAGCCAATCCAGCCGTGCATGAACGCACCACGGCCGAGGAGATCTGGCGCGATACGGCAGGTCAGATCGATGCTTTTGTCGCGGGAGTTGGGACCGGCGGAACGATCACCGGTTGTGCCCGTTTGCTCAAGCAGCGTCAGCCGCAGCTTCAGGTGATTGCGGTGGAACCCTCGGCCAGTGCCGTGCTGTCCGGTGGTTCGCCAGGTGCCCACCGCATCCAGGGGATCGGTGCCGGCTTTGTTCCCGCCGTCTTCGATAGGGGGGTCGTAGACGAGATCGTTCCCATCGACGATGACGACGCCATGGAGATCGGGCGGCGCCTGGCCAGAGAGGAGGGATTGCTCTGTGGGGTCAGCAGCGGTGCGGCCGTCGCTGCTGCTTTACGCGTGGGGCAGCGGCCGGAGATGGACGGGCGGCGTCTGGTGGTGGTGCTCGCCAGCTATGGCGAGCGCTATCTCTCCACCCCCATGTTCAGCGCTGCTTCCACCCTGCCCGCACGCAGAGATGGACAGCTGTGACCATGGGGGGAGCCACCCCCGTCAATGAACAATCCCTACGCCACGCTGGGGGTGTCGAGCAGTGCCAGTGCAGCCGAGATCAAGGCGGCCTACCGCCGGCTGGTTAAGCAGCACCATCCCGATGCGGGCGGGGATGACCAGCGGATCCTTGCCCTCAACGCTGCCTGGGAAGTTCTTGGCGATGCGGATCGGCGGCGCGCCTTTGATCGCCAGCACACACCAGCTTCCCAGCCGCACGAATCGAGTGATCCAAAAGTGCGTCGAGCCGGTTCGGCTCGCGGTCGCGGAGCCGCTGCCGATGTGGCCTTGGCCGAATGGCTGAAGCAGGTGTATGCCCCGATCGATCGCCTGATCGGGGAGGTGATCAATCCCTTTCCCGCCCAGTTCAAAGCGCTTTCAGCCGATCCATATGACGACGCGTTGATGGAGGACTTCTGCACCTACCTGGAGAAGAGCCTGCAGAAGCTGGATCGCGTCAAACAGCTGTTTCAGTCGCTGCCAACTCCAGCGACAGCCCGTGGTTTCGGGCTCAGTGTCTACCACTGCTTTTCAGAGCTGGAGGACGCCCTGCATGAACTGGAGCGTTACACCATGGGCTACGTGGACAACTACCTGCACGACGGTCGAGAGATGCTGAGGGAAGCCAAGCAGCGTCGACAGCGCCTTCAGGATGAGCGGCGTCGCCTGGAGATCTGATGAGGGTGCGCTGGCGTTTCTGGGGCGTTGTTCTGCTGATCTGGCTGCTGTCCACGCTTGTGGATCGTCTCTGGTGGGAGCTGCAGACCGGTCTGCCGGCCTGGGATCAGGCGGACTATCTCAACAGCGCGCTGGATCACGGTCGCGCCCTGGGAGTCCTGCCGGGAGGCCAGTGGCAGGGCTGGGATGCCCTGTTGGATTTGTCCCCCAAGATTCCGCCGCTTGCGTCTCTTGTGAACGGCACGGTGATGGCCGTCAGCGGTGATGATCCGGCTGCAGCTGCCTGGAGCCTGAGCCTCTGGCATGGCCTGCTGCTGCTGGCCGTTGCGGCATGGGGTCGCCAGCTGCACGGTCAGGGCCTGGCACTGCTGGCCTGCGTGCTCACCGCCCTGGCGCCCGCCCTGCTCGATCTGCGCACCGACTATGTGCTGGAGATGCCTCTGGCGGCTGTTGGAACCCTGGCGCTCTGGCGTCTGGGCTGCTGGTGCGATCCCCAGCGTGGGGGGCGATTGGGGCAGGTGCTTCTCGCCACCGGCTTGGCTTTGGCGGCGGTGCTGGTGAAGCAGAGCGCCTTGCTGATGTTGACGCCGGCTGGGCTCTGGGCCGCAGTGATCGCGATCCGGCGAGGTCGTTCATGGTGGCGCCAGGCCCTGCTGCTGCCCCTGATGACGGGGCTCTTGATCGGCCCCTGGTTGCGTCACAACTGGATCACCAGTTTGGGCGGAACGAATCGGGCTGTCTTCGAATCCGCAGCCAGGGAGGGGGATCCTGGTGTTCTCAGCCTGGAGAGCTGGACCTGGTATCTGCGCTTGTTGCCGGAACAGTTGGGTCCCGTTCTGCTGATGATCGGTTGTTCCGGATTGCTGCTCTGGTGGGTTCAGCGAGATCGCGATTCCGTTGATCAGCACACGCGGGATGACCCCTGGCACTGGCGCTGGCTGTTGATCAATCTTCTGGCGGCCTGGTTGTTGACCAGCCTCAGCCCCAACAAGAGCGATCGCTACATCACACCGCTGCTGCCCACGCTGTTGCTGCTCTTGGCCCGAGGCTGGTGGCAGTGGGGTGGCTGGTTGCGTCAACGGGCGGCCTGGCTGGCGCCGGTTGCCCTGATCTCCGGGCTGATGGCCTGTCTGCCCGCGGGTTGGACAGCGCAGCTTGAACGTTTTGAGGACCGACCAAGGGGCCCCCTCGAGCAGCTTGTCCGGGCCGCTGGAGGTGGCCAGCCCGGCCGATCCCCCCGCACCTTGATCGTGGTGCCCAGCACCTCGGATCTCAATCAGCACAACGTCAGCTTCTACGGGCGTCGCCAGGGGGGGCAGCTGGTGGGGCGGCAACTGGGCAGCAGCCGAGCCGATCGCGTGCCAACCCTGCAGCGTGCGGAGTGGGTGGTCCTGGCGGAAGGGGATCAGGGATCGGTGCGCAAGTCAGCCAGGCGCCTGGATCAGGCTGTGCGTGAGAGCGGGGTGTTTGAACAGGTGGAGCGTTTCCCCCGTCCCAAAGGCGGCAGTTACTCGCTTTGGCGACGCCAGAATGATCAGCCGGTGCTGGCTGGCTTCGCCGCGGCGTTCCCCAGCCTGGCGTCGGGATTGGCCGCTGGTCCGGCAGGCCTGGATCCCGTCTTTGAAGCGGTGGGCCAGGAGCACATGATCGATGGCCACTTCGGTTATCGCGAGGAGGTCCGCCGCGCGGCCGAACGGCAGTTGCAGCAATCCCCTCAGGATCCCGGCCCTCACTGGACTCTGGCTCTGCTGGCTGTTCTCGCCAACCGTCCGGCTGAAGCGGCTCGCCATTTCGGATCTCTGCAGACCTTGCTGCCCGAGAACCCCTGGCCCGCGGCTTATCGCAGTGTGGTCACCCTGGCTGGCTGGAATCCATGGAAGGCTGCTGCTGTGGCGGATGCAGCGCATGCCAGCACGCCGAATCCTCTTCTCCTCGCCCTTGCTGATCTCAGTGGTGTGCTCGGTGGAGCGCTCTGGCGGCTTCCTTCCGCCTTCGAGTCACTGCCCCTGGCGGTGGAGCAGGTGGAGGAGGCTCTGCAGGCAGACGATCAGGAGCAGGCTTCCAGCTGATCCATGCGCAACCAGACGTCGGGTACTGGACGGTTCCAGCGCACCTGGCCGTAATCGCCTTTGACAACCAGCAGTTCCCCGGGGCCTTCAAAGATGTAGGCAGGTGCCACGGGATCACTGGCAGACGCTTCCAGGCTGTTCTGATAAGCCTCCCGGTTGACGCGCACGAGAGCACCTTTTTTGAGAACCGCCGGTTTGGCCTTCGCGGCTGGAGCTGCGTCGGTTTCGGCCATCACGGGTCGAGCAGGGTCCTGCAGGCTAGAACCTGCAGATGTGTCGCCCTGAGGCGTTGTGCAGGAGCCGGTTGCCCTCTACCTGATGGCTTTTGGAGGGCTCTTGCTGGCGGCGGTCCTGCTGGATGATCTCGCCGACCGCGTCAAGTTGCCGGGCATTCTTCTGGTGCTGGCTCTGGGATTGCTGGTCGACAACGACATGCGTGCTGCCGGTGAGCCATTGCTGTCGCTCACCCGCGCCAACAACATCACCCAGGCCGCCCTGGTCTTGGTGCTGTTCTTTGGGGGACTCACCACCAACTGGAGTCGGATGAAGGCGGTGGTTAAGCCATCGGCGCTGCTTGCCACGGTGGGAGTTCTGATCACTGCAGCTCTGTTGACCTTGATCGGTATTGGAATCCTTGTTCTGGAGGGCGGCTGGAAGCCGGCGTTGATGGCTCAGGTGCTGTTTGTCGGTGCGATGTTCAGCAGCACCGACGCCTCAGCCGCTCTCTCCCTGTTGCGTCCTCTTGCCGGCCGCATGCCGGAAAAGGTTCTCGATCTAATCGAGATGGAATCCACCATCAACGACCCGATGGCTGTGGTGTTGGCGGGTCTGGCTCTCGCCCTCGCTGGAGGCGAGGGGGTGGCCACCGCTGATCTGGTCACGGATGTGGTGCGTCAGTTTCTGCTTGGTGGCCTGCTGGGATTCATTGGCGGCAGTGTGATCTCCCAGCTGTTGCTGGGCAGCACCTCCCTGACGAGGGGCTCGATGCTTCCGGTCGTCAGCCTGGCGCTCTTGCTGGTGCTCTCCGGTGGAACAACGGTTCTGGGAGGGAGTCCGCTGTTGGCGGCCTACGTGGCGGGATTGGTGCTCGGCAATGGCCATGCGGCCGATCAGGACGTTTTGGAGGAAGCCCATTCGAGCTTTGCCAAAATGGCCGAGCTGATGCTGTTCCTCTGCCTCGGCCTGGTCGTTGCCCCTCAGGACGTTGTGCGGGCTGGAGCCTGGGCCCTGCTGCTGTTTGTGGCCATGCAGGTGGTGCGGTGGCTGATGGTGCAGGCCCTTTTGCTGCGTAGTGACTTCCAGTGGAGTGAACGAAGTTTCATCTGCTGGACGGGATTGCGAGGCGCTGTGCCGATCGCCATGGCCATCCAGGCCTGGGCTTCATCAGCCAGCTGGGGAAAATTGATGCCTCCGCTGGCCCTGTCGGTGGTGTTGCTTGGGCTGTTGATTCAGGGTTTTGCGCTGGTGCCGATTGCCCATCGCCTTGGCGTGGTTTCAAAACCAGAGACGGCCGAGCCCTCTTAGCCTCGCGGGCACGTTCACAACAGCTTGATGCGCCTGCTGCTTCTCGGTTGCACCGGTTTTGTCGGCCGGGAGCTGGTGCCTCTGCTGCTGGCGGAGGGTCATCAGCTCAGCCTGGTGAGTCGTCGTTTACCCCGTGGGTTTGAGGCCGAGCGAGCTGATGGCCGGCTGGAGTGGTTGCAGCTCGATCCTTCCAGGCCCCAGTCCTGGCAGGTGCCTGAGTTGAAAGAGGCACTGGATCAGGCCGATGGCGTGGTGAATCTCGCCGGAGAGCCCATCGCGGAAAAACGCTGGACACCGCCCCATCGCCAGCTCCTGGAAAGCAGTCGTCTGGACACCACACAGCTTCTGGTGGAAGCGATCAAGGCAAGCTCCACGCCACCGTCGGTTTTAGTAAGTGCTTCGGCGATCGGTTTTTACGGCTCCAGTACCAGCGCTCAATTCCAGGAGTCCAATGCTCCTGGAGACGATTTCCTGGCCTCGCTCTGCGCCCGCTGGGAGGCCGCCGCAGCGGCGGTTCCATCGAGCACACGGCAGCTGACGGTCCGCATCGGCATCGTTCTGGCTCCGGACGGAGGCGCTTTGGGCAAGATGCTGCCGGTCTTCCGAGCTGGTTTTGGTGGACCGATCGGCGATGGCCGGCAATGGATGAGCTGGATTCATCGCCGTGATCTTTGCGCCCTCATCCTTCAGGCCCTCACAGATGGCAGCTGGAGCGGGGTGGTGAATGGTGTGGCCCCTCAACCCGTGACGATGGCAGCCTTTTCCAAGGAACTGGGTCGCAGCCTGGGACGTCCCAGCCTCTTGCCCGTGCCGGCTGCCGTGCTCCAGGTGTTGCTTGGCGATGGCGCCAAGGTGGTTCTGGAAGGGCAGCAGGTGGCCTCGGAACGCTTGCAGGATCTGGGCTTCAGCTTCCGCTATCCCGACCTGCCATCGGCCCTCGTCGCTGCCACCAGCTGAGAATTCCACTGATCAGCGCCGCCATGATCAGCAGGCTGATGGCAGGGGTGAACAGGGGCTGCCAGAGCTGCTGAAACCAGTCCATTGGTTTGGCTTGTCCCTGGGTCTGTGCCACCACAGCCACCCCAAAAAACCCGGCCCCTGCGAACACCAGCAGCACATTGAGCATCAGCAGCCGATCGAGCCAGAGCTTCCAGATCGGTTCTTCAGGAGCAGCCATCAGGGTTGCGGCAGTGCGACGGCACTGATCAGCCCCGCCATTCTCCGTCCACCACCGGCGCATCCGAGCCGCCGTTCGGCCTCTTCACGGCATTGCCGTTGCAAGGTTGCATCGCTGCGGCTGCGCTCCACCAAGGCCATCGCCAGGCTGGCTGAGGCCTTCAGATTGCTGTTGCTGCCCACCTTTCCGCCGGCGCAGAACACCGTCGGGCCGAGCAGACGCCGTTGCGCTTCGGCAAACGCCTCCGTGAACTGGGGGCCATGGCCTGGCAGCTGCAGCACCGGCTTGGCTAGGCCCACCGCTTGCTCTGCAGCCGTGCCTGCCATGCAGATCAGGAGATCGCTTTGCTGGAGCACCGTTTGAAAAGCGTCGCGTCGCACCTGGATTCTGAGACCGCTGCCATGCATGAGGCTCTCAGCCTCCAGCCGCCAGCCAACCCCTTCGGCCAGTGCCATCAGATCGGCGTCACCGAGGGATGGCACCAGTGCCAGATCAAGGCCGAGCTCCCAACTGCTGTTTAGGTTCTCCACCAGCTTCAGCAGCAGTCGCAGGTTGTCCTCAAGCTCCGGTCTGCGGCTGCCGGGCAACAGACCGATCCGTGGCTCGGTGGCGGCAATTCTTTCCGTTGCGCTGAGGACGGGGTCCATGAACGGGTTGCCGACGAAGTCCACCGAGCGCTTCAGCTGCTGGCTGAGATCGTCAGCGGTGAGTTGATCGCGGCTGAACACCAACCGAAATCGATGGCTGGCGAGCAGTTCAGCGCAGGGCCAGGGAAGTCTGAGGCGCCCTTCGTAATGGCTCGAATACGCCACCAGATACGTCGCCACAGGTCGATGGGCCAGCCAGGCGGCGATCACCGGGATCACATCGCCCACCACCACAATCAGCTCAAATCGCTGGGATTGCCGCAGCAGGCGGAGCAGCTGCCGGAGCAGATAGAACACCTGTCCCTGGATCAGTTCCGTCAGACGTCCTTTCAGACTGGTGTAACCGATCCCACCGGTGCTGAATTCCCGGGTGCGTCCAAGCAATGGGATGCCTGCCCTGCGGTAAGCCTCACCTCGGCCAACGAGTGGCAGGGCCTCCACCGGATGGCCAAGCTCCCTGAGTGATCGGCCCAGCAATGCTCCTGAGAGATCCTCCCCATGACCGTTGCTCAGCAGCAGGATGGGCGCGGTCGACCGGTGCCTGGAGGCTCTCATCGCGATCGTTGCTGCGTCTCTCAGAGGTTGAGCCAGGTTTTCACCTTCTCGAGTGCTTTCCAGCCCGGCCGACGTTGCATGCCGTCCTCCAGGGCTCCTTTGAGATCATCGGACACCTCCGGGGCCATGGTGAGAACCTGCTGCACAACCTGGATGTGGTCGCGCACACCCTTTGAATCGGTTTCCAGCAGCGCCAGGGACAGGTTGATGCGCGCCTGGGGATCCTGAGGATTGAGTTTCACGGCGAATCGAGCGGAGCGCAGGGCCTCCTCCGGTTGCTCACAGAGCAATTGCAGCCAGGCCAGACAGGTCCAGCCGGCGGATTGACGTGGCGCTGCTTCGGTGATCTGGATAAACAGCGGCAGGATCTCCGCAGCATCGGCACCGGCCTGATACCGGGACATCGCCTGATCAAACAGATTCTCCTGACTGGACTCCATCGAAGGGGAGACGCGTGGGGGTCTTGTTCAGATTCCCATGGGCGCCACACCCACGCGATCCAATCCGCTGGTCAGACCGCGAAGGAGCTGCCGCAGCCACAGGTCTGCGTGGCGTTGGGATTGGTGAAGTTGAAACCACCACCGATCAGTGCGGTGCTGAAGTCCAGCTGCATTCCGTAGATGTACAGCAGGCTCTTGGGGTCGCAGATCACGCGGAACTGGTTCCCTTCTGGAGTTTCGTAGTCGTAGGTCTCGTCGTCATCCAGGGTTTCGGAGGCCGGAACGAAGTCCATCGTGTAGCTCATGCCGCTGCAGCCTCCCGACCGCACGCCGACACGCAGAACCTGATTGTTTCCCTGTTCGCCGCAGAGCTTCGCCAACTGCTGCATGGCCGGTGCCGTGATCAGGATCCCTTTGCCGTCGCGAGCGGTGTGAGTGGCTGGATTCGTGGTGGTGCTGGTCATCGACGCCACACAGTAGAGCCTCACTCTATGGAGTCTGATAAATAGAGTCCTGTCCAGTTGCACATCACAGGTGCGGGTCGCGATTGTCGGTTCCGGGCTCGCCGGCCTCTCTGCAGCGGTGGATTTGGTTGATGCCGGTCACTCCGTTGATCTCTACGAAGCAAGGCCCTTCATGGGCGGCAAGGTGGGTAGCTGGGTGGATGAAGGCGGAAACCATATCGAGATGGGTCTGCATGTCTTTTTCTTCAATTACGCCAACCTCTTTGCCCTGATGCGCAAAGTCGGGGCGATTGAAAACCTGTTGCCCAAGCAGCACACCCATTTGTTTGTGAACAAGGGCGGCGATCTGCGGGAGCTCGACTTTCGATTTCCCATTGGGGCTCCCTTCAATGGCCTCAAAGCCTTTTTCACCACACCGCAGCTGAGCTGGATCGACAAGCTGCGCAATGCCCTGGCGCTGGGGACCTCACCGATCGTTCGGGGTCTCGTTGATTACGAGGGTGCGATGCGCACCATCCGTGCTCTCGATTCCGTCAGTTTCCAGGATTGGTTCGTCGGCCATGGCGGCAGCCCGGAAAGCATCCGCCGCATGTGGAATCCAATCGCCTACGCCCTGGGCTTCATCGATTGCGAGGCGATCTCAGCCCGCTGCATGCTCACGATCTTCATGATGTTTGCGGCCAAAACCGAAGCCTCCAAGCTCAACCTCCTCAAGGGATCCCCGCATCGATGGTTGACCGGTCCCATCCTCAAATACATCGAGGAGCGCGGCGGTCAGCTCCATTTGCGTCATCGGGTCAAGCAGGTGCACTTCAGCGATGCTGAAATCCCTGAGGTAACTGGGCTGCTGTTAGGCACTCCCGATGGCGAAGTGACTGCTGAGGCTGACGCTTATCTCGCCGCCTGTGATGTCCCCGGCATCCAGAAACTTCTTCCCGAGGACTGGCGACGCTTCCCTCAGTTCGAGGCGATTCATCAGCTCGAGGCGGTCCCGGTGGCCACGGTCCAGTTGCGTTACGACGGCTGGGTGACGGAGCTGGCAGAGGACCATGAGGCCCAGCGTCGGGATGTGGCGACGCCAACAGGACTCAACAATCTTCTCTATACCGCTGATGCGGACTTCAGCTGTTTTGCAGATCTGGCCCTTGCCAGTCCTGAGGACTACCGCAAGGAAGGAGAGGGCTCCCTGCTCCAGTGTGTGCTCACTCCCGGGGATCCCTGGATTCCCAAATCGGTCGATGCGATCGTCGCCCACACAGATCAGCAAGTTCGCGATCTCTTCCCCTCGGCCAAACATCTCAAACTCACCTGGAGCAATGTGGTGAAGCTGGCCCAGTCCCTTTATCGGGAAGCACCGGGTATGGAGCCCTATCGCCCTGAACAACGCACTCCAGTACGCAACTTTTTCCTGGCGGGCAGCTACACGCGACAGGACTACATCGATTCGATGGAGGGGGCGACCATGAGCGGCCACCTGGCGGCGGCAGCAATCCTTGAGCAGCCGGCGCAACTGGCAACCAATGCTGCGGTGGCCTGACGATGGGACGTTGGTTGGAACATTCAGTCACCACTGAGGTTCAGGCCTCTGCGGAACGCGTCTGGGCCGTCTGGAGCGACCTGGAGGCCATGCCTCGCTGGATGCGCTGGATCGAGTCGGTCAAAACCCTTGATGACCCCGATCTCACGGATTGGACGCTCGCGGCTCAGGGTTTTCGTTTCCATTGGAAGGCCCGCATCACCCAGCGTGTGGATCAGCAGCAGCTGCATTGGGAGTCGGTCGGTGGCTTGCCCACCCGTGGTGCGGTGCGCTTTTACCCGGAAGCGCCAGATCGGACGGCGGTGAAGCTGACTGTCACCTACGAATTACCGGGGGTCTTGGCACCCTTGATGGAGCCCAGCATCCTGGGGGGGATTGTGACCAGGGAGCTCCAAGCCAATCTTGATCGTTTCCGGGACCTCGTGGAAGAAGACGGCTGAGCGGGCCTGCAGGTCCATGGCGTCGATCGCGATCGGCTGCTGTGCTCTCGGCCTGTTCGCATGTGGAGGCGAGTCCACAACATCGGAGCCAGCGGTAAGCCCCCCCGCCTCGACAACCCCGCCTTCAGAGGAGGATCAGCAGTCTGCGGCTGACAGGATTGCGCCGCCGGAACTGGGGCTGACGCCTCTGCCAACGGTCGAACAGGTGCGAGACGCTGCTCCTGGAGGTCGGCTTGATCCCTTCGCTCCACTGCAGCCGAGTGCACCTGAATCGGTGACGAATCCCGACGCTGATCCAGATCAGGAGCCAGGGGCTGATCCGGCTGTCGATCCTGGCTCCGGCATCAAGGTCACGGGGGTGCTTCTGGTGGCTGGTCAGAGTCGGGCGCTGGCCAGCAATGCGGAGTTGAGTGGCGTGCTCTGTGTGAGTGCTGATGGGCGTTGCTCAGGAGACAGTGCCCCTTTGCTGCCTCCGGGATGGTCCGTTCTGGCCATCGATGTGCCGAGCGGTTGCGTGCGTTTGGCCCAGAACGGCACAGCTCAGGATCCGCTCTGCATCAGCTGAGCACAGGCGGACACCAGTCCATCGAGATCATGGGGATCGGCCTCCCCATCCACCCGTCCGAACTGGGCCAGGCAGCTGCGTGAGGTTTGCGGCCCGATCGACACCACTTTCACTTCAGCGAGCTGCTCCAGCCAGTGATCACCGAAGCGTTGCTTGAGCAGCAGAGCGGTGTGGTCAGCGGTTTTGCCGCTGCTGAAGGTGATGGCATCCACGGCGCCGGCCTCCAGAGCCGACGCTGTCGCTTCAGGCATCGCCTGCGGACAGCGCGATTCATAGGCAGCCACTTCCACAACGCGCACGCCCGCCTCTGCAAAGGCATCCGCCAGCAGAGTTCGGCCGCCGCTCTGCACACGGGGCAGCAACATGCGCAGCCCAAAGCCTGAGACAGGGAAATGCTCGATCAGGCTGTCGGCAACGAATCGAGGCGGAACGAAGTCGGCTGTGGCGCCGACATCCTCCAGCAGACGCGCCGTCTTGCGACCCACGGCTGCGATCTTGAGGCTGCGGGGGCGGCGGGCCAGGTTGCTCCCCATGGTCCGCAGACGCTGTTCCACCGCTTCAACACCGTTGGCACTGGAGAACACCAGCCAGTGGAAATTCTCCAGATCCGCCAGGGCGTCATCCAGAGGTCCCCACTGATCGGGTGGTCCGATCACCAGAGCCGGCAGATCCAGCACATGTGCCCCAAGTGATTCGAGCAGTCGTCGCCCTTCACCCTGCTGTTCGGCAGCACGGGTGACCACCACGGTGCGCCCGTTCAACGCATCACTCAAGCGTTCGGCTCCACATCAAGTTTCACGATCTGCCCTGCTGTCTGCCGCAGGTTTTGGGCTTCATCCGTCCGCCCCTGATGGTCCAGTTGGGCGATGGCGTTGCGGAACCCCTGGCGTGCCCCTTCGATGTCACCCCCCATCAGCAATGCCACGGCATGGTTCTGATGGCATGCAGCGTTGTCGGGGTCAAGCTGCAAGGCCTGCTCATAAGCCTGCAGAGCTGCACTGATGTCGCCACGACGGCGATGCATCAGCCCGAGGTTGTACCAGCCGAGGGCCACTTCCGGTGCCCGTTGGGTCGCAATCCGGGTCAGGTTGATGGCTTCCTCAAGGTCTCCTTGTTCCATCAGCCGGGCGGCCAGGTTGAGCCGGGCCCCGAGGGTGATGCGGGTGTCCAGGGAGATCTCCAGAGCCTTTCGATAAAGCGCAATCGCTTCGCCCGGCTCGGATGGGGTGACAGCCAGCGCCAGGTGGAGCAGCAGTTCATAGCGCTCACCGTCCTGCATCGAGTCCTGATCAAGCGCCCTGCGCAACAGCGCGACGGCCTCCTGAAGCTGCCCATCGCTGATCAGCAGACCGCCCAGTTTTGCGCTGGCGTAGGGATCACCGGGATGGCGCTCCAGTTCGCTTTGCATCGCCTGACGCAGCCGCTCCGCCTTGTCGGTGCCAGCCAGCAGCTCAGGTCTGTATCCGTCGTGGAGGATGGCTGGCTCGCGGCAGTCAGCAATGCGCCAGTGGGTTTCCTGCTCCAGCAGAACCTGGACGCTGTCATCGATCATCGAGTGATACGGCTTGCTCCAGCGAATGCCGGGGTGGCGACGGAACAGGCGGCTCACATTCGAGTAGGGCGCCATAGCTGCTCCCAGCTCGTAGCGCAACAGATTGATCACGAGCACATCGGGCTGGGCCATCAGGGCCTTGAGGCTGGGAATCACTTCCGGCCGTAACTGTTCATCGGCATCCAGCACCAGCACCCAGTCGCCGCTGAGAAAGTCCATGGCACGGTTGCGAGCGGGGGCAAAATCCCCCGGCCATTCGATCCGCTCCACGCGAGCGCCGGCGGCTTCGGCAACGGCGATCGTGCCATCGGTGGAGCCGGTGTCCACCACCACCAGCTCGTCCGCCAGACCTTTCACGGAGGCGAGGCAGGCAGCAAGGCGTGCCTCCTCGTTTCGCACGATCATCGAGAGGCTGAGCATCAGCGGCGCCGTGAAGTCGGCCGACGATAGGTCGCTCAGTCGGTGAATTCGCCGTTGTGGGCTGATGCTTCAGCTGGTCTCAGCAGAGTCGTCAGCACATGGCGCTGGGCTTCGGGCATCTGGCCGGGGCAGTAGGCCGCAGGAATCTCTGGATCGAGACCGGCTTTGAGCTGCTCCCAGAGATAGGGGCTGCCGTAAACCACAAGTCCCGCCAGACGATCGAGCCGCTGCAGCTGCCTGACGGCCGCCAGCCAGGGTTCCCGACCATCCCTGTGGCCTCGGAACGGGTTGCCGCGCACAAACAACTGCAGCAAAACGGGTCCTGACCCGATTCGCTCCAGGGCCAGCGGAGTGTCTGCATTGTTCTGCCAAGGGGAAACCCCCTGGCCATGGATCACCACGCTGGCCAACCCCAAACGTTCCGGCAGCTGCAGAGCCGGAGCATCGCCACTCAAGGCGGGACAGGGGAAGATGCCATCCACACGGATCAGATTCACACCGCTGCTGGCGCTGATCCCTGCAGCGCACTGGATGGTGCTGCAGGCAGCGACCAGTTCCCGTTCGAGCTCGCGATCGTCCTCGCTGGCGATCGCCGCGGTTGTTGTTGTGGCCACCTTGGCAAGGGCCTGGCGCCGCCGCTGCAGGGCCTCCTCAAGACGCTCCATCGGCAGGCGGCCATCGCTGAAGGCTGCCTGAAGTCCGTCGATCGCGGCGTCGGCATCAGCCGGCATCAGGATTAAATCTGCCCCGGCCTCGAAGGCGAGCACGGCCGCCTCCTGGGGACCATGGCGGGCAGCGATCGCTTCCATCACCAGCGCATCGGTCACCACCAGTCCCCTGAACCCCATCTGCCGGCGCAGCAGGTCCGTCAGCACCGTGGGCGACAGTGTGGCCGGGCGTTCCGGGTCCAGATTCGGCAGCAGCAGGTGAGCCGTCATCACGCTGTCGATTCCGGCCTCGATCAACTGCTGAAACGGCGGTAGCTCGATCTGATCAAGACGCTGTCGATCGTGGGGCAGAACCGGCAGGTCCAGATGGGAATCGCTGGCGGTGTCGCCATGGCCCGGGAAATGTTTGGCGCAACCCAGCACGCCAACCTGGTTGAGGCCGTGCTGGAAGGCGGCGGCCAGGGCTCCAGCGGTTCCTGGATCTTCACCCCAGGCCCGAACATTGATCACCGGGTTGGCGGGGTTGTTGTTCACATCGCAGACGGGGCCCAGCACCCAGTTGAGGCCGCAGCGACGGGCCTGTTCGCCGGTGCAGCGTCCATAGCGCTCCGCCAGGGCCAGGGCACGTGCGGGTTCGCTGCGGTGGAGGCGGCCGAGGGCGAGGGGCGGCACCAACCAGCTGGCGCCCTCGAAGCGTTGGCCCACGCCCTCCTCCACATCGGCGCAGAACAGGAGAGGTTGTGAGGCCCAGCTCTGCAGCTGGCGGGTTCGTTGCTGCAGCTCGGTGGCGCTTCCCCCCAGCAGAATCACGCCGCCGACACCGTTGTGGAGCAGCCGCCGCAATGCGGAGTTGGGCAGTTCCCAGCGGGGGTAACGGCGCTGCTGATCATCCAGATGACCACTGGCCCTCACCACGATCAGTTCGGCGATCTGACGCCGCAGAGGATCAATCGGGTTGGAGCTCATCGCTGCCTGGGGGGATCTCGCCACGCTCCTGTCGTTCATCTTCCAGGCGGTTGAGCAGGCCCAGCACAGAGGTTCCCTTCTCGATGCCTTTGTCGAGCTGGAACACCACCTCCGGTGCCCGGCGCATCTGCAGGCGTCGGCCCAGTTCACCACGCAGGTAGCCGCTCGCCGCCTTCAACCCTTCGAGCACCTCGTTGCGGTCGTTCTGTTCCCCGAACACGCTCACGAAGATCTTGCAGTGCTGCAGATCGCCGGACACTTCCACATCCGTGATGCTCACCATGCCCTGATGCACCCGCTCATCACGAATGCCATTCATCAGCAATTCGCTTGTTTCTTTGCGGATCAGGGCCGCCACCCGTTCCACACGACGCCCCTGAGCCATCGGTCCGTCACGCCACTGGTGCTGATTGCACCATGGCACGCAGCACGAGGCTGAGGCTGATCAAGCCGCTGATCAGAGCACCGATCAAGGCGACGGCAGTTACCGGGTTGCTGCGCCTGCGGGCAAGCGGTTCCGCAACCGAGTTCATCACGCCGAGGGTGAAGGCGATCAGATAGCGGGGATAGCGGGTGACGTTGAGGAAAAACTCCCGCATGGTGCTGGCGAGCTCTGGGATCTGATGGCTACTCTGCCGGGCCCATGGCGCTAATCCCATGCTGGAGCTGCATCAATTCCGTCATTCAGCGTTTTGCCTCAAGGTGCGGATGGTGCTTCAGGCCAAGGGGCTGAGCTACCGAACCGTTGAGGTCACTCCTGGGATCGGCCAGGTGGCCGTGTTTCGTTTGTCCGGACAACGCCAGGTTCCGGTTCTGGTGGATGGCGACACGGTGCTGGCGGACTCCAGCACCATCAGCCGCCATCTAGACCTGGCTGGGGGAGAGCCAGCACTCTTGCCGGCTGATGCGAAACAGGCCGCTCAGGTGCATCTGATTGAGGATTGGGCGGATACGACCCTGGCCGCCGGTGGGCGTGCGTGCCTTGTCCAGGCAGCCGCCCTGGATCCCGAGTTGCGGGTGGCATTGCTGCCCGACGATGTTCCTGATCCCCTCCGCTCTGTGATGGGTGCGATTCCTGGCGGTTGGGTCAACAGCGTCAGTGAGCTGGTGAATCAGGGGGAGCGGACAGCTCTGTTGGCGAGTCTTGAACAACTGGCGGCCTCGGTTGAGGCCAGTCCCTGGCTGGTGGGTGAAACCATGACGATGGCTGATCTCGCTGTGGCCGCGCAGCTCTCGCTGTTGCGTTTCCCTCAATCGGCCGGTTCTCCGCTGGCGGGGCGCGGTGTCCCGGGGCTGAGCGATCACCCCAAGTTGCAAGCGCTTTTCCAGTGGCGCGATCAGCTTGAACTCAAGTTGATGGAGCGGACCCTGGAAGAGGTGTGAAGCGCAGCCTGTAACGGTGGGTCGCGACGGCTCGATCCCGCAGCGTCTGACCGGGAGCGGCATAGCGGGCCTGCCACTGGTCGGCACAGATGTCGACGTCGCAGCGTTTGTAGAGGCTGAGGGTTTCGATGCGGCTCAGCCTTGGCGGGCCGGGGGCATGCAGGATTTGCAGAACGAGCTCATCGGCTAGAAAGCCGCCATCATCCAGGGTTTCCTGTCGCCGACCGGTGACGCTGGTCTCCAGTCGCAGATCACCCTTGAGTTGAGCCATCTGACGATTGGCGCTGTCCGGATCGTCTTCCACCCGCAGCAGCTGATCGCCGAGCAGGGCTTGGCCGATGGCGAGGGCGTTGAAGGCGCGATCTCCCACGAGGCGCCCGTCCGCATCAGGGCTGAAACGGGCCTGATGGATGAGCGGCGGTGCGTCCGGATCATCGAGATCCAGGCTTTCGACCTGCCAGAGCCCTTTAAACCAGGAGGGATACACCAGATCATCGTCGTTGCTCGGCCGGGGCAGAGGGCTTGGCAGGTTCCATTCAGGCCAGCTGCTCAGGCGAGCTTCCAGCACGGAGGAGGCCCACGCAGGTGCAGCCATGAGCAGGATGGTGAAGCACAGCAGCAGGGCCAGCAGCCGTTGTTTCATGTCTGATCCCTTGATCCGTGCCTGTGATGACTACGTGGTGCTGGAGCCGGGCAAGCCAGAGCAGTTGCTCAGCGCTGCCGACACGTTGACATGGCTGAGCGATTGGCTGCGATCGCTCGACCAGCTCCCCGCTGATCTACGCAATCAACCGACGGTCCAGGCCGCGGCGCAACGCTTGCTCGACACGGCCTGCGATCTGGAGATCAGCCCAGGGATGACGTTGCAGTGGTTTGCGGTGAGGCTGGAGCCACCTGCCAACTGACGATTCACGATGTTGTCTTGAACCCGTCAATCGTCGTTACTGATCTGAACAGGGATTCGGAGTGATGCCTTTACGTTGAAACGAGAGTTCGACGCTGATGCATGGCATTGACCAGGCGCTCCTTCCTTCTCCGCAGCGGTGTGACAGCTGCCGGCCTGATTGGTAGCCATTCCTGGGCAGAACGATTGAATGCCCAGGCTGTCAGTGACAACACATTCTTCGCTCAGATTGATTCCGTTTCGATCCCATTAAGAGATTGGTCTGGGTTCACTGTTTTTGGTGGTTCGGCTGATGTTCTGGCTCCAAGAACAGAAGGCGACGTGGTTGAGATTGTCAGACATTGTCGTCAACAAAATCGCCAATGTCGTGTCGTAGGTCGAAGAACATCCTGGAATACCAAGTGGTATGGCGATGGCGACACATTGATGTTGTCAACTGCACATCTTGATGCACTGAGTTTCGATCAAGACGCCGGAACTGTGACCTGTGGCCCAGGTGTTTTGTTGGAAACAATTCACCGTGAGGCATGGGCCAGAGGGCTCACTCTGTCCAATGCTCCAGCACCACCGTGGGTGACGATTGGAGGAGCCGTCTCAACCGGAAGCCACGGCAGTTTGATGGGCGGAAGCCTTTCGTCCAGGCTGACGCGTTGTCGACTCGTTGTCGCCGACGGGTCCGTTGTTGAGATGAAGTCTGATCACCCTTATATGGATGCAGCCCGGATTTCGCTGGGCATGTTGGGGGTAATGACACAACTCACGCTTCAACTTGATCCGGCCTACCGCCTCAAGCTTGTGCAGCAACCGATGGCCACTGCTGACTGGCGGCAGGCCTTGGTGGATAGCGGGCCGATGTCATTTGTCCATGCCAGTACAAGGGATCCAGCCTCAACACTGTTCAAAGTTGTGCGAGAGGCCTCCGTTCCGCCCCTGAGTGATGAGGTTGTCACTGGTGAGGATGCTCATGGACAGTTCTGGATGTCAGGACCGGCCCATCTGGTGGTGATGAATTTTCAACCTCCCTCCCCGACGATTGCGGGTTCTGAATGGGCTGTTCCAATCGAATTGTTTTCGAGTGTGATGGAGGCGTTTCAGTCCCTGGACCTCTCCTTGCCGTCCATGGTTTGGCTTAAAAAGGTGATGGGTGAGTCGTCCTTGTTGGCCAGTGGGAATGACCCGCAAAAAGTGTATGTGGAGTGTGGCGCTTATCACGATGTTGCCGGCAGCCAAAACCCTAGAAAGATTGTCGAGATGGTGAGAAAAGTTGAAGCCTTGATGCTTGCCTACGGAGGGCGACCCCATCTCTCGAAATTGATCTCGATGACCTCTGGAGAAATGTTGAAGGTGTATCCAGCGTTGACGCAATTTCAGGAGATCCGTCGACAACTCGACCCGCAAAATATGTTTTATACGCAGCGTCTTGCCAAGCTGTTTGGTTGATGTTCAGATCATCAATCTCTACGACTCTTTGTGGGATCTTTCAACAATGTTGGTAGTAATTGCATGATCCCATCGGCCACCTGCTCTGGTGTTTCTTCCTGGATCACCACGGTTAGATCGGCCTCTGCGTAGAGAGCCCGTCGTTCACTCAGAAGAGTCTCGACGGCCGCAGCGGGGTCTGGCTGCTGCAACAGAGGTCGGGCGGTGTCGTCGGCTCTGAGGCGCTCCAGCAGCTGTTCCTGGGCCACATCCAGCCAGATCACGATGCCGTGGTGCAGCAGCCCCCAGTTTTCGAGCTGGGTCACCACGCCACCACCGGTGGCCACCACCAGGGAATGGCGTTGGCTGATGGCGCTGAGCACCTGGGTTTCGATGGCGCGGAACCCCGCTTCGCCATCGCTTTCGAAGATCTCGGGAATGGTGCAGCCGGCGGCCTGTTCGATCACCGCGTCCGCATCAACAAAGCCGTAGCCAAGCCGTTCTGCCAGGGGCCTGCCCGTGCTGCTTTTGCCGCTGCCCATCATCCCCACCAAATACAGGCTTCGTCCGGCCAGGGTCTGTTTCAGGGAGGGGGCGGTTTCCGCCATAGCTCGAAAACGGCGTTAGCTCATTAGGATGCCCTCCGGCCGGAACGTCACATGACTGAAACGAAGTCGACTGCACGGCACGGCCAAGGCCGCGGCTGCGTGATCACAAGGCGGGCCACGTTCAGTGCATCCCATCGTTATTGGTTGCCAGAGCTCTCGGCTGACGACAATGCGGCTCGCTTCGGACCCTGTGCCCTGGCCCCTGGCCATGGGCACAACTACGAGCTGATCGTTTCGATGGCGGGTGGCCTTGATGCCGATGGCATGGTGCTCAACCTTTCTGAGGTGAAGCACTTCATCCGCAGCGAGATCACCGGCCAGCTCGACTTCCGCTTCCTCAATGAGGCCTGGCCTGAATTCAACCTTGCAACGCCGGAGGGGTGTCTCCCCACCACCGAAGCGCTTGTGCGGGTGATCTGGCAGCGGCTGATACCGCACCTGCCGATCACAGCACTCCGCCTTTACGAACAACCGGGCCTCTGGGCCGACTACCTCGGACATCCCATGGACGCCTTCCTCACCATCCGCACCCACTTCGCCGCTGCCCACCGTCTGGCTCGCCCGGAACTGAGCCAGGAGGAGAACGAGCGCATTTACGGCAAATGCGCCCGACCCCATGGCCATGGCCACAACTATTTGGTTGACGTCACCGTCCGTGGTGCCATCGATCCCCGCACCGGCATGGTCTGCGACCTCTCGGCGTTGCAGCGTTTGGTGGACGATCTGGTGGTCGAGCCTTTCGACCACACGTTCTTGAACAAGGACGTTCCCTTCTTTGCCGAGTGTGTGCCAACGGCGGAGAACATCGCTCTGCACATCGCCGATCGCCTCTCCACCCCGGTGAAAGCCATCGGTGCCCAGCTTCACAAGGTGCGTTTGCAGGAAAGTCCGAACAACGCGGCTGAGGTGTACGCCGAAGCTCCTCAGCTGGAGATGACGCCTGCATCCCTGGAGGCCGTCGCGGCGCTCTGACCGGCTGATGCAGACAGTCCGGTTGGTGCTGGCCGTCAGCCTTGATGGTCGCCTTGCGCCACCGGGCGGTGGGGCTGCCCAGCTGGGAGGGAGCGGTGACAGACGGGCTCTGGAGGAATCCCTCACCTGGGCTGATGCCTGTCTGATCGGAGCTGGCACCCTGCGGGCTCACCGATGCACCTGTCTGATCCGGGATGCGGATTTTCTGGAAACGCGTCGTGTTGCCGAACGTCCTGATCAACCCGATGCCGTCGTTGTCAGCCGGCAGAACAACTTTCCTGGCAACTGGTTGTTTTTTCAGCAGCCTTTGCGGCGGGTGCTGCTTGGCCCGCAACCAGCAGAGACCGGTTTTGACGGCTGGGTGGAGCAGGGTGAATCCTGGGTTGTCTCCCTGAAACGCTTGCATCAGCAGGGATATGCCCGACTGGTGGTCCTTGGTGGCGCTGAGCTGGCGACGTCGCTGCTGGCGGCGGATGCCATCGACGAACTGCAGCTCACGCTGACGCCACGGCTGCTCGGGGGTGAGCACAGCTGGGTTGCCTCCGGGGCCCGGATAGGTAGCCATCTGCCCCAGGCCCTGGCTGCAACGGGAGCCTGGCAGTTGAACGCCTCGAGCTGCCTGGGTGGTGATGAGCTGTTGCTGCGTTACAGCCGTCGCCATCAGCTTGGAGATCGCTGAGAATCCCCCATTTAGGGGATTCTCAGTTGGAAGAATCTCACTAATCTCCAGTTGCACAGCACCTGATTCAACGAGGCCATGGGACGCAAGAGCAAGAGAAAAATCCGTGGCACAAGCGGTAGCGATGAGCTCACCGGGTCGAAAAAGAAAAATTTGATCTGGGGCTACGAGGGTGACGACGTCATCGAAAGTGGTGAGGGCAAGGACAAGGTTTGGGGTGGTGAGGGAGACGACACCATCGTCACCGTCGATGGCGGCAAGGGTCACGTGAAAATCATGGATTTTGAGCTCGGCGACAGGATCGAGTTCTGTGGCTGCGCGTCCACCGTGATCGAGATGAAGGGCAACGACGCCTGGATCATGAAGGGAGAGGACGTGAAGGCTGTGGTGAAAGGGGTGAATGCAGATTTGCTGAATCTCGACTTCGCAGCTCGGGAGATCACGATGGTCAGCGACCCGATGGCCTGATCTCAGGCCACGCCAGGTTCTCCAGGCTGGTGGCCGGCAAACCGAGCATTTTGCCGAGACAGCGTTTGATCACCACCTCACCGTCATCTCCGATCCGGCCTGAGATCAGCTCGGTGATAACCCAAGTTCCCGGCCGCTGCGACTGGTCTCCTCAATCAGACAGACGGTCGCCGGCCGTGCCATCGACTGGCAACTGTCATTCACCAGGTTCTGGAGGGCAGACAGTTCGCTGCTCACCAGCTTCAGGCATTCGTCCTTGAGTCGTTCTTCCAAGCGTGGACGCATCACATCCAGCATGGGGCGTAACAACCCAGCGGCTGCAGGGTTGGCCAAGGCGGCACTCATCCCCACCAGTAGGCATGCCAACGAAAGGCGTACAGGAACGTTGCGCTGGTTAGGGTCGGCCAAGAGTCGGATCCAGCTGCTGCCTGCATGACTCCACTTTCCGCGCGTTGGCATCGTTCGATCCGGGAGATTCCGGAAGACCACTGGACGGCGTTGGTGGGTGAACAGGCGATTCCGTTTTACCGCTGGAGCTGGCTTGATGCGCTGGAGCGCTCAGGCAGCGTTGTGCCGGATCAAGGCTGGCAGCCGTTTCACCTGGCGCTTTGGCGCGGTGATCAACCCGTCGCTGTGGCGCCGCTGTATCTCAAGGGTCACAGCTACGGCGAATTCGTTTTCGATCAAACCTTTGCACGCCTCGCTGCAGATCTTGGGCTTCGCTATTACCCGAAGCTGCTGGGCATGAGTCCGGTCAGCCCGGTGCTCGGCTACCGCTTTCATATTCGTGAGGATGAAGATGTCGCCCAGCTCACGGCGGTGTTACTCCGCGCCATCGATGCCTTCTGCGAGCAGAGCGGCATCCTCAGCTGCAATTTTTTGTATGTCGATCCGGAATGGCGGCCGTTCGCTGAGGCGGCGGGGTGCGCTCCCTGGCTGAACCAGCAGAGCCTCTGGAGTCGTGGAGATGATCAAAGCTTCAACGACTACCTCAAAGGCTTCAACGCCAACCAGCGCCGCAACATCAAGCGGGAACGCAAGGCGGTCACCCAGGCGGGCATCACGGTGACGCCACTCACAGGTGATCAGTTGGATCTCGAGCTGCTGCAGACCATGCATGGCTTCTATGAACAGCACTGCGCCCGCTGGGGGCCATGGGGCAGCAAATACCTCGAGAAGTCGTTTTTTGACTTGCTGGCGGATGGTCAGCGCGATCAGGTGGTGCTGTTTTCAGCCCATCGCGGTGATCCGAGGGAACCCGTTGCCATGTCGATGTGCGTGCACGACGGCCAGCAGCTCTGGGGCCGCTACTGGGGCAGTGAGGAGGAGATCGACTGCCTCCACTTCGAGGTCTGCTACTACGCGCCGATCGAATGGGCGATCGGCCAAGGCATCAACAGCTTTGATCCAGGAGCAGGCGGCAGCCATAAGCGCCGGCGAGGGTTTGTGGCCCGTCCCCACGCCAGCCTGCACCGCTGGTACCAGCCCCAGATGGATTCCTTGATCCGAGCCTGGCTGCCCAAGGTGAATGGTTTGATGCTCGAGGAGATCGATGCGATCAACGCCGAATTGCCCTTCAAGGCGGACGCGCCAAGCCTTGGTTTGTAGGTTGAAGAGATGATCAAGTCTCCGGACTCCCCTGCCGCGTTGACGGCCGCCATCGAGGCCCTCGATGAGCGTCTGTCCCAGCGCTTCATTGCGCTGGACCCCAGCGGCTACTTCCTGATCAAGGTTGATTCGGAGGCCGGTGAGCTGGTGCTGGAGCACTTCGGCAACACCATCGATGAGAAGGGTCTTGCCCGCGATTCCGATACCGGTGAAGTGCTGAGCTGCAAAAAAGGCGGCAATGGTCCTCGCGCTGCTTCAGCGGTGTATCGCGGCCGCAGTGCCAAGCAGATCGGCATTCAACTCACCGAAGGTGATGGCCCCCATCCGCTGAGCTGTCTGGATCATGCGCTGTATCTCGGCCGTGAACTCCAGAAAGCCGAGCAGTGTTTACGGGAAGGTCGCGTTTATGTACAGGATTGATGCAACTCAAGCTTTTCTACGGCTGAACGTTTGTCTTGGGCTTTCCCCAAACATGATTCGAAAATCGCGAGCGAAGTGATTGGGAGCTGTGAATCCGCATCGTTTCGCAATGGAACTGATTGATTGAGTTCCCAGTCGTTGCTGCTGATCAGGATCCCTTAGCAGAGTTTGCACTTGCTCCAGCCGAATCTGTTTCGGCAATTGCATCGGGGACTCCCCAAATTGTTCACGGCTTGCTTTGCTGATTGAAGACGGCGATTTCAGTAGTGTTTTGCTGTGGGCCGCCAGGCAGGTCGTGGCGTGGGAATGGCGGCTACCAAAGCGATACGCTCACTGGCGGTCAAGGCCAGAATGTGTTCCTCCTTTCAAGAGAATTATCAGGAGAGTCTGATGTCATTACAGACTTCAATGTCAATCAAGATGGCATCGGCCTCACCAAAGCAGTCGATCTCATCTTCAGCCAGGAAGGCGACGATTTACGGATCACAGGCCTTTATGGAGTGAACACTTTGCTCCAAAATATTCGGAAGGATGATTTCCTGGCGAGCTTCCCGGACAATCTTGAGATAGTGCCAGCTGCTGAGGTTTATGTGATCTGATCTTGCGTTGCCTGAATTGTGCGTCGTATCTAGAAGGAAACAGAGTGAACGCTCAGTTCAGGAATGGGAGAGCGACCAGCGGCACGTTGGAAGCCAACAAATCAGGACGTCGTCCATTGGTTATTGGTACGAAAAAGCCGCGAAATCCATAATCCCCCAACTGAGGGATGACAAACAACTTGCTTAGGTACAGGATAAAAATAGTGTCCAATCCGTGCTCAATGCGTTCTCCTCAGACGACTGCCGCTCAAAGCTGGAGTGAGTGGAATGAGAGCTTGATCGCAGGGCGCCGCAAGAGAGGTGCACTGCTGCGGGATGACGAGATCGGCGGTACGGCTTCAGCGGATGTGATCGACGCCGGAGTCGGTGACGACGTGGTGGAGAGCGGAGAAGGAGCTGATGATGTCGATGGAGAAGCTGGAAACGACAGCATCGAGGCCGGAGCTGGTGACGACAGCGTGGATGGCGGAGCTGGAGCGGATGAAATCGAAGCCGGTGGTGGCGATGACGTGGTGGATGGCGGAAACGGCGACGACACCTTGGAAGGCGCCAAGGGTGATGACACCCTCGATGGCGGAAATGGAGACGACCTACTGATTGGTGGCTCTGGAGGGGATACCTATGTCTTGTCCCGCGGGGACGACACGATTCAGGGCTATAAGGCCGGCGATCAGATTGTTCTGTCGCAGGAGCTTGTGGATGCGGGATTAAGCCGCGACGCGGTGGTGGTGGAACGCACCACGATTGATGGCAAGGAAGCAGCATTTTTGCGTATTGAAATCGCTGGCGAAAGCTTCACCACCAAGGTCATCGGCATCAGCGAACAATCAGTTTTAGAGTTCGAGGAAAAATCTGATTTTGACCTCGTGGTGAACGGAAGTCATAGCAATGACGTCTCACATGGCAACAACTATGCATATCCATCAGGTCACGAAGATAAATTTTCTGAGGGGACAGTGACCTGGACCATAGGCGATAAAAGTGATCAAAAATTCGAGCCCGAAAACAAGGATCAGGCAGAAAAAATTGATGGAAAAGGTGGAGATGACTATATTTTCGCCAACAAAGGCGACGACTACATCGAGGGCGGTGCCGACGATGACATCCTCTATGGAAACAGCGGAATTGATACAGTTCTAGGCGGCCCAGGTAATGACAAAGTTAACGGAAACAATGACGTCGACACCATCAAAGGAGGACTAGGTGACGACACATTGAACGGCGGCGATGGCAATGACAGAGTTATAGGTGACCAGGATAATGATCATCTTTATGGAAATGAAGGAAAGGATATTTTATTAGGTGGTGCAGGTAGTGACATTCTGAATGGCGGTGATGGCGACGATGAACTAACGGGTGATGGGAACGGCATTGAATCTCAGAACGACAAATTCAAAGCCAGCCCAGGCAACGACACAATCACAGATTTTGAATATGGCGATGAAGGAGATCAGCTCATAGACAGCAATGACTACGAATGGGACAGAGGTAGTGTTGAATTAGATACTGACAACGAGACAGCAACAATCAATGTTTTAAGCAAAACAAGTGGCGAAGTAGCAGGAACAACGACTGTGATATTTAAATCAGGATACGATAACTTCAAAGTTGACGTCGAAGAACTAGACAATCCTGGCTTCCCACCGTCCGTGGGAGCCAGCGATCCTGACTCAGAATTGATCTACAAAGGGGAGGTAGATGGCAATAACTCTTTCGGTGTCAATGGTGGCGGAGAAAACAATATAATCAACGTTGAAGGAATCAGCGAGTTTGCCGACTTTTACGTAGCAGACGATGAAAAGTACATACCATCAAGCAGCAGAAGTAAGCCAACTGAGGCCACATCAACTGACAAATTCAAAATTGACGGAGGCGGTGGCAATGACGAAATCGAGGCTGGCAGCAATGATGACTCCTTGCATGGAGCCGCTGGGAATGACACCATCATTGGCAACGAAGGTAATGACACCCTTGGAGGTGGAGCTGATGATGACACCCTTTATGGCGGAGATGGCAATGACTCAATGAGAGGCTGGAATGGTAAAGACATTTTGGATGGTGGAGCTGGTGATGACACCCTTTATGGCGGAGATGGCAATGACACACTCAATGGCGGGGATGGATCCAATCAATTCCTAGCAAGTAAAGGAAACGACAAGATCGAAGGCTTTGTCTATGGTGTTGATGCACTTGTATCTCCTACCAGTGAAAACGTGAATTATGTATGGGATAGAAAAAATATTAGGCTAATCGAAGACACAAATAATGTAGAAGTGGATGTTTTATTGATAGAGGGAAGCGACCAAGTCGTTGGGACGGCAACAATCACAGTCAAAAATTATGACGAGTTCAAGGATTACTACGACGCACTAATAACACCTGGGTTCGAACCATCTTTGGGGGCCAGCGATCCAGACACCCGGTTAATCTATAAAAGCGATAATAAAGACTTTGAGGCGATAGGAGGAAAAGAAAATAATATAATCTCCGTTGAAGGAATTAACGAGTTTGCTAATTATTATTATGATTACAAAGAAAGATATGATTCGGAAGTCGGACCAGAAAAGCCAAAAATAGCGACATCAGATGATTCATATTCGATTGATGGCAAACAGGGGGATGACTCCATTACAGGTGGCAACAAAGATGACTATTTACATGGGAATGTTGGAGATGACAAACTCGAAGGCGGACTTGGCAATGACAGACTTCTTGGGGGTAATGATAATGACACAATTGAAGGGGAGGAGGGAAACGACAAACTTTTTGGGTGGGACGGGGAAGACAGCCTTGATGGCGGAAATGGAGACGATTATCTGAAGGCTGAGAATGGAGATGACACCCTTGCAGGTGGTAGTGGAGATGACATCCTCGATGGTGGTAGTGGAAACGACACCTTCGATGGTGGCGTGGGCAACGACTCACTCATTGGTGGCGATGGATCAGATCGATTACGTGGACTTGGAGGAAACGATACTCTTCAGGGAGGAGCTGGAGATGATTCTTTTTTTGCGAGCACAGAAAATGATTTAATTGAGGACTTTACCTTTGGTGAAGATAGCCTAAAGGACTCTACATATTATATCTGGGATCGAGACAATCCCAGTTTTGATAAAGAAAAACAGGAAGTTGTTATTGACGTACTAAAAAAGGACGGAAACGAAATGGTTGGCACAACAACCATTAAAGTCAAGAACTATATTGACCTTATCGAAGTCATCAATGAAGGTAAGTTTCCTCCAAGCGGCGCAAGTGACCCTGGCACTATTCTTGCATATGCAGGCCCAGGAAAAGGTCAAAAAAACAATCAGTTCGTAGTTGACGGGGGAAGCTTAGGTAACCCAATTGATCTCGTCAGTATCAATGATTTTTCAGACTATTATCAAAATGATGACTTTAGATATGTTAATGAATCAGGTTCTCCTAAGCCTACTTCAATAGCAGAAAATGATGCACTAAGTATCAATGGGGGAGGAGGGCAAGACACTATTAAAGGTGGAAAGTCCGACGACACAATTAGTGGTGGCAACCACAGCGATGAAATTGACGGAAATGATGGAGATGACAAATTAATTGGCGGCGGTAATCAAGATTTACTGATTGGTGGAGATGGTAAAGACACATTAAAAGGTAAAAACGGAGCTGACGTCCTTGATGGTGGAGATGGCCATGATATTCTGTATGGATCAGGAAATAATCAGTCAGGTAAAAATACATACAACGATGTTTTTGTAGCAAGCCCTGGTCAAGATAAGATTGAGGACTTTGTCTTTGGTTTACACGAATTAGAAGACGGCAACTCTGGCGGCAGCTCTTACATATGGGAGCGAAAAAATTCAATTTTTAATGAAGAGGAGAGCACAGTCACCATTGCTGTTGCAAATAATTCAGGAGAAGAGGTAGGCAAAACGATCATTAAAGTCGAAAATTATGAAGAGATGATCGAATTCAAAGAAGATAATGATCTCGCTGGCTTTCCAATCGTTGGCGGTGACAACGGCTCAGAAAGTGGCAGCGGTTCTGGCAGTGGTGAGGCCGGCGGCAACGGAGGCTCCGGGGAAATTATCCCCCCTGACTTAGGCAATCCTGTTGATCCGGAGGGTCTGCCCGAGGGTGATGTCTCAGGTGGCAATAATCTGCCTGGAGATGAGGGAACAAACGGTGGTGATTCAACCATTGATTCCAATCTCATTGATTCCATTCCAGATGATGGCAATCAACTGAGAGCCATCACGCTGGAAGAAAACCCTGATCCAGAGTCCTTTGGTTATTTCACAAAAGGTGATGGATCGGATCAGACCATCAAGGGTTCCTCTGCAACCGACATGTTGAGAGGCCGGAATGGAAACGACCGACTCGTTGGCAAAAATGGCAATGATTATCTCTATGGCGGCGGAGGTGATGACACATCATTAGGAGGAGCAGCAACGGATGTTTTGCTTGGCCGCAAAGGTGCTGATGTCCTGAAAGGGGGTAAGGGTAATGATTTGCTGTATGGCGGCTACCAAAACGACACGCTCACAGGTGGTAAAGGCCAGGATGTGTTCCTGCTTTCAAGAGAGTTACCAGGAGAAAGTGACGTCATCACAGATTTCAATGTCAATCAAGATGGCATCGGCCTCACCAAAGCAGTTGATCTCATCTTCAGCCAAGAAGGCGACGATCTACGGATCACAGGCCTTTATGGAGTGAACACTTTGCTCCAAAATGTTCAAAAGGATGATTTCCTGACGAATTTCCCGGACAATCTTGAGATTGTGCCAGCTGCTGAGGTCTACGTGATCTGATCCGGCTTTGCCTGAATTGTGCGTCGATTCTCGGTAGGCATTTGCCGAGTACGGCGTCTGATCTTCAAAAAGGTTGAGTCTTGATGCAGGAATGATGCGGCTTAAGTGTCATCAGGTTGGAATGTTTGGCTTCCGAACGCCTAAAGTCGGATTCGTGGTGACAAGAAAGGGATTTCTTGCGGTATAGAGTTACCTAAAAAGCAGGCAAAATAGATATATTTAAAAGCATCTAGTTAAGATGCGATCTCACTAATTGGTTCGCTTATGTGCTGATAGATTGTTATTGGCTCAGCATATTTACTGAAAAGCGTTGTTGATTTGGGGTGATTAGGTTGTGACCAGCTCCAGCTCTTTCTCGCTGAAGTTATTGGTGGTGTTTCCACCGTCAACACCTTGCAGCCCGTAGTAATTGCACTTTTCAAATCGAACGGTGATGGGGTAGCGCGACTTGGTGGGTTCTTTTTCGCGAGAGGCAACAACGCCCACTTCGTTGTACCAGTAGGACTCTTTGCGTTTGATGCGAACCTTTGATCCTTTCACAATCGCGGTCATTTCTGCCAGCCGATTGCTTCAAGTCTGAGCAGCGCCCACATGTGATTCAGTCAGAAATGATGGAGATGCGCGTATCAGATGAACGAGAAATGCGGTCTGCTGCGCTTTGTAGTGAAAACAGCTGATCAATGCCGCCGGTTGCTAGTTGGGGCTGATTGACGGGTTCGGTTGTCTAAAGCTGAAACCAGATCTACACGGTCTGAAGTTCTTTTGTTGCTGTGGGCTCTTCCGGTGGCAGGCATTCCAGCTGCTCGCGGATCTCCCGTTGCACGATTGAGCGATACTCCAGGAAATGCTCGTTGTGGGCCAGAACCACTAGGAACTGTTCAAGCAGGGCAGGGTTCTGGCGGGCCATCCCCACCATGTAGCGCCAGAAACGTCCGCGGGTGTCGCGCTTGATCCCCTGGCGCCAGATCACGATGCTCAGAGCTTTGATATCTGTGAAGGTTGGCAGTTTGGCGGCGGCTTTCCAGCGGGGTGCGCCCATCTTCAGGTAGTAGCTGTACACCCGATCCATGTAGGCATTGGGCTCGTAGAGCGCGCAGAACGCTTCCACGTATTCGTTGGCGATGTCGCGGATCGGCCGGGTGGGCTTGAAGTTCAGCAGGTTGGTCTGGTTCACACCCTTGGCGGCATCTTCACCCTGAATCAGGCGACCTTCCCGTTCCAGTCGTGCCCAGAGAGCTGTCTTGGGAAGGGCCTGCAACATGCCCATCATCGCGGCGGGGATGCCCGTGCGGGTCACGAATTCAACGATCCGATGGCCTGCGCCATCCTTCTCGCCGTCGAAGCCGATGATGAAGCCCGCCATCACCCGAATGCCGTTGGCCGTGATTCGGTCCACAGCCGCATCCAGTGGATTGCGCGTGTTCTGAATCTTCCGGGCGGTCTCAAGGCTTGATTCGTCGGGGGTTTCGATGCCGAGGAACACGCTTTCAAAGCGGGCGTCGTGCATCATCCGCATCATCTCCTCGTCATCGGCGAGGTCCACCGAGGCTTCCGTCGCGAAGCTGAACGGATAACCACGCTCTTCCTGCCAGGTGCGGATCTGGGGGAGCAGCAACTTGGCGTTGCGCTTGTTGCCGATGAAGTTGTCGTCCACCAGGAAGATGGAACGACGCCAACCCAGGTCGTAGAGGTACTGAAGCTCCGCCACCAATTGCTCGGGGGTTTTGGTGCGGGGCTTGCGGCCGTAGAGAACGATGATGTCGCAGAACTCGCAGTTGAACGGGCAGCCCCGTGAGAACTGAACGCTCATCGAGTCGTAGGCGTCCAGCTGCAGCAGATCGAAACGGGGGATCGGCGTTGCCGTTACATCCGGTTTGTCGCCTTCCGAGGTGAATCGCCCACTGGTTTCGCCGCGCTCGAGTGCATCGAGGAACATCGGCAGGGTGATTTCCCCTTCATCAAGGATCTTGAAATCCGCTTTGTCGAGTTCCGGTGCATCCGGTGTGGAGCTGGCAAAGGGTCCGCCGATGGCCACGGGCAAGCCGCGTTGTTTGGCACGGCCGATCTGGATGGCCATGTCGTCTTTCTGAACGATCATCCCGGAGATGATCACCAGCTCAGCCCAGTCCCACTCCGCTTCCGTCACCTCTCGCACATTGCGATCAACCAGCTTCATCTCCCATTCCTGAGGCAGCAGTGCTGCCACGGTGCACATTCCCAGGGGTGGAAGCAGAACCTTGCGGTTCACCAGTTCGAGGATCTTCTCGTAACTCCAGAACGTCTTCGGGAATTCGGGATAAATAAAGAGGGTGCGCATGTCGGCGAACGGAAGCGATTGGACGGTCCGGACGGCCCGGCTTGCGTCCACCTGTGAGACAGGTGACACGAGTTAACGAACCTTAAGCGCAACTTCCAAGCGCTAGTTCAATCTCTGGTCTAATAGTGGCCACCTCCTTACTCGCACATGGGCGTCGCTATCTACCTCGGCCTGGTCGGCGCAGGTCTTGTCAGTGCTTTTGTGCTCACCAAGCTGCTCAAGGGAATCAAGCTGATCTGATCGGCTCCAGGCGGCGATCACCGCGTCGAACGATCCAGAGCAACGCCAGTACGGCACCGATCGCGCCGGTGATGGCGAAGGTGCTCGACAGGCTTGTGGCCATCACCAGCAGCGCTGCCAACAGGCCGCTCAGGCCTCCACCGCCGAGGAAGGCGATCTGGCTCAGCCCGGCCATGCGTCCTCGCATCACCTGTGGAGCTCCGATCTGGGTGATCAGATTGCAGCTGCTCAGCAGCCCGGCGGTTCCTGCACCGATCAGAAAGGTCATCCCGAGGCTGATCCCAACGGAGGATGTGCTGGCCATCCCCAGCTGGGCGATGGCGGTGATCAGAGCGAAGCCCCCCAGGGTGAGAAAGGGACGGCTGCTCAAACGCGCACTGTTGCGCTGCAGCACCACGCCGCCGGCGATGCTGCCAGCGGCAAGCACGCTGGTGAACAGTCCCAGATCACGGGGGTCCGGTCCCAGAACCTGTTCAGCGATCAGGGGCGCCAGGCCTGGGTGGAAGAAATTCACCACGCACAGCCCTGCGGTCAGCGTCAGCACACCGCGCAAGGTGCCGCCGCAGTCGCGCCAGGCCTTGAGCAGAGTGGCTCCAGCCTTGCCATCACTGCGTTGTTCCAGATCACGCCGCGGCTGGAGCAGAAACATCACGCTGGCGATCGGCAGCAGATAGCTGGCGGCATCGATCCCCAGGGCCCAGGACGGTCCAGCGATGGCCACGAGCCAGCCACCTATCGGCGGACCCACCAGTTTTCCCACGTTGAACACCACTGAAAAGCTGGCCAGATAGCCCGCCAGCTGTTCCGGTTCATCCACCAGCAGTGAGCAGTATTTGTTGCGTGCCGTTAGTTCAAAGGCACCGGCGATCCCCACCAGCAGGGTGCTGAACAGCAGTAGCAGCACCTGGGCCATCCCCTCCAGCAGCGGAATGGCGAGTGCTCCCAGGGCGGCTGCGGCTAGTAACGCCCACTGGGCCTGCACGAGAACGCGCTCACAACCCAGTCGATCGGTGCGCACCCCCGCCGGCCCGCTGACGATCAGGCTTGGCAGCGACAAAGCCGCGAAATTCAGCGCCAGCACAAAGGGATCGGCACTGCCATGCAAAAGAATCCAGCCCTTGGCTGTGATTCCAGCGAAGGATCCAGCGGTGCTGATGCCGGAAACCACCAGGAACAGTTTGCGTTGCTGTTCGAGGCGAAGGGGAAAGGCGCTCAAGCGTCGGATCTGATTGCCGCCACCATCGCCCGGGCACCCACAATCTGTCCGCTTAGGTCGTAGATGTCGGCCCCGGTGATGTGCACCGGCACCATCGTTCCTGGCCGCGCCTGTTGACCGTCTGCTCCGGCTTGAACATGAACTTCTCCGTCCACCTCAGGGGCGAAGCGGGCGCAGCGACCCACCATCTCGCCGGTTTGCGAGTTGTGTTGTTCGATCAGCACATCCACGGTGCGCCCCACCCAGCGCTGGTTTGCGGCTGCTGAGATCGGTTGTTGCAGGGCCATCAAGGCATCTTTTCTGGCTTGCGCCATCTCTGGAGCCACCCGGTCGGGGAGATCCGCGGCGGCCGTGCCGTCCTCGGGCGAGAAGGTGAACACGCCCACGTGATCAAAGCGCTGCTGTTCCAGGAAGCGCATCAGGTGCCGGAAGTGGTCGTCCGTTTCGCCTGGGAACCCAACGATCAAGGTGGTGCGTAACACCGCATCGGGCAGCTGTTCGCGGATCTGATCCAGCAGCCTCTCGTTCACATCGGCTTGCCAAGGGCGGTTCATCGCCCGCAGCACGTCTGCGTGGCTGTGTTGCAGCGGCAGATCCAGGTAGGGCAGAACGTTGGGCACCTCCCGATAGGCCGCCAGCACCTCCCGGGTCAGCCCGGTGGGATAGGCGTAGTGCACCCGGATCCAGGGAATCTCCACCTCGCCGAGCGCCCGCAACAGTTCTGCCAGCTTTGGTTTGCCGTAAAGGTCGAGCCCGTAGTTGGTGGTGATCTGGCTGATCAGGATCAGCTCCTGTACCCCCTGATCGGCGAGCTGATGGGCTTCGGCCACGATCGATTCGATCGGTCGGCTGCGCTGATTGCCCCGCAATTTGGGAATGATGCAGAAGGCGCAGCGGTAATCGCAGCCCTCCGCCACCTTCAGGTAGGCCACGGCCTCATGGGTGGTGCGATGCCGCGCCAGATGTTCGTCACCCACGAAGGTGGGAACCTTGCTCACCCGGTTCACCCGTTCCCCGGCTTCCACGCGCTGCAGCACTTCAACGATGTGCTGGTAGTCCCCTGTGCCGACGATCGCCTTCGCCTCAGGGATCGAATCGAGCAATTCCTCCTGGAAGTGTTGGGCAAGACAGCCGGCGATGATCAGCTCCTTGCCCTGCTCCGCCAGCCCAACCAGGGTGCGCACCGATTCCTCGCGGGCGTCCTGGATGAAGCTGCAGGTGTTCACCACCACCACCGCTGCGCTGTCCTCATCGGTGCTCACGCCATACCCGGCCTCAGCCAGAAGCCCCACCATGTGCTCGGTGTCGACTCGGTTCTTCTC
The DNA here is from genome assembly GCF_000515235.1 of Synechococcus sp. CC9616. Taxonomy (NCBI): domain Bacteria; kingdom Bacillati; phylum Cyanobacteriota; class Cyanophyceae; order Synechococcales; family Synechococcaceae; genus Synechococcus; species Synechococcus sp. CC9616. Next base: position 1,660,342 of record NZ_KI911558.1, on the reverse strand, counting down.
GCAGCCCAGATGGGCAAAAGCCACCGTCGGTTTGCTGGGGCTGATCGTCATCGCAACACCGGCAGGCCGATCTTCAGCCTAAGGAGACGTGTTGCCGCGCACGGAACTGCCAAAATCCTGTCATTCGAAGCTTAAAGATGGGCACCACCCGTCTCGTCAGTCGCCGCCGCCAGGATTCCGGCTCCAAGTGGGTGAGGGTCGCCATGGCGGTCTTGGCCACGATCGGTGTGATCGACACCGGGTCGATCACCCTCAAGCGCTGGGGTCTTCTTGGGGATCTCAACTGCCCGATCGGTGCAGATGGCTGCGACAAGGTGCTCAACAGTCCCTGGGGCAGCCTTGGCGATGGGATCCCACTGTCCCTGGTGGGCGTACTGGCCTACGGCGCCGTTCTGCTGATGGCGTTGCTGCCCTTGCTTCCTGGTTTGCAGGAAAGCAAGGCTGATCTCTCGCGGCGCACCTGGTGGGGTCTGTTCGCCGTGTCTCTGGGGATGACGGTGTTCAGCGGCGTGCTGGTGGGCCTGATGGTGATCAAGATCCAGGCCTTCTGCTTTTTCTGCGTTCTCTCCGCCGCGTTATCGCTGGCCCTGTTCATCCTGTCGCTGGTTGGTGGGGGATGGGATGACCCAGCTCAGTTGATCTTCCGAGGCGTCCTCCTGGCATTGGCCGTTTTGCTCGGAGGGTTGGTCTGGGCGTCGGTGCTGGATCCGAACCGGCCTGAGGCGGTGGCTGGTGGCCCTGGCACTCCCCCATTGGTTACCTCAGCAAGCAACCCGGCAAAGCTGGCCCTGGCAGACCATCTCACCGGCAGCGGTGCCGTCATGTATTCCGCCTACTGGTGCCCCCACTGCCATGAGCAGAAAGAATTGTTTGGCAAGGAGGCCGCAAAGGCACTCAAGGTGGTCGAGTGTGCCCCCGATGGTCAGAACAATCAGGTTGATCTCTGCCGTAGCAAGGGGCTAGAGGGATTCCCCAGCTGGGAGATCAACGGCAGCATCGATTCAGGCGTGAAACCCCTCGACAAACTGGCCGATCTCAGCGGTTACAAAGGTCCACGGGATTTCTGAGCTCAGCTCCTCACGGGGCGGGTGCGGATGCCTTCCCCGCGGGACTGACGGGTATGACATCGCCAAGCCGGCATGGCTGCCGGTGCATCTGTGCGGAAATGGCCACCTCGGCTCTCCCGGCGAAACAGACAGGCTTCCAGCATCAAGCGGCTCACCAGCAGCCGGTGGCGAACATCCAACAGCAGGTTGAGATCCCGGCGTGAGCCATCCTCGAGATGCAGTCCCTGCCCTGGTTGCAGCTGGCCCAGATCCCGCAGCAGAGGCTGTCCATCCAGCTCACGATCGTCATGGAGGAGCTGTTTCAGGGCATCCGCCATCCCTTGTGGTGAGCGGTTGACGCCGGCTTCCCGCCAGCAGAGGCGACGTGTGTGTTCAATCCGCTCAATTAGTCCAGCCGTTGTTTCCCCGTGGCTCAGTGCGGTGTTGCAGAGCTGCATGTGTGCCGTAGGGATCGGGCTGACATCAGGCGCCAAGGCAATGTCAGTCATGCGGTGGGCGAACACCAGGCATTCCATCAGTGAATTGCTGGCCAGGCGGTTGGCTCCATGCAGCCCCGTGCAGGCCACCTCCCCAACGGCGTAGAGCCCCGTCAGGCTGGTGGCGGCTTGCAGATCCGTGGCAACACCACCCATCCAGTAGTGAGCGGCCGGTGCAACGGGAATGGGCCGCTCCAGGGGATTCAGGCCAAACTCCCCGCAACGGTCCAGGATTGTCGGGAAGCGGTTTTCAGCGCGATCGCGATGGATCGGTGAGAAATCAAGCCACATCTGGTGCACTCCCTGACGTTGCATGGAGTGCACCAGGGCGCGGCTCACCTGATCGCGGGGAGCGAGATCCCGTTGCTGCAGATGCGCGACCGGGCTGTCTCCTGCCGCATCCACAAGAACGCCCCCTTCACCGCGCACCGCTTCTGAGATCAGAAAGCAGGGGGCATCCTCCAGCCGCAGTGCCGTCGGATGAAACTGCACGAACTCGAGATCCTCAACGGCAGCACCGGCCTGCCATGCCAGAGCCACCCCTTCGCCGCAGGCCTGTGCTGGGTTGGTGGTGTTCGCGAACAGATGCCCACCGCCGCCGCTGGCTACAACCACGGCTCGGGCACGGATCCAGCGCAGTTGCGGTCCATCCAGCACTTGCACGCCGCAGCAGTGTTGTCCTTCAACCCAGAGTTTCGTGACGCGCACACCCCGGCGATGCAGCAGTCCGGCCCGCTGCTCCACCTGCTCTCGCAGCATTTCCACCAGGGCTTTGCCCGTTTGGTCCTGGACGTGCAGAACGCGGTGATGGCTGTGGGCCGCTTCCAGGGTGGTCGCCAAAGAGCTTCCCTCCCGATCGAAGGCCATGCCCATCGCCTGGAGTTGTTCCACCCGATGGGGGGCCTCATTCACCAGTAGCCGAACCGCATCGCCATCACAAAGGTCGGCCCCGGCGCGCAGGGTGTCTGCCGCATGGCTTTCAGCACTGTCTTCTGTCCGCGTCACCGCCGCGATGCCTCCCTGTGCCCAGCGGCTGGAGGAGCGCCGCCCGGTGTTGCGATTCAGCAGCAGAATCCTCAAACCTGCTGGCAGTTCCAGGCAACTCATCAGCCCTGCAGCTCCCGCACCAATCACAACCACGTCCCAGGGGCCGGGGGGAATCGAATCGGTGGTGCGGTGTTGGTCCATCACGACAAAAAACCGCCGGAAAGCCGACGGTTCAGTGCGTTGATTGTGGCGTGTTTTTGATCAGCGGTACTGACCGTCGTTGATCCGGTCGTCTCCTTCGTTCAGGGCGATTGACGGAGGCGTCACCGTGAAATTGTCTCTGTACTTCTCAAAAAGTTCCCGCTGACGTTCGCTGAGATCGAGTTCCAGCACTTCGTCCACGCTGGTGTAGGGACCTCCCAGCACGATCTTGCCCGCCATGGTTGGGTACATGCCTGGGAATTGCTGGAAACGGCGGACCGAGGAATTGTTCAGGTCAACCTTCCCTTCGCGTTCGGCGATCTTGTCATCCGCCACATTGCGGATTTCGTTGCCGGAGTATTTGCCGACGAGGTCATCGTCTGCAGAAACGCTCGCGGGCAGAATCAGGCCCGCAAGCAGGCCTGCCATCAATACAAAACCTGTGAGCCAGCTCAGAAGCCGCTTCATCACAACTCTCCGTCGGGGATCGGAACGCGTCTGCCGGCAAGGCCGGTCCGGGAACATTACAAGTCGAAACCCCTTCGCTCTCTTTGAATCACGGGAGCTTTTGCAGTTCGTTTCACTCAGATCAGGCCACTGAGCCCTGGTTGCAGCAAAGCAGCGGCCAAGAACAGGCCATCAACCCAAAGCGTCGTGGTCAGAACCGCCGCTGCCATGCCAAGGAGGTCGTCGCCGGCAGTCCCCTCCAGGGAACGCTGGCGTAACAGTCTGGCTGTGATAAGAATCCCAGTGGCTGCAGTCGCTAGCAGGGTCAGTGATTGAGGCCTGAGCAGTTGAATCGCCGCATCGTGCAGCTGCAGGCCAGCTTCATGAAGCGGAGCACTCACCACCTGAGGCCAGAAGGGCATCACGCCGGTGGCCAGCATCATCAAGTCGGTACAGACGGTGCCCAGCAAGGAGGCGAGATAGAAGCCGCAGGCCAGCCTCCAGCGACTGTTCAGTCCGGTGACGGCAAGTGGCAGTGCGAAGGCTTCAATCGGTAAGTGCAGCAAGGGGTGTGCACGCAACCATCCCCAGAACAGGCACCCCGCTAACCAGCTACCACTGAAACCAACAAGCAGGGAACCGATTTCGGCTCGCCGACCGCGGCTGTTCAGCTGCAGGTTTACCCCTGCTGTCAGCAACACGATCGTGAACAGCGTGGCTGTGAAGGGGTGAAGACGAACCCAGGGTGCTTGCAGAAAAACCGGCAGAGTCACCAGTGTCGCCGCGATTTGGGGGACAGCCAGGGACTGCGATCGATCGGGGAGTGTGGTTTGCCAGGTTCCGCCGATCAACGTTTTTCTCCGTCCAATGTGAAGAAAGTCACGGAACCTTAGAAGACATCTCCAAAAGCCGTGTTCGGCATAACGTCTGCCCGGCCACCCAGACCGTCATGACCGACACCACTGCTCCTCTCGGGTTGCTTGAGGCCTGCTGGCGGGATTTTGTGCTGGGTGTCGTTCAAGGAATTACAGAATTTCTACCGATCAGCAGCACGGCCCATCTCAAAGTTGTGCCGGTGATGCTGGGGTGGGGAGATCCTGGTGTCTCGGTGACGGCCGCGATTCAACTGGGCAGCATCGCAGCGGTGATTGCCTATTTCCGCAGCGATCTGGCTCAGGTTCTCAAGGGGATTTCTCGGGCGTTTCGGCAGGGACAGTGGCGCGAGCCAGATGCCCGCCTAGGAATCGCCATGGCTCTGGGCACGGTGCCAATCCTGGTCGTTGGCCTTGGCATCAAGTTGTTCTGGGACCAGGGATATGAATCCTCCCCATTGCGCAGCGTGCCATCGATTGCGGTGGTGTCGATTGTGATGGCTCTTCTGCTGGCTTTGGCTGAGCAGTTCGGATCGCGCATCAAACAACTCACCGACGTCTCTGGCCGCGATGGAGTGTTGGTGGGAATCGCCCAGGTGCTGGCCTTGATTCCAGGGGTATCCCGCTCCGGCAGCACGCTCACGGCATCCCTGTTCGATGGCTGGCAACGTGCTGATGCGGCCCGCTTCTCCTTTTTATTAGGCATTCCCGCCATCACGATTGCGGGAATCGTGGAACTCAAAGATGCTTTCGCCGCCAGTGCAGCAGCGGGTCCTCTCCCTCTGATCGTTGGCATCCTGTCCGCTGCGGTGGTGTCGTGGCTGGCCATCGATTGGCTGTTGAAATTTCTGCAGCGCAACAGCACCTGGATTTTTGTGGGCTACCGCTTGCTCTTCGGGGTCGTCCTACTGGCCTGGTGGTTCACATCCGGCGCAAACTGAAGAAAAGCACCTGTCTCTGCCTTGTGGAATGAGCCATCTGCCGGTGTCGCGATGTCGGCACTCGATCCCAACCGCGCTGCGCGTCAGCCCCAGCCGGCAGTGGTGGATTCCGTGGAACCGGGATCCATCGGAGAGGAGCTCGGTTTTGAACCCGGCGACCAGCTTCTGAGCATCAATGGCATCCGCCCTCGGGATCTCATCGATTACCGCTACCTCTGTGTGGATGAGGAGCTGCGTCTCGAGGTTCGCGATGCCCGGGGAGAACTGCATGAGGTGGATCTCGAGAAAGACGCCGATGACGGCCTCGGCCTGGGCTTCACCGAAGCGTTATTTGACGGTTTGCGGCAGTGCAACAACCACTGCCCTTTTTGTTTCATTGATCAACAGCCTCCCGGACGGCGGGACAGCCTGTATCTGAAGGACGACGATTACCGGCTCAGTTTTCTCTATGGCTCCTACCTGACGCTCACCAACCTGAATGACAGCGACTGGGCACGGATTGAATCCCAGAGGCTTTCGCCGCTGTACGTATCTGTGCATGCCACCGAGCCCACGTTGCGGGCACGGCTGCTTGAGAACCCGCGGGCGGCACGGCTGCTCGATCAACTGAGTTGGTTCGCAGAACGTGATCTGCAGATCCATGCGCAGGTTGTGGTCTGTCCTGGAATCAATGACGGTGTTGCCCTCGAGCAAACCCTCACCGATCTGTCGCGCTTCGCGAGCGGGGACTGGCCGGCGGTGCTCTCGGCAGCTGTTGTGCCGGTGGGGTTAACGCGCTTTCGTCCTGCTGATGATGGTCTTATCCCCGTCAGCCCTGCATGTGCGCGGGACGTGATTGCCCGGGTGGAGCGTCTGCAGGCGACATTCCAGGCCGATCTCGGCACGCGTTTTGCCTGGTTGTCTGATGAGTGGTATCTGATTGCAGGACAACCACTTCCTCCACGTCCGGAGTACGAGGATCTTCCCCAGCAGGAAAACGGTGTCGGCAGCATCCGTGCTTTTTTGGAGTCGTTGGATCAGGCCACGGCGGTGCTTCCACAACGCCTGGATCAGCCACGCTCCTGCAGTTGGGTGGTGGGCAGGATTGTGGCGTCGGCACTGCAGCCAGTGCTGGATCGCCTCAATGGCGTTGATGGCGTTCGTCTGCGATTGATCGGATTGCCAAGCCCTTACTGGGGGCAGGACCAGGTGGTGACGGGTCTTTTGACGGGTCAGGATCTGATCGATGGGCTCTCGGAAGAGGATCTTGGTGATGAACTGCTGCTGCCCTCGGTGATGTTGCGGCAGGGGCAACCCGTCTTCCTCGACGACATGACGCTGACGCAGTTGGAGGAAGTCCTCCCTGTTCCAATCCGTGTTGTGAGTGGGGCGGCTGACATCGTGGCCTCGGTCCTGAATCCAATAGGAAAAAGTCCCTAAGCTCCGGCAAGTTTTTCTTATGCCGTGCGCCGCCTCACAGCAGCCTCCTGTTTAGTTGCAGGCGTACTGGCGACTGGCGGGCTTCCGGCTCTGAGTCAAGAGTCGAGCCAAGAGGTGGCTGGGAGCGACAACAGCTCCTTGATCGACCAGAGCACCCTGCCGAACGCTATCGAGCAGAAGGGTCCGCGTCCGAAGGCGGATCCATCAGCCCTTCCCCCTGCAGCGACTGACCTGCCAGCGGAGAGCAATGACCTCGGGTCCCCGCCAAGCCTGGCTTTGCCCGACCGTCCAGAGCAGGTACGGATCCGTGAACTGCGTCCGATCACTCTGGAGCAATCCCTCCAGATCTTGGAGGTCAACAGCCCCACACTCAAGGCGGCAGCCAGTCGGGTCGATCAGTCCAAATCGCAGCTGAGAGCAGCGATTTCTGCCTGGTATCCAAGCGTGAATCTCTCAGCTAACGCTTTACCTGAGTATTTCAAGAACTACACCTACCGAAATCCTGAATTCAGAAGCCGCTCGGTCACGATTCCCGATCCCACGAATTCTGAAGGGTCACGCACCATTGACCGCCAGGGTCAATATGAGTTCTACACACGGGAATGGAAGGCTAATTTCGGTGTTTCGATCAACTGGGACATCATCAATCCCTCCCGAGTCCCACAGATATCTGCTGCCCGTGATCAGTTTGAACGGGCTCGCGACGCCTATCTGATTGCCCTGCGAGACCTGAGGCTCGATGCATCCACCAGTTATTTCACGCTCCAGGCGTCTGATGAAAGAGTTCGTGTCGGCCAGGCCTCAGTTCGAGCCTCATTGCTCAGTCTTCGCGATGCACGGGCCCGTTACAACGCCGGAGTGAACACCAAGCTGGATGTGCTCGAAGCCGAGACGCAGCTGGCCCAGGACCGCAAAGTTCTCACGGATGCCCTGGCCTTCCAGGACATTTCACGGCGCAGGATTGCCCAGTTGCTTGATCTGCCTCAGGACATCACCCCCACGGCTGCAACGCCGCCGAAACCCCTGGGCCTCTGGGAGCCGTCGCTGCAGGAGAGCATCATCGCGGCTTACAACTATCGAGAAGAACTCGACCAATTGATTCTCGATATTTCGATCAACAACAGTCGTGCCAATGCGTCCTTAGCGGCGATTCAGCCGGTGCTGAGCTTCGTCAACAACTGGAACACAGGCCGTAGTCAGGGAGAGAGTGCTCAGGAGTCCTGGGGTGCAGTCGATATGGACGACTACCAGTGGAACGTCAGCAACGCCACCTCACTGCAGCTGAGATGGAACCTGTACGACGGTGGCCGCGCCCAGGCGAACTACCGAGCCTCCAAACAGGCTGCTGAGGAAAGCACATACAACTTCGCGGCTCAGAGAGATTCCATTCGCCTTGAGGTCGAAGAGAGCTTCTATAACCTCCGAAAAGCGATTCAGGACATCCAAACCACCTCCAGTCGGGTGTTGACGGCTCGTGAATCCCTTCGCTTGTCCCTGCTTCGAGTTCAGGCTGGAGTGAGCACCCAGCGTGAGGTCATCAACAACCAGCAGGACCTCACAAGAGCTGAGTTGCAGTACACCGAAGCCATTCGTGACTACAACACCTCCCTGGCTCAGTTGCGTCGAAGGACCGGCCTGGATGCCCTTGTCACCTGCGGGACAGTTGATTTACCCGCTGAAAAGCCTGCAACGGAAACGTCCGACATCCCCATTGAACCCACGGCTCTACCGGCTGTTTGCCCTGCGGTTGCTGACTCAGGTGCAGCTTCGAATGATGCGATCGGCATTTCTGTCCAACCGCTTTGGTGAACCAAAGCCTTTCGGCAGATCAGCTCAGGGCGATCAGCACTCTTCTGGATCGTGTGGCAACCCGGCAGCGGAGCGATTTTGGTCACATCGTTTCCGATGTGAAACCTGATGGAACCTTGATCACTGCCTGTGATCGCTGGAGCGACACCACCTTGGTTGAGGGCTTGCAGGCCATCACCCAAGGCGAGGGCGTTCTGAGTGAGGAAGGGTCCCAGGTGGTCCCTGATTCAGAGGCCTACTGGGTGGTTGACCCCCTGGACGGCACGACAAATTTTGCTGCCGGAATTCCTTACTGGGCGATTTCGGTGGCGCGTTTCGTCGATGGACTCCCTGTTCAGGCGTTTTTAGACGTACCGGCACTTCGCCAGCGGATCGTCGCGATCCGGGGTGAAGGGGTTTGGAGGAACGGAAAGGCGTTGTCGGTTGCGACGCGTTCGATAGCCACCAGCTCCTGTGTATCTCTGTGCAGTCGCTCGATACGCGTGTTGCAACGTCGTCCAGACCGTCCGTTCCCTGGAAAGATCCGGCTCTTGGGTGTGGCCAGCCTCAATCTTCTGAGTGTTGCCATGGGCCAAACCGTGGCTGCTCTGGAAGCCACACCGAAAATCTGGGATCTGGCAGCTGCCTGGCTGGTCTTGGAGCAATTGCAATGCCCGATCCAGTGGCTGGCAACTCAAGACCCCTCCGGTTTCTCCTCCGGTGAGGACCTATCGGAGTGCGGTTTTCCCATGCTGGCTGCGGCTTCCCAAGAGCATCTCGAGCGTCTGATCCCTTGGGGAGAGGCGTTGTTGCAAGGCTGATCCAGCTGTTTGAACCGTGGGGTTGCATCGATGGCTGAAGGGGTGTTATGATCTTCTTCTGCGCGCAAGTTGAAAGACCTGCCCGCAGACGTCTGAACCAGGCCTTGCAGGCCGACGTTCTGACGGGCCTTCAACCCATCGGGAGCGATCCCACGGTGTTGTAGGTTTCTGAGGTGGTCGCGAGTCGGCCACGCTTACAAACCAGCGGGAGGCAATCCCACGGTGTTGTAAGTTTCAAAAGCGGTCGTCAGAGGCCGCGTTGATCAGCTCTCTCCGGCAACGGAGTGTTGATGATCGAACCTGGACAATTGAAAAGTTTAGGAACTGACGCTTTCATCGCGTTCGATTTCAGAAATCATCTCTGATGATTTCTTGAGAATTGAATGTAAAAGCGATGAAGGTGTGAGGTCCCGTCAAAAAATTTCGTTGCGATGAAGCAATTCGCTGCAACGAGAGGGTTTTCACGAGCCTTCTTGTTGTCGGTGTGCGAATTGTGGAGCAACAACCGGATCTGAGATCCCGGAAAGTCATTGACAGAGAAATCTAGAGATGCACTCTTAAGAACCCTTTTTGTGTCAGCTAAAAGGAGGCCTCAACTGTTGCCAGTAGATACTGAGCAATGGGTGACGCAAATCATTTTGAGGACGTGAAAGCGTCTAAAAGGAAATGATCTACAACGGAGAGTTTGATCCTGGCTCAGGATGAACGCTGGCGGCGTGCTTAACACATGCAAGTCGAACGAACCTTCGGGTTAGTGGCGGACGGGTGAGTAACGCGTGAGAATCTGCCCTCAGGAGGGGGATAACGGTTGGAAACGGCCGCTAATACCCCATATGCCGCGAGGTGAAATGAATTTCGCCTGAGGATGAGCTCGCGTCTGATTAGCTAGTTGGTGTAGGTAATGGCTCACCAAGGCATCGATCAGTAGCTGGTCTGAGAGGATGATCAGCCACACTGGGACTGAGACACGGCCCAGACTCCTACGGGAGGCAGCAGTGGGGAATTTTCCGCAATGGGCGAAAGCCTGACGGAGCAACGCCGCGTGAGGGATGAAGGCCTCTGGGCTGTAAACCTCTTTTCTCAAGGAAGAAGATCTGACGGTACTTGAGGAATAAGCCACGGCTAATTCCGTGCCAGCAGCCGCGGTAATACGGGAGTGGCAAGCGTTATCCGGAATTATTGGGCGTAAAGCGTCCGCAGGCGGCCCTTCAAGTCTGCTGTTAAAGCGTGGAGCTTAACTCCATCATGGCAGTGGAAACTGTTGGGCTTGAGTGTGGTAGGGGCAGAGGGAATTCCCGGTGTAGCGGTGAAATGCGTAGATATCGGGAAGAACACCAGTGGCGAAGGCGCTCTGCTGGGCCATCACTGACGCTCATGGACGAAAGCCAGGGGAGCGAAAGGGATTAGATACCCCTGTAGTCCTGGCCGTAAACGATGAACACTAGGTGTCGGGGGAATCGACCCCCTCGGTGTCGTAGCCAACGCGTTAAGTGTTCCGCCTGGGGAGTACGCACGCAAGTGTGAAACTCAAAGGAATTGACGGGGGCCCGCACAAGCGGTGGAGTATGTGGTTTAATTCGATGCAACGCGAAGAACCTTACCAGGGTTTGACATCCTGCGAACCTCTTGGAAACGAGAGGGTGCCTTCGGGAACGCAGTGACAGGTGGTGCATGGCTGTCGTCAGCTCGTGTCGTGAGATGTTGGGTTAAGTCCCGCAACGAGCGCAACCCACGTCTTTAGTTGCCAGCATTTAGTTGGGCACTCTAGAGAGACCGCCGGTGATAAACCGGAGGAAGGTGTGGATGACGTCAAGTCATCATGCCCCTTACATCCTGGGCTACACACGTACTACAATGCTACGGACAGAGGGCAGCAAGTTCGCGAGGACAAGCAAATCCCGTAAACCGTAGCTCAGTTCAGATCGTAGGCTGCAACTCGCCTACGTGAAGGAGGAATCGCTAGTAATCGCAGGTCAGCATACTGCGGTGAATACGTTCCCGGGCCTTGTACACACCGCCCGTCACACCATGGAAGTTGGCCATGCCCGAAGCCGTTACTCCAACCCTCGGGAGGAGGACGTCGAAGGTGGGGCTGATGACTGGGGTGAAGTCGTAACAAGGTATCCGTACCGGAAGGTGCGGATGGATCACCTCCTAACAGGGAGACAAACAACGATTTTGATGCCTGAGTATTTTATTCTTAGGCCGAAATCCTGTCACCTTAGGTCGATCGGTACCTCAGATTTGATATCAAGATGGTGCAGCAATGTGCCGTAACTGATGGAGATTTTCAGTTCCTAAACTTTGTCTAGGTCACACCCCAAAAGGGATGAGACTCCTGGGCCATTAGCTCAGGTGGTTAGAGCGCACCCCTGATAAGGGTGAGGTCCCTGGTTCAAGTCCAGGATGGCCCATTCGGTGTTGGGGGTTTAGCTCAGTTGGTAGAGCGCCTGCTTTGCAAGCAGGATGTCAGGAGTTCGAGTCTCCTAACCTCCACTGACCGAACTTTATCCCCGTCTCCAATTTATTGGAGTCGAGCTCGATTGGTATGTGATTTAGATGTGTCCGCTGGATGACCCCAGCTTCCTGTCATTCCAAGTTTAAAAGCGAAAGCTTTGAATTTGGTTGATAAGATGCTGGGCTCGAACTGAGCAATCAGTTTGAAGTCTGGCAGAACCTTGACAACTGCATAGGTGAAGTCTGGAAAAACAAAGCATCTCATGGATGCATTGTTTTGGTTTTGAGGTCTTAGGATCTCAAATTCCAGAATAATGAAAATTCTTTTGAGCAAGAGCCGAGACTCTGAAATGTTCTTCTAATCGTGTCGAGCGATTATGAGTTTGATCTTGTTTTCTATTTGAAAACTTGAAAATCTGTCTCAACAACAGTAAGCATTTTAGAGATTATTTGGTCAAGCTACAAAGGGCTCACGGTGGATACCTTGGCACACAGAGGCGATGAAGGACGTGGTTACCTGCGATAAGTCTCGGGGAGCTGGAAGCACGCTTTGATCCGGGAATTTCCGAATGGGGCAACCCCTAGTACGGCCAGCTGAATTCATAGGCTGGCGCGAGCCAACCCAGCGAACTGAAACATCTTAGTAGCTGGAGGAAAGGAAAGTAAAAACGACTCCCTAAGTAGCGGCGAGCGAACGGGGAAGAGCCTAAACCGATACTTTCGAGTATCGGGGTTGTGGGACAGCAATGTGGATCAGGAATGTTAGGAGAAGTGTTTGAATGACACGCCACAGAGGGTGAAAGCCCCGTACCTGAAAACTGAACTGACCTAGCTGTATCCCGAGTAGCACGGAGCACGTGAAATTCCGTGTGAATCCGCGAGGACCACCTCGTAAGGCTAAGTACTCCTGTGTGACCGATAGCGCAACAGTACCGCGAGGGAAAGGTGAAAAGAACCCCGGGAGGGGAGTGAAATAGAACATGAAACCGTGAGCCTACAAGCAATGGGAGCCCTACTCATAGGGTGACCGTGTGCCTGTTGAAGAATGAGCCGGCGACTTATAGGCACTGGCGGGTTAAACCGGTAATGGTGGAGCCACAGCGAAAGCGAGTCTGAATAGGGCGTTTGTCAGTGTTTATAGACCCGAACCCGGGTGATCTAACCATGGCCAGGATGAAGCTTGGGTGATACCAAGTGGAGGTCCGAACCGACTGACGTTGAAAAGTCAGCGGATGAGCTGTGGTTAGGGGTGAAATGCCAATCGAACCCGGAGCTAGCTGGTTCTCCCCGAAATACGTTGAGGCGTAGCGTCTGATGCTCCAGCAGGGGGGTAAAGCCACCATTTCGGTGCGGGCTGCGAGAGCGGTACCAAATCGAGATGAACTCTGAATACCCTGTGTGTAGTCAGGCAGTCAGACTGTGGGGGATAAGCTCCATGGTCAAGAGGGAAACAGCCCAGACCGCCAGCTAAGGTCCCCAAATCAACGCTAAGTGATAAAGGAGGTGGGATTCCATAGACAACCAGGAGGTTTGCCTAGAAGCAGCCATCCTCAAAGGAGTGCGTAATAGCTCACTGGTCGAGGGATCCTGCGCCGAAAATGAATGGGGCTAAGCGTTGTACCGAAGCTGCGGATTTATGGTAGGGGAGCGTTCCATACGGGGCGAAGCGTTAGCGTGAGCGGACGTGGACTGTATGGAAGTGAGAATGTCGGCTTGAGTAGCGAAAACATGGGTGAGAATCCCATGCCCCGAAACCCTAAGGGTTCCTCCGGCAGGCTCGTCCGCGGAGGGTTAGTCTGGACCTAAGGCGAGGCCGAAAGGCGTAGTCGATGGATAACAGGTCAACATTCCTGTACCGGTCATGTTTTGGGAAGAGGGACGGAGAAGGCTAGCCAAGCCAGATGTTGGTTACTGGTTCAAGCGTTCGAGGCGTTGAGGAGCGGTGAAAACGTTCCGAGCTGAGGCGTGAGTACGAGCTGCCACGGCAGCGAAGTTGGTGATGTCAAGCTTCCAAGAAAAGCTCTATACCCGTTAAGGCATGACTGCCAGTACCCGAAACCGACACAGGTGGGGTGGTAGAGAATACCGAGGGGCGCGAGGTAACTCTCTCTAAGGAACTCGGCAAAATGGCCCCGTAACTTCGGGAGAAGGGGTGCCAGCGAGAGCTGGTCGCAGTGAAGAGGCCCTGGCGACTGTTTACCAAAAACACAGGTCTCCGCTAAGTCGCAAGACGATGTATGGGGGCTGACGCCTGCCCAGTGCCGGAAGGTTAAGGAAGCCGGTCAGCGTAAGCGAAGCTGGCGACTGAAGCCCCGGTGAACGGCGGCCGTAACTATAACGGTCCTAAGGTAGCGAAATTCCTTGTCGGGTAAGTTCCGACCCGCACGAAAGGCGTAACGATCAGGGCGCTGTCTCGGAGAGAGGCTCGGCGAAATAGAATTGTCTGTGAAGATGCGGACTACGTACACCCGGACAGAAAGACCCTATGAAGCTTTACTGTAGCTTGGTATTGTGCCCGGGCTCTGAATGCGCAGGATAGGTGGGAGACGTTGATCTCATGCTTGTGGGTATGAGTTAGTCACTGGTGAGATACCACTCTTTCAGAGCTAGGGTTCTAACGTTCACCCGTTATCCGGGGAGCGGACAGTATCAGGTGGGCAGTTTGACTGGGGCGGTCGCCTCCTAAAAGGTAACGGAGGCGCGCAAAGGTTTCCTCAGGCTGGTTGGAAATCAGCTGACGAGTGCAAAAGCAGAAGGAAGCTTGACTGTGAGACCCACAAGTCGAACAGGGACGAAAGTCGGCTTTAGTGATCCGACGGTTCTGAGTGGAAGGGCCGTCGCTCAACGGATAAAAGTTACTCTAGGGATAACAGGCTGATCTCCCCCAAGAGTTCACATCGACGGGGAGGTTTGGCACCTCGATGTCGGCTCATCGCAACCTGGGGCTGAAGCCGGTCCCAAGGGTTGGGCTGTTCGCCCATTAAAGCGGTACGCGAGCTGGGTTCAGAACGTCGTGAGACAGTTCGGTCCATATCCGGTGTACGCGTAGGAACATTGAGAGGATTTCTCCCTAGTACGAGAGGACCGGGAGGAACGCACCTCTGGTGTACCAGTTATCGTGCCAACGGTAAACGCTGGGTAGCCATGTGCGGAGTGGATAACCGCTGAAAGCATCTAAGTGGGAAGCCCACCTCAAGATGAGTGTTCCCATGGGGTAACCCAGTAAGGTCACGGGAAGAACACCCGTTGATAGGCTCTACGTGGAAGTCCAGTAATGGATGCAGCGGAGGAGTACTAATAGACCGAGGGCTTGACCAACTTCTTTGGTTCTTGCCTGAAAGACTTTGTTGATTCAGACGCTCAGCTTTGCTGAAGATCCTATGCAGTTCTCAGGGTTCAATCTCTGAGAATGTTTCTATCCTGGTGTCCATGGCGGTGTGGAACCACTCCGATCCATCCCGAACTCGGCTGTGAAACGCATCTGCGGCGACGATATTTGGGGGGTAGCCCCCTGAGAAAATAGCTCGATGCCAGGTAAAACATTCTAAAAAAAGCCACTCCTTGTTGGGAGTGGCTTTTTTTGTGCCTTTGTGATGTCTTTCATCCATGTAATCTGATGTGATTGGCTGTACACGTGTGCATCGCAGACAGCGCTCGACTCGAAAAATGCTGTTGCTGTTATGGCATGCATACAGGCGTTGGGACACGTTCGGCTGTGTTGACTTGAGCGCGGCGTTTGCCTACTACACACTCCAATCCATCTTTCCACTCTTATTAATTGCCCTTGGTGTAGCGGCCAGGATGTATGGCAAATCTTCAGGTGTGGAAGAAGTGATTGCAGGGATCGCTCCTCTGCTGCCACCGTCAGTTGTCAAATTAGTGGAGTCAACATTATTGGGCTTGGTGGCTCAAGGAGTTGGCGCCGGTTTGCTGGGAATTATTGTTTTGTTGGTGACGGCAAGCAACGTTTATCTCACTTTGCAGCGAGGTGCTGATCGTTTATGGAATGACGTTATTCCGCCTCGGGCCGAGGAAGGAATGGAACGGCAGATTTTTGACTTCATCCGAGCCAGAGCAGAGGCATTCCTGGTGGTTTTGATTGTTGCAGTCCTGATTGTTGTTGAGCAGGTCATTGTCGGCATTAGTCGTCTGCCCATTGAAATCCTGGAGTGGTTCCGAATGCTGATGCCGTCATTGTCGAGACTGTTCGATCACCAGCATATGTTCACATTTGGGTCACTTGTGATCGCTGGTTTATGGCTTTCTGTCCTTGCTTTTCTGCTTCAAAGAGTTCTGTTAAGACAGAAGATTCCCTGGCGCTCTTTGATTCCAGGCTCCGTACTGATCGGGTATGCATTATCTGTTCTCAATCTTATTTTGAGTCTTAGTATTGTTTCTTTAGGGAGTCGCTTTCAGGCTTATGGAGTGATTGGTGGTGTTCTTGTCTTAACACTGTGGATCTGGATGGTTGGGATCATTCTTTATTTCGGTCAATGCGTCAGTGTTGAAACAGTGAGTTCCCGCTTAAAAGAGATCCGTCGCGGAGAGCCGAACCTTGTGCAGGCTTGATTCCATCGACAAACCATTGATGATGTCTGTGAATTAATTCGTCGATGAATCGACCACCCGCGCTGCTCTGGCTGCTTTTATTGCTCCTCTTGTTGCCGACTGCAGCCGGTCGTGTCCTCCTTGATCTGGCGGGAGGAGTGGTTCTTGTGTTGATTGCTCTGCCTCTTGTGCTCACAGGCGTGGGTTGGATTGGCTGGAAGATCCTGCGATCACGCCTGGTCACCTGTCCTGCTTGCGGCTCCACCTCGCTTGGCCAGTCGTCCCACTGTGGAGTGTGTGGTGCGTCACTTCAGACAGCTGCATCTGGGGCTGATGCAGGAGCGCAGGCAAGCCGTTCAGTCCCTGCCAGTGAGGTCACGATCGACATCACTGCTCAAGATGCAGAATCGGAATCCTGAACGCGTCCTTGCAACTGCCATTCGCGCAGAAATAGAAAAAAGGGCGCACCGCAGGCGAATGCGATTCCAAAGCTCATCAGGATCGCAACCCACCAGCCCCGAATCTTCTGCTGGATCCCTTCCGTGCAGATCCAGATGCTCACCGCTGAGGCACCAATGAGGAGATCCGCCGAGAGGGAGCGTGAAGCGGCTGTGACATTGGCATCGTTGATGAAGCGTTGCAGATCAAAGGTCTGACCGCTCTCTGCGATGAACTCGAGGTTCGCTCGCCAGGGAAGAACAGCGCCCAGGACAGCGAGCAGCAGATAGATCCAGGGAAGGGCTTTACGCATCATCAAGAGGTTCGAGGGTGTCGGGATTGAGCTGCACCACGTTCTGTTCGGCCTTGAGCAGCAGGCCTTCGCAGCGCTCGAGATAAATCTGGCCTCGAAGATAGTGCTGTTGAAGATCTGCCAGCGGCACCGCATCGTTTTGCAGTTCTTCCAGCAACAGATCGAGCGCGGTCAGTGATTCCTCGTAGCTGAGCGTTGCAGCATCCTTACGCCAGCTCTTCAGTTGGGTGCTGAGGCTTTTGCTCATGGGTTAGGGCTAACAGAAGATGGGAGAACAGCGTTCACGCGGGTATCGAGAGCACCATCTTGAAGCTGAATGATCAGCTGATCTCCAGCAGCTGCATCCTGAACCGAACTGATCGTGGCCCCCTCCGCGTCGCTCACAATGGCCAGTCCCCGTTTGAGCCATCGTTGGGGTGAAAGCGCCTGCAGCAGCCGCTGTCTGTGGGACAGCTCCTGTTTCAGGTGTAGAAAGGCGCGCTCTGGTGCCTGCTCGGCCAGTTGAAGGCGTTTGTCCGCGAGGCGTTGCTGTTCCCGAGAGATCCTGTTTTGGACTTGATTGTGCAGGCTCTGCCTGCGCTGCTGCAGCCCCCTCAATGCCTCCTGGCGATCGGGCAGCAAGCTGACCATGGCGGCGGTCGGCGTGGCGGCGCGATGGTCTGCAACCAGATCCGCCACCGTGAGATCGTCCTCATGTCCCAGCCCGGTCACGACCGGCAGTGGACAAGCCGCCAGATCACGGCAGAGCCCTTCATCGTCGAAGACCGCAAGATCTTCACGACTGCCGCCACCCCTGGCCAGAACAAGAGCATCCAGCTGCAAGTCCTGATGGCGAGCGCTCAGAGCGGCAAGGGTTTCCCGGATCTGGTCTGCCACGGGTCCCTGAACCGGGATCGGCACGACGATCAGTGTCGTCATCGGCCAGCGTTCCCGCGCTGTGCGCAGCATGTCCGCCAGCGCAGAGCTCGGCACGCTGGTGAGGATTGCCACGGTTCTGGGTTGCTGCGGCAGTGGCTGTTTTCGGTCTGCATCAAGCAGGCCGGCGTCCAGCAGGCGTGCTCGAACGGTTTCAAACTGCCGCAACACCGTTGTGAGGCTGGGACGGATGTCCAGCACTTGCACGTTGAGACTGGCCCGAGCGGTCCAGAAATTCAGTTTTCCGACAACAATCACCCCATCACCATCCACGGGGCGATAGTTCAGTTGTTTCAGCTTTGATGCCCAGACAACCCCTGAAATCGTGGCGTCACCATCGGTGAGGGTGAGCCAGAGATGGCCTTTCTTCAACTGGGGTTTTGAGACACTGCACTCAACCAGGAAGCGCGGTGCAAAACCCCGTTCCAGCAGGCTGCCAATGGCCGAGTTCAGCTCGCAGACTGAATAGGTCGGGATTGGGTCAGCGATCAAGGCGACGGTATGCGAAGCCCCAGTAAAGACAGACCAAACCGCTGATCACAGCCAATGCTCCCCCCCAGGATCGGTGGCTTTGGGTCAGGGCGACGCAGAAGATCACAAGCGCACTGCTCAGCAGCCTGGATCCATCGCGTCGGTTCTGAACGTAAAGCGGTGCCAAGCTCATCCTTGAGGTGCCACCCACCACTTTGAAGCATCGTTGGTGGGATTCGGTTGGGGAATTCGCCACAAAAAAACCTCACCGAAAATCCGATGAGGTCTTGTGCTGTTTTGAATGAAACAGACTTCTGTCGGACCAGAAGCTGATCAGCCGAGGCCAACCTGGGACAGGATTCCCTGGCCGGTGAGCAGTTCAGTGCCGAGGCCGATCACGAAACCGAGCATGGCGAGGCGGCCGTTCCAGGTCTCTGCGAAGTTCACGAAACCGAAGCGGGCCTGAGTGTTGTCGGACATGGGTTGAAGAACCGTTGGGTTGAGGCAAATGTAACAAAGGTTGGAGATTTGTTGCCAGTGATTGCGGATACCCGAATTAGTGATCCGCGAATCAGGCTTTCATGCGTCCACTCTGCCGCTTCGTGCCCGCCGTTGCCTGGGCTGCCCAGGGCTGCTCCGGCCATGGATGTTTTGGATATCTCCCTCGCATCTCCTTGCGAACACTGGCGTAACTGCCATGCCAGAAACCCGATAGATCACACGTTCTCTGTAGGGGGCGTCCTGCAGGGGAGAGCAGTTCCACGGTCACTGGCAGCTGTCCCAGCAGAACGGTCGGGCCCGTTTCACAGCCAAACATTTCCTGCAATTTCACGGCCAGCACGATCTGCCCATCCTCTTCGTAGGTCAGTTGCGCGGATCGACCGCTTGGAATCAACAGGCGCGTGGGAAGCAGTCGCTCCAATTCCTCCCGTTGCGACCAATCCAGCGACCCCCAGAGAGCATGTTCCAAAGCGGTGGCATCGAGATTGTTCCAGCTTTGACAACCCTCAAGGGCATCCCCGAGCCAACTGGACAGCGTGGCCAGCAAGACGTCGGGATCCTTCGGTTGCCAGGGTGATCCCAACTGTCGATAAGCAAGATCCAGGCGTCTGCGTAGCTGCACTGCCGCTGGGGACCAGCTCAGCACCTCCAGCGTGCCGCCCCGTTGCAGGCGTTCGATGATCAGATCGCGGCACTCCTGCCCGTCTGGTGCTGGCTGGGGTGCACGGCGCAGCGTCAGGGCGCCGAGGTTCAGTGTCCGCTCTGAGCGGATTCGCTGGCACTGCTCGTCCCAGCTGAGAAGGTCTTCCCAGCTCCCCTCCTCGTCCGCCAATCGATCAACAGTGCTGCGGCTGAGAGGGAGTGCCAGTTGAATCCTGGTGTCGCGCTGTCCCAGGTCCAGGCGTGCCACCGCCAGGGCCTCGGCATTGATCAGCGGGTCCTGTTCGTCAAGACGGGCACCGCGTCCTTGGCGGAGTTGGAAGCGTCCAGGTCGGTCCGATCGTTTTAATGCCAGCCATTCAGGGAATGCCTTGAGGATGAGTTCAGCTGCGGAGATCTCGGGCTGGCGGTCGTCGCGCTCTTGGGGCAGCTTGTCCAGTTGTCGATGCAGTTGCCGGCTGAGCAGCCGGAGAGCAGCCAACTGCTTCTGCTGACGCATGGCCTCAAGACGGGCTGCGAGGTCGCAGCCGACATCACGCCAGGGCAGTGGGTCCCGCTCGCTGAGGATGGCGGCGAGATCGCAGCCCAGTTCTGGCATTCCGCAGCGTCGTGCCTCCAGCATCAGCAACGCCAGTCGGGGGTGAACCCCGAGCCGTCCCAGCATCTGACCACGTGCATTGAGCCTGCCATCAGGCTCCAGTGCCTTCAGCGCGATCAGTTGATCGCGGCCGTTGATCAGAGCAGGCCGCGGAGGCGGATCCAGCCAGGGCAGATCGTCTCCAAGGCCGCACCCCCATGTCGCCAGTTCCAGAACAACCGGTTGGGGATCGGCCAGCCCGAGCTCCGGGGGGCTGAACTGTGGCCGCCGCTGTTGGTTGGCCGGCGACCACAGGCGAATGCAGCGTCCAGGACCCTGACGGCCTGCGCGTCCGCGACGCTGATCCGCGCTGGCGAGGCTGGCCGGGACGGTCTCGAGGCCCTCCATTCCGCTGCTTGGGTCGTAGCGCAGTTGTCGACTGAGACCGCTGTCGATCACGAGCCGTACCCCGCTGAGGGTGATTGAACTTTCGGCGATGGCACTGGCCAGGATGAGTTGCCCGCAGTGGTGGCGATCACAGCCCTGCAGGGCCCTGCACTGTTCCTCCAGAGGCAGCTGGCCGTGCAGACACACCACACTCCAATCCACAAGGCTGTCCGTTCGCTGCAGCAGATCGCGGCACCGATGGATCTCTGCCATTCCAGGTAGAAACACCAGCACGCCGCTTCCGTCGGGCAGCGAGAGAGCATGGCTTTCGATCGCTCGCAGCACCTGCCGGGGCAGTGACTCCTGCAGGCGGGGGGGCTGGTGCACCGTTTTCACGGGGAAACAGCGACCCTCACTTTCAAGAACGGAGGCCTCTGGCAGACGTTGTCTGAGGTCCGACAGATCAAGCGTGGCGGACATCAGCATCACGGCGAGGTCCGGTCGCAGCAACGGTCGCGCCTCACGGAGCAACACCAGCCCCAGGTCGGCGTCGCGTCGACGTTCGTGGAATTCATCGAACAGCACGCACTGAACGCCTTCCAGAGCCGGATCGGCCTGCAGGCGCCTGAGGAACAGGCCATCGGTCAGCACTTCGATGCGGGTTTGCGCCGAGCGACGGCGTTCCCCGCGGATCGCGAAGCCGATCCGATGTCCCACCGGTTCATTCAGGCTGTCCGCCAGGCGTTCAGCAGCAGCCCGAACGGCCAGTCTCCTGGGCTCCACCATCCAGATGTCTCCTTGGATCGGTGCGGCTTTGCCCATCGGACCGAGCGCCCCCAGCAGAGCCAGCGGCACACGGGTGGTTTTTCCTGCGCCGGGCGGAGCCTGCAACAACACGGTGCTGCCGGGCCTGAGCTGCTCACAGAGATGTGGCAACAGCGATTCGATCGGAAAGGCCGTCAAGCCGACTCGCTACAGCAGTGATCTTGTTTCAGAGGATCTGATCAGTGAACGAGGTTGAGCACGCCAAGTAACAGCAAACTGCTGATCGCGCCGAAGGCTGTCAGCAGTGAGATCAGCGGACCGGGAGTGAACGAGAGGTTGGCCATGAAGACTTTCTTAAAGGCCGCAATCACTCCGTTTTAGATCGCGAATCTCGGTCGGCGCTGTAGTGGTTTGCACGCCTTCACATGCTTCAGCGCACGTGGCGGGTGCCATCCACCGGGTGGTACTCCTCGCCGGTGAGCTCTTCGAACACGATCGCTGGCAATCCTGTTTCGAACATGGTTTGCAGGGCTTCCTTCAGGTAGGGATTCCAGCCTCCGGTGTTGACCTGTCCATGGCGCACGGTCCAGTCCCAAGTGCCTTGCAGATCGCGAGGGATGCGACCTTCGCGATCACGGCGCGCCACCAGATCCAACGATTCCACGAGGCCCACCTGGATTGGGTCTTTGCCGTAGGCCGGCGTGAGGCTCAGTTCCAGCCGTACAGGATCCTCCTTGAGCAGCCGCAACCGGAAGCGGGGCGGGAGTTTCAGGCTCTTGATCACCGCTGCGACGATGCGTGTTCTCTGATCCACTCGGTGGGGCCTCTCAACAGTTCCGGGATGGTGCTTTTCTAGGCACCGACTCCCTAATTTATTCGGCGCCCGGTCCCGAGCCTGGTCCAGCCGAGTCGTCATCGCTGCTGAAGCGGACCGTGAGCAGATCCTCTTCCGTGATGCGACCGTCTTGATCAAGGAGTTCCGGATGCACGGTGACCTGGCCAGTGCGGTCTCCCCCCGTTGAGGAAGGCGGTCCATCTAGTGGTGCGCTAGCGGCTCGGAACCCTTTGCTCATCACGCGGAATGCCTGCCAGAGCAGGGCAACGAAAACCGCTCCATAGAGCAGGGGAAACAGAGAGCTGAGCATGGCGGGCGGCCCTTCGTCCGACACCACCATCATCGCCAAAGCCCGGCCCCGGTTGCACACGGTCACAGATTTGACGGTTCTCCGTCTTTTTTCCCTGTTCCGGTCTGCGTAGCGTCCGATCAACACGTCCGAATGCCGATGCCTCTCAACCGCCGTTTTTTGCGCCGAAATCTCCTGCGCGGCTGTCTTGCTGCTGGTCTTCTGGCAGCGGGTGGTGCCTCGGTTCAGCTGTTGCCTCCGCTGCGGACTGCCATCGCCCGTCCAGCAACCGCCGCGTTGTCGCGGCAGTCCTTTGTGGCCGCGGCGGTCCAGCGCAGCGGTCCAGCTGTGGTGACCCTTGAGACCACGCGCAGCATGCCAACAAGCTCTGTTTACGGGCTTCCCCCTGCCCTGCTGCAGGATCCAATGTTTCGCCAGTTTTTCGGTCTCAAGGGAGAAAGGGCGCCGTCGTCCCAGGTGCAGCGAGGCCAGGGCAGTGGCGTTCTCTTCGATTCGCAGGGCTTGCTGCTGACCAATGCCCACGTGGTGGACAACGCCGATCAGCTCATGGTGGGTCTGGCTGACGGGCGACGGGTCCCTGGAAGGGTGGTCGGCAAGGACACCCTCACGGACCTGGCTGTCGTGCGCCTTGAAGGCAAAGGGCCCTGGCCAACGGCCAGTCTTGGCAATTCCGATCGTCTGCAGGTGGGCGACTGGGCCATTGCCGTCGGCAACCCGTTCGGCCTTGAAAACACTGTCACCCTCGGGATTGTCAGCAATCTCAACCGCAATGTGTCGCAGCTGGGGATTTCCGGGAAGCGTCTTGATCTTATTCAGACCGATGCAGCGATCAACCCTGGTAATTCAGGAGGTCCGTTGCTCAACGCCGATGGCGAGGTGATCGGGATCAATACCCTGGTTCGCACCGGGCCTGGGGCAGGCCTTGGCTTTGCCATTCCGATCAACCGGGCACGCGCGATCGCCAAGCAGTTGGTTGAAACAGGACGAGCCCGTCATCCGATGATTGGCATCGGTCTCTCGCCTGTCCCCGCATCCACGCCTGGTGCTGCTATCCCACCCGGTGCGGTGATCCGCTCGGTTCAGCCTGGTGGACCGGCTGCTCTTGCCGGCTTGCGTGAAGAGGACGTGATTGTGGCGATCGATGGCACCTCGATGGCTGATCCCGCAGCTGTGGTGAGCGCGATTGAGCGGCGTGGTATCGGTGATGCGCTCATCGTCACAGTCCGACGCGGTGGCTCAACTCTGGATGTGAGCCTGACGCCAGTGGATATGAGCTCCCTTAGTCGTCCCTGAACACGATCAGGCTTCGGAATCCCTCAGCTGCTCCACACAGCGTGTGATGCAATCACCATCGTTCAGGGAGCAGGTGGTGATGCATTCGAAGTAGGTCTCCACGGCATCCCAGGTCTGGTCGTGCTGATCTGACAGGCCCCTCGGACCTTGTCCTGAACCTGAGCGATGCGCCTTGCTCATCATGTCTAGGGATTGGTTTTGTCAGCCTATGCACACCAAACAAACGGGTAAAGGAAATTGAGTTTTCCTGCCTAATTTGCTGTGAAGTTTTCCCCTGCCAGGTCGTCAGACGCCAGTCATGCCGCCTTTTTGCGGCGGTCTTTCCGGTCTCTCTGCTTGGCGCGATTCGCTTTTCGCTTCTCTTCGCGTTCGTTGGCCAGGCGTTGTTCATCGGCAGCCAGCCTTTCCTCCTCTTTCTTCTCGAGGTAGTAGTCGTATCCGCCCCGGTAGAGCACGAGCTCTCCATCGCGCAGTTCAACGATCCGGTTGGCCACTCTGGAGATGAAATATCGGTCGTGGGACACCAACAAAGCGGCCCCCTCATACGCCTGAAGCGCTTCCTCCAGCATTTGTTTGGCAGGGATGTCGAGGTGGTTTGTGGGTTCGTCCAGCACCAGCAGATTGCAGGGGCTGAGCAGCATCAGGGCGAGAGCAAGCCGAGCTTTCTCTCCGCCGCTCAGCTGTCCCACCTGCTTGAACACCGAGTCGTTGCTGAAGCAGAAGCTCCCCAACAGCGAGCGCACCTGGGTCTGAGTCCAGTCCGGAACCGCTTCAAACATCATGTCGATCACGGTTTTGTCGAGGTCCAGCGCTTCCGCCTGGTTCTGCTCGAAATAACGGGCCACCACGTTGTGCTCACCAAGCCGGGCAAAGCCTTCATCAGGCTTTTCCAGGTCCATCACCAGCCGCAGCAGGGTCGATTTGCCGGCTCCGTTCGGACCAACGAAGGCGATCCGGTCTCCCCGCTCCACCTCGAGGGCTACGTCCAGAAACAGAATTTTCTCGCCGTAGCTGTGGGTGAGGTTCTCGATTAAGGCCACCTGGGCACCAGAGCGAGGGGCTTCCGGAAAGCGGAAGCTCGGTCCGGAGACGGTTTCGACCGGGGCATCAATGCGTTCAACCTTGTCCAACAGTTTTTCCCGGCTCTTGGCCTGGGTGCTGCGGGTGGCGCTGGCTCGGAAGCGATCGATGTAAGCCTGCTGGCTGGCGATTTCCTTCTGCTGGCGATCGAAGGCCGCCTGGGTGGCTTCCCTCTCCAGGGCCTTTTGTTCCAGATGAACTGTGTAATTGCCCAGATAACTGCGTGAGATGCCCCGTTCGGTGGACACGATCTGATTGCAAACCCGATCAAGGAAGGCCCGGTCGTGGCTGATCACCACCAGGGCAGCGCTCTGCTCCAGCAGATACCCCTCAAGCCATTGGATCGTTTCCACGTCCAGATGGTTTGTGGGCTCGTCCAGCAGCAGCAGATCGGGATCCTGAAGCAGGATCTTGCCCAGGGCGATCCGCATCTGCCAGCCCCCGGAATAGTCGCGAACAGGCCTTTCAGCGGCCTCTGGCGTGAATCCGATGGTCGGCAGAAGCTTGTCGATGCGTGCCTCGAGCTCGTAGCCATGCAGCGATTCGAAGCGGTTCTGCAGTTGTCCCAGTTCGTGGATCAAGGCATCGAGGTGATCGGGATCGTCTGCGGCCCGCTCGCCAGCCATGGCCTCCTCAACCTGCCTCTGGCGATTCAGTACCTCAGCGGCCTCGCCAAAGGCTTGGAACAGTTCCTGCCGCACCGTGCGATCGAGGTCCACATCGAATTCCTGCTGCAGGTAAGCGATGCGTGGATCTCCCTGGCGGACCACCTGTCCGCTGCTGGGCTCCTCATGGCCTGCGATCAGGCGTAACTGCGTGGATTTCCCGGCGCCATTGACGCCAACGAGGCCGATGCGGTCTCCGGATTTGACCTCCCAGGTGACATCACGCAGCACCTCACCGGTTGGATAGATCTTGCTGACGCGCTCGAGTCGAAGCACCGGAAGGGCTCATGGCCGTCCATCATCCCCTCTCGGGCTCAGTCTTGTTGTTTGCCCTGCAAACTGGACCCACATCCTGAGACGTCCACGCCATGCTGAAACTTGAGCAGCTGGCAGCGGTTGTTGTGGCTGCTGGTCTGGCGCTCGTCAGCTACTGGCTTTTTTTCAGCTGGGCTGGAGGTGGTGGTTATGAGCGACGCGACCCTTCAGGAGACCAGTCGATTCGCACGACGCCAGATCTCAGAGTCCCCCACGTGCTTTGACCACCCAGCGGCTGGTGTCGGCATCATCAACGCTCGCCAGATGGGCTTTGACCTCATCCGCTGTGACAGGTAAACCCAGTTCATTGCCAAGGCTGCAGATCGACAGCATGGCGCCCGCCGGATCCTGCAGAGCCTGACGAAACAGGGCCTGGGTTTGTTCGGGATTGCTTTTGATCCGCTCGTAAAGCTCGGCGGCGTTGCTGGACATCACGGTCTGGCCTCTGTGAAAACCGTATTCATGAAGGACCCGACTGGCATCAGGCGGCCTGATCGATCTCCTCGTCGAGCTGCCCGAGCGCCGAAGCGTCTTCCATGCTGCGCGCGTCCATACAGAGAACTTTGCGGAGCTCTGCAAAGTTCGAGGCCTGGCCTGAGCGCCCTTCCTGGGCGGCGCCGTACTCGGCGCGCTGCAACACATGGTGGAGATGGGTCAGCAGGTAGGTGCTGATGACCGCCGACACCAGAACGTCGCTGGTCTCCGAGCTGCGCCGCCTCCGGCTGCTTGATGAGCGGCTGTTCGATGAACGGCTGTTCGATGAACGGCTCTTTGATGAACCGCTGTTTGTCGAGCGGTTTTTTGTGGATTGGCTGCGACGTGTTGACGAGGAGGCGGATGGGGTCATGAGGCACTCCGGGGAGGCATGGCGTGAGGGAGCGTCCGTTCGGATCGGCTCTCCGGGATGTCGCGCCATCGATTCAGTGCTGACAGCATAGTCATGGATACTACCCTTGACCACCTCTGTACACTTCTCACTAACAAAGACCCTTTTGGCTACCGGGCGTGCCCACGCGTCAGACCTCCTCCAGCGGGAAGCCCAAATCCCCCCGGATCCAGGTGGTTCTGCCTGAGGATCTTTGTGAGCGTCTGACGTGGCTGGCCGAGCAGGAGTCCAGGACGGTCAGCAACATGGCGCGCGTGCTGATCCAGCAGGGAGTGCAGCGCCAGGAGCAGGCTCAGTCCGTGTCCAAACCGGTGGTGTCTCAGGAGGAGCGCTTCCGTTCTGCTTTGGAAGCCCAGCAGCCGCGTCGCCTGCGTGGAGCGCCCCGCCGATTGCGCTTGCAGCGCCCGCGCTGATTCAGTCCGGTCTCACCAGGACCCCCAGAACGGTCTCCCGCTGCGCGCCGGTGATGGCTGGAGCATTGGCGGGATGCCGTCGCAGGTGCCACCAGGCCAGCAGGGCAAACACAAGTGCTTCCCTGGCTTCCGCTGCCAGTCCAAGTTCATCGCTGCTGCGCAGCTGCAGCCCCAGGCAACGATGCCGCAGTTCCTTCATCAACGTCGGGTTGCGTCGTCCGCCTCCAGCGACCACCAGCTCAAGGGGGCTGATTCCTTCCCTTGCCTGAAGATGCTCCAGATCCTGCGCCACAAGGGCGGCTGTGAAGCCGGTGAGCGTCGCGATCACATCAGTGTCTGACTGCCCGCCCAGCTGCCTCAGGCGTTGGTCCAGGTCATGCCCGCCGAACAGCTCCCGGCCCGTTGATTTGGGAGGTGCGGCCTGCAGATAGGGATGCTGCAGCCAGGCCTGAACGGTCTCCTCATGGCAGAGCCCCTCTGCAGCCATGGCACCGTCCTGATCAAACCCAAGACGTCCTTGGCTGAATCGTTTGACCGCGAGATCGATCAGGCTGTTGGCAGGGCCGCAGTCCCAGCCCCGAACGGGGGCATCACAATCCGGCCCCCCTCTTGGCGGAATCAGGGTGATGTTGGCGATGCCGCCAAGATTCAGCAGAGCTCGCCAGCCCTCGATCCCACCGAGCAGGGCGGCATCGGCTCGCGGAACCAGGGGAGCCCCCTGGCCGCCCAGAGCCAGGTCTGCGGCCCGGAAGTCATGCACTACTGGGCGGTTCAGAAGGCGAGCCAGCAGCGGAGCTTGCAACAGCTGCCAGCTGGCGCCGCGGCGCTGTTGGCTGGGTGGTCGGTGCCACACGGTCTGCCCATGGCATCCCACCAGAGCTGCGCTGTCTTTCGGATCGCAGGCCTTGGCTGCGAGGGCCTGCACTTCGGTGAGGCTTTCTGCCAGGTCCAGCCAGGCTTCAGCCGGCATTGGATCTCCCTGACCGGCGCGCACGATCCCGTCTTGAAGCGTGGCTGGGTAAGGGACGAAGTGATGCTGCAGCAAGCTCCAGCGGGGCTGATGGCTGGACCCCCGGAACTCAGCCAGAACCGCGTCCACGCCATCGGCGCTCGTGCCGCTCATCAGCCCGAGGCAGCGCATCAGCTCAGGTCCTTGGAAGTTTCTGCAGGTCCTCCATCAGCCCCATCACCACGAGCAGATGCCCCTGCTCCAGCACGTGCGATGCGGGTGGATTGACCGTGAGGCTGCGCTGCGGGCCCGCGGCCAGAACATTCACGCGGAAGTTCTTGCGCAGATTGAGATCCCGGAGTGACTGGCCAACAAAGAGTTCCGGCACCTTGATCTCCTCGATGCCATGGGTCTCGTCCAGCTTGAGGCGCTCCATCAGGTTGGGCCGGATCAATTCCCGCCCCAATCGTTCGCCCTGCATGCGGGAGGGAAAGATGACGCGGTCAGCGCCGACTCGCTTCAGCATTTTTTCGTGCAGATCGCTGGTGGCCCTTGCGATCACCTGCTGCACCCGGCTGCCATCGCTGTCTTTGGCGATGAGGGTGGCGGTGATGCTCGCCTCAATCGGTTCGCTCATCGCCACCACGACCGTTCCCATCTCGAGCACGCCGGCCTCGCGCAGCGATTCCTCATCCGTGCAATCCACCACCCTTGCCTCAATGGCGGGTTCCAGTTGCCGCAGTTCATCAACGGCCCGTGATGAGCGATCCACCGCCAGCACCTCCGCTCCGTTCTGCATCAGTTCCCGGCAGACGGCGATACCGAAGCGGCCCACGCCAATCACAGCGAACCCAAGTCGCTCACTGCCCTGCAGTGGGCTCCAGTTCCACCAATCCCTCATCGCGGGTGCCCCTTGAGTGCCTGATCAGACATACAGATCTTCGTGTGGGTAACCGATTCGATTCTGACGATGGAGATGATTTTGCTCCTGGCTCATCGCGTCCCAGACCGCACTCAGCAGCAACCAGATCCCCAGACGTCCGACAAACATTCCCACCAGCAGAACCCCCTGGCCGAAATGGCTCAGTTCGCTGGTCACACCCATGTCCAGCCCAACCGTGGCAAAGGCGGAGATACAGGTGAACAGCATCGCCAGGAAGGTGAAGTCATCCCGGCCGTTGAAGTTGCTGGCGAAGCTGACGAGAAGGGTCATCACCAACACGAACAGCAGGGAGGACACCGTGATGCCGACGGCCCTCAGGACCACTTTTTCTGAGATTTCACGGTTGCGGATCACAACGGCATCGCGGCCGCGCAGGGTGGAGCGCGTTGCGGCCATAAGGGCAGCAACCACGGTGGTTTTGATGCCACCGCCAGTTCCGCCTGGACTGGCGCCGATGAACATCAGGGTCATGACCAGCAACGTGCCTGATTCGGTGATGGTCTCAACGGAGATCGGCACGGTGTTGAAGCCCGCGGTGCGGGCTGTGACCGACTGGAACAGCGCCGCAAGCCATCGTTCCGACCAGGGCAATGTCAGAAAATTCTGCCCGCTGTTGAGCCATTCCGTCAGCATCAGTCCAATGGCTCCGATCAGCACCAGCAGAATCGACGTTCTCAGGACGAGACGGGTGTGGAGGCTGAGCCGTCGTCGTCGTCGGCTCAGCAGCTGGCCGGCCATGTCGCTGGTCACCCGCCAGCCAAGACCGCCCATCACGATCAGCAGCATGATCACCAGATTCACCAAGCCGTTGCTGCGGTAGCGCTCGAGGCTGTCGCTCCAGAGTCCGAAGCCGGCGTTGTTGTAGGCAGAGATGCTGTGGAAGAGGGCGGCCCAGAGTCGTTCGCCACGATCGGGGATATCGCTGAAACCGAAGCCGTAAAGAAGCGTGGCGCCGATGAGGATCAGAACGGCAGCCGTGAGGGCGATGCCGCGGAAGGTTCTGCCGACGCCGCCGACGCCGAATTCATCAAGAGCCTTGCCGCGGTCTAGACGCCGTCGCAGACCTGTCCCCTTCACCACGAATCCCTGCAGAAACGTTGTGATCGCCATCAATCCCAGCCCTCCAGCGAGGATCATCACGGCGAGCACCCCCTGGCCGAAGCCGGTGAGATCAGTGCCCACATCGATGATCGACAGTCCGGTGACCGTGATCGCGGATGTGGCTGTAAACAGGGCCTCCCAGAGACCGACCTGAGCGCCTGAACAAAGCGGTGTCGCGAGCAGCAGTGTGCCGAGCAGGATCACCAGCAGTCCCGTGACCACGGTGAACTGCGGCACCGTTAGTCGCCGTTGCCAAGCCTGGCTGCGTGTGAGGACCTTACGGAGGGGCACGTGGGTCAGGGATAGATCATCACGAGAGGAACCAGTGTTGATCAGGTTGGTCCGTAACGCCAGAGGACCAGCGCCGGGACCAGCAGGGTCATGATCAGCGTGAGTCCGCTGCCGTAACGGGTGACATCAAGGAACCTGTAGCGGCCAGGGCCGAACACCATCAGGTTGGTTTGGTAGCCGACGGGGGTGAGGAACGACTGGCTGGCGCCGAACAACACTGTGATCAGCATGGCGGTGGGTGGCAGAGACAGGCTTGGTGCCAGCTGAACCGCCACCGGTGCCAGCAGAGCCACGGAGGCCGCATTGCTCATCACCTGCGTCAGCAAGGTGGTGCCGATGAACAGCACCATCAGCGACCCATAGCTGGGCCAGCCCATCAGCCATTGCTCCAGGCCTGTGGCGAGGGCATCCGCAAGCCCTGTTTTCTGGAGGGCGACGCTGAAGCTGGTCAGGGATCCCAGCAGCAGAATCACATCCAGGCGAATTGCCCTCTGCAGCTCGCCCAGTCGCAGGCAGCCGCTCGCCACCACTGCAACCGTTGCCAGCAGCACCGACGCCACCAGCGGGACGGGCGTCAGGGTTGGTAGCAGCAGCATGCCGATGGCGATCGAGACGGCAACAGGTTTGCGTCGGACCGTCGGCAGGTCATCCTCCAGCCGATCCAGCACAAGCAGATCGTTGCTGGCTTGCAGGCCTCGGATCGAATCCAGAGGGGCCTGCAGAAGCAACACGTCCCCTTCGCGAAGAACCACCTGCCCCAGTCGTTCCTGCACGGTCTCCTGCCCGCGTCTCAGCGCCAGCACCGTCGCGTTGTGCCGTTGTCGAAAGCGCAGCTCCCGCAGGCTGGCTCCCGCCAGGGTTGACCCAGCCGGCAACAGAACCTCAACGGTTTTCTGACCGCTGCTGGCTCCATCAAGACTGGCTTCGACGTCCTGCTTCTGGGTTGTGAGCTGGACGGTGTGGTCCTGCTGCAGCCGCAGCAGATCCTGTCGGGTCACCCGCAGGAGCAGATGGTCGCCGGCTTGCAGACGGCGGTCGGCGAGAGGGGGGAGCAGCCGTTCTCCGCTGCGTTGCAGCTCCAGGACATCCACATCGAAGCGTCGCTGCAGTCGGCTGTTGTGCAGCGAGCTACCCACCAGTTCCGAATCCACGGGAATGGTCACTTCCGTGCAGTAACTGCTCCGTTCGGGGCTCACGGCCAGGTCATCTCCGTCGCTGCCACGATCCGGCAGCAGCACCCTGGGTGCCAGCACCAGATACACAGCCCCCGTCAGCCATACCGGTAGGCTGATCAGGGTGAAGCTGAACAGCTCCAGAGATCCATAGCCCAGCTGTTGGCTGATGTCGCTCACCAACAGGTTCACTGAGCTGCCGAGCAGGGTGAGGGTTCCCCCCAGGACCGTTGAAAAGGAGAGCGGCAGCAACACCCTGGATGGGGAGAGGCCGCGGCGATGGCACCAGTTCTCAACCACCGGCAGCAGGGATGCCACCACCGGAGTGTTCGGGACAACGCCTGAAACGGGAGCGATCACGAACGCCATCAGGGCGATCAGGCGGCGGGGGGTCCTTATTCGCTCCGAGGCGATCAGTGCCCGCAAACGATCGAGGGCGCCGCTCTTGAACAGGGCTGCTGAAACCGGGAACAGACCCAGCAAGGTGATCAGTGCTGGGCTGCCGAATCCGGCCAGTGCCTCCTTCGGGCCCAGAACACCTGTGGCCATGAGCAGGCCGACGCTCAGCAGACCCGTGAGTTCAGGAGCCAAGGCTCCTGAAATGAACAGCACCACTGCCAGAACAAGCACGGCCAGGCTGATCAGGGCCTGGGGGTCCTGGAGCGTGCTGATCAGCTGGGCCATTCCTTAGGTGAGCCGATCGGCTGTTACGCCTGATTCTGCCCCCGGATCAAAAAACTGCTCATGCAGCCACTGCTGCAGTCCAAGCAGGCCATCTCCACGCAGAGCTGAAAGGAACAGGCAGCTGGGCTCCTGACCACGAATGGAATCGATGGCATCCAGGGAACAGCGATCGATCTGATTGGCGATCACCTGGCGGAAGCTCCGACTGCCGAGTGAGTCGAGCAATCCATGCACGGTGTTCAGCTGGTGTGCCCAGTCCGGGTCGGCAAGGTCGACCACAAGGAGGAGGATGTCCGCATCGAGTGTTTCCTCCAGAGTGGCCCCGAAGGCTTCGACCAGAGGTTCCGGCAGATCTCGGATGAAGCCCACCGTGTCGGTGAGCAGGAGTGTGTTGGGAGCCGCTCCACTGCAGGGCAGTTCCAGTCGCCGTGTGGTGGGATCCAGAGTGGCGAATAGCTTGTTTTCCGCCAGAACCCGGTGGTTCTCCCGCCGACAGCACAGAGCATTCAGCAGGCTTGATTTGCCGGCATTGGTGTATCCGACCAGGGCCACCCTGGGCAAAGCCCGGCGTTGTTCTCTCAAGCGGCTGCGGTGTTCTCTGAGCTGCCGGAGATCGCGCAGCAATCGTTCGATCCGGCGGGAGATGGCACGTCGATCTTTTTCCAGCTGGGTTTCACCAGGTCCCCGGGTGCCGATGCCGCCGCCTTGTCTGGAGAGACTGCGGCCGCGGCCCAGCAGCCTCGGCAAGCGATAGCGCAGTTGCGCCAGTTCCACCTGCAGCCGTCCTGAGGCGCTGCCAGCTCGCTGGGCGAAAATGTCGAGGATCAGCTCGCTGCGGTCCATCACGGGGCAGTCCAGCAGCCGTTCCAGGGTTCTTGACTGAACCGGGGTGAGCTCCCGGTCGGTGATCACAAGCGAGGCCTGGCTGCGCCGTACCTCCAGAGCCGCTTCCTGCAGCTTCCCTGTCCCCCAGACCGTCTGGGCGTTGGTCTGTCCAGGCCGCTGACGGATCACCGCGACAGGTCTGGCGCCAGCGCTGCGCACCAGTCCCTCCAGTTCCGAAAGGTCGCGTTCGCTACGGGTCTTGTCGCGCGTTGTCAGAGTCAGCAGCAGGACCCGTTCCGTGCCGTCGGTCACAGCCTGGTGTGGCGCCGCTGCGCTGACACCGGGATCGAGCTCTCCCTGGCAGAGCTGGCGCAGGTCGCCGCGACCGAGTTCGCACCAGCCGCAGGACTCTGCCGGCTCCGGTTGCAGCAGCGCCGCAGGACGCTGACCATCCGGTGCCGGGCGATCACTGAACCAAAGCCAGCTCCGCGGTGCGAGGTCGAGAGCCACCACGGCGTCTTTTGCGTTGGGTTGCAGGCTTTGCTGCTGATGGCAACAGCTCACCAGCCTCCAGCCACCTGCCTGGCGACGTGGGGCTTCCGGCAGATGCTGCAGCAGGGATTCGGAGCTGGACAGTGGTCCAACCCAGAGCAGTCGACAAAGCCCGCGTCCATCCAGAACGAGATGCAGCGGTTGTTCCAGCTCCTTTGCCAGATCAGCCAGCCGTTCGAGGGTGAGCAGATCAGCCCCGACGCTTTCGGGATGACGCCGATGGCTCAGCCGATCCAGCTGGCGATGTTGCTTGGGGCGAAGTCCTCGGGTGCGGCCGGCGAGCTGAGCCTGTTTCAACGACCCAGCAGCCAGGCGCCTGCAGCACGCAGTCCCAGTGACAGTCCTGGCAGCCTTGTGAGGTAGGTCGCTCGGCGAATTCCGAAGGCCAGTGGCCCTGCAAGGGTGATGCCCATGCCGGTGAGTGTGGCGTCACCAATGCCAAGGCTCAGCATTTCTCCACGGTCTTCAAAGCGGAAGGCTGTGGGGTGCTCATCCAGCTGTTGCTGTTGGATTGATCGGGCAACGGCCACCCCCTGTTGCATCGCCACCTGGGCTGTGCTCGGCCATGGTTCGCTTTCGCAGCAGGACACATCACCAATGGCGAACACCGATGGTTGATCCACCAGGCGCAGCTGAGCATCGATCGCCAACCGTCCTCTGGCCATCGCAGGAGCTGGCGAGATGTCGGGAAGATTCGGACGGCTGCCTGCGGTCCAAATCAGGCCGTGATGAGCGAGCGGGTTGCCGCTGTTGAGCTCAATGCTGGTTGGGGTCACGGCTGTCACCGCCGTCTCCAGGTGCACCGTCACATCACGACGCTCCAGGGCCGCGGCCGCACGCTCGCGATTGAAGGCCGGGCTGTTCGGCAGGATTGTTGCGCCCTGTTCAATCAGATGCAGGCGGGCTCTGCCTTCCAGCAGATCAGCCAGTTTGCAGGCCAGTTCCACGCCGGTTGGACCTGCTCCAACAATGACGAGAGACGCATTGTTGAGGCGTTGCCGGCGGAGTTCGCGAATCAGACGCTTCAGCTGATGAACGTCATCAAGGTTCTGAAAACCGAGGGCGTTGTCTTTGACTCCTGGGATGCCGAAATCATTCGGACCGGATCCAGAGGCCACCAGCAGCTGCTCCCAGTGGAACTTATGTCCTGCTGCGGTGCTGACGGTCTGCGCGCTCGAGTTGATCGACACCACCCGATCCTGAATCCAGCTGATGCCCCGATTGCTGAGCAGATCCCTGTAGGCAGGAGCAACTTCCCATGCCTGAAGCTCTTCGCTGAGTAGTTCGTAGAGATGGGGCTGGAAGAGGAACTGCTGCCTGGGTTCAATCAGAACGACAGGCCTGCGGGGTTGTTGTTCAGCAAGTGACAGCGCTGCCGTCAGTCCACCGAATCCACCACCCACGATCAAGCAACTGTTGGTGGGTAACGGCTCCTGCAGCATCCGCGACGCTCGATCTGCTGGAACCATAGGCAGAGTCTCAGGGTCGGTGACAGGGGAAGATGATGGAATGACGGAGACGTCTGACGGCATGGTGGGCACAGCGGTTTCCGGTGAGACGGCAGCGACTGCAGCGAAGGAACTGGCACTGTTTCGTTCGGAACTCGCTGGCCTGTCGTCCCAGAAGAGGCTGGCCTGGGCACTGGAGACCTACCCCAAAACATTTGCCCTCACCACCAGCTTCGGGATCCAGTCGGCGGTGTTGCTGCACATGCTCAGCTCACAACCCGCTGGACGCCAGATCCCAGTGATCTGGGTGGATACCGGCTATCTCCCCGTCGAGACCTACCGCTACGCCGACACGCTCACGCAGCATTTGGGAATCAACCTTGTCGTGGCCCAGGCTCAGCTCTCCCCGGCTCGGATGGAGGCCCTGCATGGACGTCTCTGGGAAACGGGTGATGTGGCAGACCTCGAGCTTTATCACCGGCTTCG
This sequence comes from Synechococcus sp. CC9616, assembly GCF_000515235.1. Taxonomy (NCBI): domain Bacteria; kingdom Bacillati; phylum Cyanobacteriota; class Cyanophyceae; order Synechococcales; family Synechococcaceae; genus Synechococcus; species Synechococcus sp. CC9616. The sequence goes on along the minus strand of NZ_KI911558.1, from coordinate 1,625,043 downwards.
CAAAGTCGATCCCCTCGAGCGAACGTTTTCATCCCTCGGCATTCACTGCTGGGCCAGCGGGGTGCGACGGAAGCAGACGGATCACCGACAGACCATGACCTGGCTTGATCCCATCCGGGGTCGCCTGGCCCTGCACCCCCTGCTGGATTGGACCAACAAAGACGTTTACTACTACATGCAGGAGAACGATCTTCCCCAGCATCCTTTGTTTGAACAGGGGTACTCAACGGTTGGCGATTGGCATTCCAGTGGACCGGATGCTGCCGGACAGAGCGGTCGCGACACCCGATTCGGCGGTCTGAAACAGGAGTGTGGAATTCATGTTCCACAGCCGTCCGCTGAGGGAATGATGGGAGACGGCATCTGACGGTGCCGTCCGTCTCCCGTGGCCTGCTGATTGGTAACAGCCGCTGGCACTGGGCCGAACAGGACGGAGAGCACTGGAGATTTGATCACGGTCCCCCGGACAGCGCTCGCCTGATCGCTGGACAGCACCAGCGTGGATTGATCTGGGCGGCGGTGGGAGCGATACCCGTTGATGCAGACCTCGAGCATCGGGATCGACTGACGAGCGCAGATGTTCCCCTGCCGGGCTGTCCGGACTGGTTGGGTGTGGATCGTGTCCTTGGCGCCTGGGCCGCCTGGCAGAACAGTCAGCTGGCCGGCATGGATCTCAGCTCTGGCTTGCTGCTTGCCGATGCCGGAACGGTTCTGAGCCTCACGTTGCTCAATGCGGATGGGGCCTTTGTCGGCGGACAGCTGAGTCCGGGCTTGCGGTTGCAGCTGAGGTCGATGGATGTCGGTACCGAGTCGTTGGTCTGTCCAGAGGTGTTTCCAGATCTGGGGGATGAGCCCCGTGATCGCTTCCCCCGGGGTACTGCTTCAGCCATGGTGCGCGGTGCTCTGCAGGCCATGGCTGGAGCGGTGCGGGACGCTCAGAAGCGCTCGGGTGCCTGTCTCTGGATCTGTGGTGGCGATTCCATGACTCTCCAACGGGAGCTGCTTGACCCCGGCAGCTCCCCAATCGAAACCGATGTCACAACGGATCCCGATCTGGTCCTGAAGGGGTTGGTGACGTGGATCGAAACGATCAGTCCAGAGCGAGATCGCTGAGGATGGTGTCGGCCATGGTGGCGGCCTTCACTTTGAAGTAAGTGCGTTCCAGCTTTCCTTCGGCATCGATCACGAAGGTGTGGCGCATCATTCCCATGTATTCACGCCCCATGAATTTCTTGAGGCCGTAACTCTCGTAACTGGCGGCGACAGGGCAAGGCTCCAGGTCTGTGAGCAGGGTGAAGGGAAGCTCGTGCTTGCCGATGAACTTGGCGTGAGAGGTGGCGTTGTCCTTGCTGATGCCCAGCACGCGAATTCCATGCTCCTCAAAACTCGACCAACGGTCTCTGAAATTGCAGGCTTCTTTGGTGCATCCGGGAGTGTCGTCCTTCGGATAGAAGTAGAGGACGACCCGCTGACCTTTCAGTTCGGACAGCTTCACGGGGTCACCGTTCTGATCCGGGAGTGTGAAATCGGGTGCGGGATCACCGATCTGAAGAGCCACGAAACCAGCAGGAACTTGGTGTCGGAAGCGTAACGGCCCTCTGGCTGGTTACGGCTGAACGTTGGCTGCAGATGCCCGTCAGCCTTTCGCAGCAGGAGTCTGATTGGGCCGCTGATTTGACGGGAGAACACTCGGAACAATTCCGCCGCTCCCGCTCCTGGCTGCGTGCCTGCCTGGCGGATAGTTTTGGGGTGTCGCCACAAAGCATCCCCCTGAGGGCTCCCCCTGGGGTGGCTCCAAAACTGGAGCCTGGCTGGGGTTACGTCAGCATCAGCCATACCAGTGATGCCTTGCTGCTGAGCTGGTCTCGCCAAGCGATCGGCGTTGATCTGGAGCGATCAGATCGAGTTTTCAATGCTGCTGCCCTGGCTCAGCGTTTTTTCCACACCGATGACCGAGCCGCCTTGTGCGGGCTGCCAACGGCAGCTCTCCGGCGCGAGGTTCTGCGTCAGTGGATCGCCAAAGAGGCGGCGATCAAATGGCAGGAAGGTTCTCTTGCCATTGATCTTTCGCGGTGGTCCTGGAGTGGATCGCAGGCTCATGCCAGACATCAGGACCATGGCCTGCAGGTGCGGCTGCAGCATCTAACTGTTGGTCACTGGTGGATGGCGATTGCCAACAACGCTGGAACCGCCGGACTGAAGCACATGGTCTGCCTACTCTGAGGCGTCATTTGGAAGGTTGATGGGCGACCGTTCAGGTGGAGTGGCTTTGAGCAGCGCTGCCGCGGCTCTGGCACTGATGTTGATCGGGACCTCCGGCCTAGTGGGACCAAGGCGAGTGATCGGATTGGACGGGAGCTCCACCCTTGCTATTGCGGCTGATCAAACAGTTCTTGAGTCGAAGCTCAGTGAACGTGAGTTCAGCCTCGATCAGCAACGCGAGGCGGAGGTTCTGCTGCAGGACTTCACGCGTGGACAGATGACGCGTCATTACTGGGGGGCATTTGCCGGTTCTCTTGTCGAGCTGGGACTGACACCCATGGAGAAGGCCAAAACGACGGTCCGCAGTGATGACAGCTCAACCAGGCTTTGGATCGAGCCAGGACGTGGCGATACGGCATATCTGGCTCTTGTGAAACGTCGCGAGAACCGTCTGTCCACCAGGTATTGCAAAGGACATCGCGAGCAGGTTCTGCAACCTTTCACAAGTGATTGTCCGGCGTCCTGGATCGGCATCGATATCCCGGAAACGAAGAGTTGAGACTTGAATCAGTGAGGAGACAATCCTGAACCTGAACGTTTTGTTGGCGGATTTTCCTTTCACGGCTATTTTTCGAATGACGTCCCCATTTGTCGTCCGTGTTCACTCGTCTCGCCGCCGGCTTCCTTGCTGGTGCCTCTCTCGCTGCTCTGGCTGCTCCAGCTGAAGCTGCCACTCCTGTTCGTTGGAACACTGGTGGTGCTGTTTGGTCCACCAGTTTCAGCGCTTTCAAAACTTTCCTCAGCTCCGGTGAAATCACCGACCGGGCACTGATGGCCGGTATTAACGGTTCCGGCTGGACCGCTGAAGAAATTCAGGAAGGCCTGTCCAAGACCTATTCGGTCGATGTAGTAGGCGTTACCCGTTTCCTCTATTCCACCGACGGTGTCAAGTTCCTCAAGGATCAGACCCGCTCCTACTTCCCTTACTGGAAGATGAAGAGCACCGCGGTTTTTGCACTTCGTTCCGCCATCATCCTTGACTCCGTAGACGGCTCGCTGTCCTCTGCTGGAATCATGAGCTATCTCCCAGTCGACTTCCGTCTGGCTGACACCTGCAACACCTACGACGGTGCTCAGAACGTCTGTGCTCCTGACAAGTGCGAAGGCGACGCTCAGTGCACCTCCCTTCTCTCCTGGTATGTGTTCCTGCCCGCTTGCGTGCAGGCCAACTCTGCTCTTCCTGAGCCTGCAGTTTCTGCTCCCGCTCCTGCTCCTGCTCGTCCCCTGTGGTGATCAGGCCCTGAGCTCTTTGTTCATTAAGCCCTGGTTCAACCGGGGCTTTTTTTTGTGGCCTGGTAACGGCCCGTCAGCAGTTGGTGGTGCATCGGCAGCGCCAGGCCTGGCTCACTGTTCTGTCGCAGCATTGGACGAAGTTCTTCCAACACGGTTTGGTCGACTGCCTGCATGGCCAGGCGATAGGCGGAACCTTCCGCCAACCAGCGTTGTTCCAGAGCTGCACCGCCTCCGAGGTCAAGCGTTTCGTTCCAGTCCTCCTCGTCCAGTTGCCATCCCAGCTTTTTGAGCTGCTTGGCCGGTCCCTTGAGTCCACTGAGCCAGCGTTGTTCTTCGTCCAGCAGTGTTTTGAGCGCGGGCTGATTGGTTGATTGGCTCTTGCCTGACAGCCGGAGCGTGTGCAGCAAGGCCGTGGCAGGTCCTGCTTCAGGCCGGCTGACCAGCAGCCGCAACCTGGTGTTGGCTGTGCAGCGATCAGCAAGGCAAGACCAGAGCTCTGATCTGTGCGGTTGCTGCAGGTCGAGTGCGCCGAGTCGGCCTCCGATCCATTCAAAGTTGTGCTCTGGCAGCAGCTCATTGAGGGCCTCATGCTCACCGCCGAGCACCTTGGGGCGACGTTCCGCATCGAGCAGGTCGAGCTGGGCCTCGAGGCGGAGACGATCCTCCTCCGATGCCGCCAGTAGGGTCACACCACCTTCGGGAACTTTCGCCAGAGGATCAATGGCCCAGAGCAGTGAGCGCATGCCCACAAGCAGCACCCGATCGGTCCGTTGCCATGAAACCCCCTGCCAAAGCCGCTGCCGCAGTCGATTCAGTCGTTCCCCTTCCTGGCCGAGCTGACGCTGGATCCAGCGATCCACCGCAGGGCTGTCCGGTCCGCTGCTCAGGAGCAGCGGCTGCTCCACCGCCAGCTCAGCGGCCGCGGCGAGCTGGGCGGCCCGGCGCTCCGCCATGCGCTCCCGCCGCTCACCTTCCCAGCCCAGATGCCCTGGCTGCCAGAACACCTCCCCTTGCAACAGGGAGGGAAGGTATTGCTGCTCCACCCAATGCTCCGCGTAGGCATGGGGATAGCGATAGCCCGCCCCATCGCCGAAGGCCGCCCCATCGCGATTGGCATCACGCAGGTGGCTGGGAACGTCCTGACGGTTGGCGGCACGCACCGTTTTCAGAGCGTCGAAGAAGCCCAGCACGCTGTTGCTTTTCTCAGCACCTGCCAGGTAAATGGCGGCCTGAGCAAGGGGGTACAGCCCCTCTGGCAGGCCAACACGATCAAAGGCGGCAGCGCAGGCTTCTACCACCACCACCGCCTGTGGATCCGCGAGGCCGACATCCTCTCCAGCAGCGATCAGCATCCGCCGGAAAATGAAGCGTGGATTTTCTCCTGCTTCCACCATCCGGGCCAGCCAAAACAGCGCTGCATCGGCGTCGGACCCCCGCAGCGACTTGATGAAGGCGCTGATCGTGTCGTAGTGGGCATCGCCGTGCTTGTCGTACAGCACGGCTCGTTGTTGGATCGATTCCTCAGCAATGGCCAGATCGATCTGGATGGCTCCCTGCTCATCGAGCTCACTGCTTTCCACGGCGAGCTCAAGGGCATTGAGCAGGCTTCGGGCATCTCCTCCGGCCACATCCACGAGATGGGAGGCGGCCTCCTCGCTGAGCTGCACGGTTTGCTGGCCGTAGCCCCGTTCCGGGTCATCGATCGCCCGTTGCAGTAACTGGTGAAGATCGTCGGGCTCCAGTGGGGTGAGCCGGAACAGGCATGATCGACTCACCAGGGCCTTGTTGACTTCGAAATAAGGGTTCTCGGTGGTGGCACCGATCAAGGTGACAGTTCCGTTCTCCACCCAGGGCAGCAGGGCATCCTGCTGGGCACTGTTAAAGCGATGCACCTCGTCGATGAACAGGATGGTGCGCAGTCCATGGCGCTCCAGCCGCAGTCGGGCGGCATCCACCTCGGTTCTGAGGTCTTTTACCCCTGCCAGAACGGCATTGAGGCTGCTGAAGTGAGCGCGGGTGTGGTTGGCAATGATCCGCGCCAGGGTCGTTTTGCCCACCCCCGGCGGTCCATGCAGGATCACGTTGCCGACGCGATCGGCGGCAATGGCACGGCGCAGCAGTCGCCCTTCAGCCAGGATTCCGCTCTGTCCCTCGAATTCATCGAGATTTCGGGGGCGCATGCGATCGGCCAGCGGGGCCATCCGGCGACGCTGTTGTTCGCCATGAAACGCGAAGAGGTCCTGGCTCAAGCCGCGAAACCGCGTGGTGTCAATTGTGCCGCTTGCTGTGGATAGTCGTCATCTCGCGAGATCGTGCTCATAATCCGCGAAGAGACACTCGTTACGTGCGTCGACCGCTGCGCCTGCTTCTTCCCCTCGCTGCCCTGATCACAGTCAGCTCCTGCAAAGGTGAGGAACCGGCCCAGCCACCACCGCCGAAAGTGCAGGCGGCGACAGCCACGCAGTCTGAGTTCACCGAAGGCGTCGATACCGTCAGCACCCTGGAAGCCACCAGCCGGGTTGAACTGGCAGCCCAGGAGTCCGGTCGCATTCTCGAGCTGAAGATCCGTCAGGGAGATCAGGTTGAGCCCGGTCAGTTGCTTCTGGTGCTCGATCAGGTGCAGACCCAAGCTGAGCTCGCCAGAGCCAGAGCCAAGCTGGCGGAGGAGGAAGCCCAGGCCGAAACCGCCAAGACAAACCTTGATCGCTACGAATATCTGGCCAAGCAGGGAGCAGCCTCCGAGAAGCAGCGCGACAGCTACCGCACGCAGTACAACACGGCTCGTGAACGGGTGATTTCCGCCAAGGAGCAGATCAAGTCCATTGAGGCGAATCTCAGCTACAGCAACCTGCGGGCTCCTTCTGGAGGATTCATCTCCGATGTGTTGGTGAAGGTTGGTGATGTGATCAACAAGGGGCAAACCCTCACCAGCATTGTTCAGAACAACGAGCTTGAGGCGCGTGTCGAGGTGCCGGCTGTCTTCTCAGAACGATTGGCCATTGGCCAGCCGGTGCTGCTCAGCGCCCCCGGTAGTGACGCTGTGATCGCCACCGGCAAGGTGGACACGATCAACCCTCAGATCAACACCAAGACCCAGGGCCTGTTGGTCAAAGCCGTGTTCAACAATCCCAATGGAAAACTGCTGAATGGTCAACGTCTTCGGACCCGCGTTCTGATCAAGGCCAAAGATGAGCTGTCGGTTCCCTTCGCAGCGGTGACCCAGACCTCGGGCCAGAGTTTTGTGTTCCGTCTTGGCAGCTTCGAGGAGCTCAAGGCCAACCCCGGCAAGGCCGATATCGACACACTGACGAAAGCTATTGAGGCCGGCAAAATCCCAGCGAGCACGCAGTTTGCAATCCAGACACCGGTGAAACTGGGTGAACTGGAGAATGACCTCTATCCGATCACAGAGGGCCTGATACCTAACGCAAAGGTGGCTACCACCAACCTGCTCAACCTCAAGCACGGCATGCCTGTCCAGATTTTGTCCAAGGACGCCGCCGCCTCGGCGACTCCAGCTCAAGAGAACTGAGGTTGATCGATGTCTGCTTCCAATAACTTCATTACCAGGCCGGTCCTCAGCACGGTCTGCAGTCTGCTGATTGTGATCGTTGGCTTGATCGCTATTCCAATCCTGCCAATTGAGAACCTCCCTGATATCGCTCCACCAACGGTGAAGGTTCAAGCCACCTATGTGGGAGCTGATGCCGTTTCTGTTGAGCAGGGTGTCACCTCAGTGCTTGAGCAGCAGATCAACGGTGTGGAGGAAATGGATTACATCACCTCCAACAGTTCAGCCGATGGCGTGAGTTCCATTCGCGTGTCGTTCAACAGCGGCACGGACGCCAACATCAATCAGGTGAATGTTCAGAACCGGGTTGCTCTGGCTGAACCCCAGCTGCCTGAGGAAGTTCGTAAATCGGGTGTCACGGTCAACAAATCGTCGACCTCAGCCCTGTTGGTTTACAACTTCATTAACAAAGATCCTTCGCAGACTGAATACAGCGTTGAAACAATTAGTGGATATCTTGATAAGAACCTTACAGATAATATCAAGCGGGTGCAAGGTGTTGGTGAAGTGGTTTACTTCGGCAACCGCAAAATCGCTTTCCGCCTCTGGTTGGATCCTGAGAAGTTGGCTGCTAACGGCATCACCGCGAATGATGTGGTCACGCAATTGCGCAGTCAAAACCGTCTTGTTCCAGCTGGAAAGATTGGTGGTGCTCCAGCTCCGAAAGGCCAGGAATTTACCTTCACTGTTCAGCTCCAGGGTCGACTGACTTCTGAGAAAGAATTTGAGAACATCATTCTCAAAACGACGGATGATGGTGGTCTGATCCGGCTTAAAGACGTTGGAAGAGTGAGCCTCGGTGGTGAAGTGTATGGAGTTGATGCGATCGATCTTCGTGGGAATCCCGCTGTTGGTGTTGCGATCTATCAGCTCACTGGTAGTAACGCCATTGTCGTCTCCGATGGCGTGAAGGATGTGATCAGCGACTTCGAAAAAACACTTCCCGTTGGTTTGGAAGTTGAGAAAATCTTCGATGTCACCGACTTCATTAATCAATCGATCAAGGGTGTGACCAATTCCCTTAGGGACGCTGTGATCCTGGTGGTGTTGATCTTGTTCCTCTTTCTTCAGAACTGGAAAGCAACGTTGGTTCCTGCGATCGCAATCCCAGTTGCGCTGATCGGCACGTTTGGCCTGGTGTTGGCCTTCGGTTTCTCGTTGAATCAGCTCACCCTGTTCGGCCTGGTACTTGCCACAGGTTTGGTGGTGGATGACGCCATCACTGTTGTCGAGGACACCTCTGCCAAGAGAGAGGAGGGCCGAACGGCAGTTCAGGCGGCCATGGAAACCATGGACGAATTGTTCAGCGCTGTGATCGCCACCTCTTTGGTGAAGATGGCCGTGTTCATCCCCGTGTTGTTCTTCCCAGGCGCTACGGGAACGATTTACAAGCAGTTCGCTGCCACGATTCTGTTCTCAATCAGCATCTCAACCTTCAACGCGCTCACGTTCTCGCCGATGCTGTCGGCATTGTTGCTCTCGAGAGAAACCAAAGAACTCAATCGCAATCAGTATGCCGTCGCCGGTGTCACCCTCGGTTTCATTTACGGCTTGCTTAGTGCTGGTAACGGAGCAGCGCAAGCGCTGATCCCCACGATCATTGGCGGCATCGTTGGTTTTGTGGCTTCAAAAGTCACCCGACTTCCTCTCAGGTTGCCGTTTGCCGTTGGAGGTGCTGTGGTGGGCTTGATCACCACAGGTGTGCTCTTTTCCAATCCTATTCCGGTGGTGTTGTTTGCAGGGATCGGCTTGGTTGTGGGCTGGTTTGTCCCTGTCATCTTCTCCGGGTTCAACCGTTTCTATGGCGGATTTGAAAGCCGCTATTCGAGCATCCTCGACATGGCATTGAAGGCCCGTCCTGTCGTCATGGGTATTTTGGCGGTGGGCATTCTTCTCACGGGTTTCGCCTTCACCCGTGTTCCTGCTGGCTTTGTGCCGATTGAAGACCAGGGCTTCTCTGTTGGTTTTGTTCAGGCACCTGAGGGTGTGTCCAACGAAAAAACCCTTGAAATCAATCGAAAGGTTGCCGAAATCCTGAGATCAGAGCCTGATATTGCCTCTGCTGCTCTGTTCAGTGGCGCCAGCCTTGACGGTAACGCTCCCAACAAAGGCCTGTTCTTCTTCGGAACCAAACACTGGGATGAGAGGACGAAAAAAGAGCAATCTCTTGCGGCCATTGTTGAACGGTTGAACAAAAAGTTCTACGACCAGATTGATGCCGGTCGTGTGATCGTCGTTGAGCCGCCGTCCATTCCCGGTTATGGAACTGGAGCAGGTTTTGAATTCCAGCTTCTTGATCGCAGCAGTGGTGCTTATTCCCTGTCTGATTTCTTTGGCTCGGCCGGAAAAATCATTCAAGACAGTAATGCGAATCCTCTCTTGAATCGTGTTTATACCCTTTTCGCACCTGAATCGCCCCAGTACGAGATCACCGTTGATCGCGAAACGATGGCGTCGTTGGGAGTGGATTACGGCAGTGCGATGTCAGCTTTCAGTGTCAACTTTGGTGGTGCCTATGTGAACGACACCTTCCAGGAGGGAAAGGTTCGCCGGGTGTATGTCCAGTCGGATGACATCAACCGATCCAAGCCCCAGCAGCTCACATCCAGCTATGTCTCCAACAACGACGGAGAACAGATTCCGTTATCGGAATTCTTCACGATCAAGCCGATCAATGGTCCCAGTGTGATTCCGCACTTCAACCTGTTCCGTTCGATCAAGGTGGAAGGAAGTCCGGCTCCTGGTCGGAGCTCTGGTCAGGCGATTACGGCCATGAAGCAGACCTTTGAAGACGGAAAGTTCCAGGGACTCGGTTTCGATTGGACCGGCATCTCCCGCGAGGAAGTCAAGGCAGGATCCCTGGCTGTTGTGATCTTCGCCCTCGGCATTTTGGCGGTGTTCCTGGTGCTTTCCGCTCAGTATGAGAGCTATACCGACCCGATCATCATTTTGCTGACGGTGCCGACGGCTCTGTTGGGTGCCCTGGTATTCCTCGGCGGTGCCGGCCAGGTTCTCAACATCTATGCCCAGGTGGGTCTGGTGATGTTGATCGGTCTGGCGGGAGGAAACGCCATCTTGATTGTCGACCTGGCCAATCAGCAAATGGGTAAAGGCATGGGGGCAATCGATGCCGCTCGTTTTGCTGCGAAGTCCCGACTTCGCCCGATCCTGATGACGTCGATCTCCTCGCTGACGGGCTTCCTCCCCTTGATGCTCGCAAGCGGTGCTGGAGCTCAGAGCCAGGCTTCCCTGGGTCTTGTGGTGTTTGGCGGATTGCTCGTGGCCACGTTCCTCTCCACCCTTGTGGTGCCGGTTTTCTTCGTGGTGATGAAGAGTTTGTTGGGTCAGGCGGATGCCAAGCCTCCGGAGGGAGGAGAAGGAGGATCCAGTGATCTCCAACCCACGCCCCAGCCCAGCTAATGGATCCAACGCCATCACGGAATCCAGAGGTCAATCAAGCCAAGCCGTTCAGTGGGGCGCGTGTTCTTGCGGCCATTGCCATCGGCAGTGTGATTGGGGCCGCAGTGGCCTTTTTCATCACGGTGTTGATCAAGAACAGTCCCGCTGAAATCCCTGATCAGCGCACCCGTCTTTTTGTGATCATGGTGATCGCTTCGGGCGGCCTTGCCGGCTTCTCGATTGAATCGATGCGGCAGTTGCAGGAAGAAACCACCGACGACGCTTACAAGCGCTACAACCCCCACCGCGGCAGCCGTCGTCGCTGAGGGTTGGGTTATTCACGCCAAATGCCAGAAAAAGTCTTTATGGACCGATTCTGAAACTATTAACTTGAATGAGAAAGTGATAAGAATGGAGCTGAATCGATGATGGGTATGTCGTAGTTGTTTTGCTCTGATATCATATTTCTTCCTGCAAAGAATGAATCATCAAGGTTTATCCTGATTGATTCGTATTCATTTGAAGCGTTGCCTGATTGCCGTTCTGCATAGAGATCCTGTAGTACGCCAACTTTGAAATCTGCGGCATAAATATTAGTTGGCAACTCAATGTCTGGAACGCCTAGATCAAGAGTCTTGAATTCAATACGTTCCTCTGGTTTGATTCGATAGTCATGAAAGATGTGGGTACTTTGTGGACCATCCTCATCGGGAGCAAAGGCCGTTGGGTTAAAGGCTAGATTTTTATTTTCGGGAGGCTGGATATTTAGGGCATCGCGAACTTGGTAAGATTGGTCTGAAGTAGGTCGAGTTGAGAAGATTTGAAAAGTCGCTGTATTGTCGGAGCCTTCAGCATTGATTTCATCAATTCCCTTGGAAAGGATTGCGGCTTGAGAAGATAAAAACATCGCCGATGCCGGGACCTCGGTGGCGTTGTTTGTTCCACTAGAGTTGGCTCTATTTTTATCTGATATTTGCCAGCCCAACGGTTTAATTGGATCACTATGTTGCCCATAAGCCATCACAATATCGTCTTTCTCAAGTTTGACTGGAAAAGATTCGATTAAACTCGCTTTCTCACCCGTTTCTTCCGGCGATGCGCTGATTTTATAAAATTGGAATTCATCATTGACATTTCTATTTTGGCTGGCGTTGAGATACGAAAATGTATATTTGCCAGACTCGGGTGCCAAAATATAAGTTAGCCACGTGTGAGTAGGTTGTTCAGAAGAATTATGTGTTGCATGATTCAGTGCATTTAAGCTCTGGTTGGGGATATCAAAACCATCGTGTGAAATGCGACTAAAACCTCTCAGTTGCTTATTACTGTTGTTGGTGCGCGTTTGAAAGTGGTTCTCAGGCAGGTTGTTGTGATGAACAAAATGCCAGAGGCCCTGCCCGGTTGCTATCTGGGCATCTTCGTCATAAACATAATTGGTCCTTTCTTCTGAGAAATTCCGTACCGTAGTATATCCAAAATGTTGCGTAAAGTTGTCGCGAAAATATCTCATGTCAAGCTGTCTAAGGGGTTGCAACTTGTTATTGTTAGGTAAGTTGAAACGAATTTGGACTCGTCGAGCTCCCAGGAAATTAATTGTGTTGTGAAGGTAACGATTCCGTAGATTGTAAATATCTCCCCTTTGAGTGCTATTGATGACATAAGAATTTCTTGGCCACATTCTCGACTGACGAGGGCTACCTGGAATTTGCATGGGTCGTGGTACCCGAATCCAATTGGTTGGACGCGCAGATCCCCAATTGCGATAATTGTGCCTATTGATGAGCTCGAATTGTCGCGTTTGGACGGATCTATTCAATAGATTGTTGTTAAAACCGTGCCTCGGAAGAGCTTCGAATTGAACCCTGACTCGGCTGGCAAATCTTTCGTTCCATGATCCACGAAATCTTGCATTGCAACGGTTAACAGTATGACGGCCTCCTTGTTCCCTACTGCGATTTTTTACTGTAACAGTAGCTAAATATTCATGGCCTGTTATTGAGCTATTAATTGGTCCAATGAGATATTTATTGTTATGCCTGTCTGCATGCCCACCGCACATATCTGGTCCTCTCTGGCCGGGCGAAGGTGTCGGAGCGTCAGGTCTCCCGTTTTGACGAAATTCATTCCAAACGTGGGGGGGGACATTGTCCGGTCGTATAAGAGTCATGTAGGAACTGAGTGAGATTTATTCTGTTTGTAATTCTACGAGGTTTTTAGATTTTGAATATTGAGATGAAGGCTTTTTGGGAAGTGCTTAGTGAGGATGTGCTGCATAGCATATAAGTTTATGAATTGCTTTTTGTGTGGCTTCGTTTTGCTTGGTGCTTCGACATAAAAATATTCAAGTACTGATCTTTTTGTAGTCCGGCGGCTCCAAGTCAAGGGTATCTGTTGCTACGCTTTGCTGACTCTGTGTTTGTTGGCTGCCATCATCTTACTGGTGAGTCATCAATAAGTTTCTCCACTCTCTTAAAGGGAAGACTCATTTTGCAAATTGCCAAATGTTTCTCTAGGTCTAGATAGCCAGCTCATCCAATCATGAACTCGATTATGTGATCACGGTTGGATGATCCATGCCCGTGCGTTGCTGGATTTCGGCCAGGTCATTGATGGCTCTGATCATCCCCGCCAGGGCGATCTGGGGATCCTGGTTGAGGTCGCCGCTGCTGGGCACATAGCTTTCCAGATAGACCCTGATCGTGGCCCCTTTGGTGCCTGTGCCGGAGAGACGCACCACCACGCGGCTGCCGTCGTCCAACAGGATGCGAAGCCCCTGCCCTTTGGTGACCGACTGGTCGATTGGGTCGGTGTAGCTGAAGTTGTCCGCAGTGCTGATGTTGCGTCCGGCAAACGACTGACCCAACAGGCTCGGCAACATGGATTCCAGGCGGTCGTACAGGCCATGGGCCGCTTCGCTGGCCACGGCTTCATAGTCGTGACGCGAGTAGTAGTGGCGTCCGAAGCGCTTCCAGTGCTCGGCCATGATCTCGGCCACGCTGCAGCGACGCTCAGCCAGGATCTGTAGCCAGAACAGCACTGCCCATAGCCCGTCCTTTTCGCGCACGTGATTGCTGCCGGTGCCGAAACTCTCTTCTCCGCAAAGGGTGATCTTGCCGGCATCCAGCAGGTTGCCGAAGAATTTCCATCCGGTCGGCGTTTCGAAGCAGGCAATGCCCAACTCCTTGGCCACTACATCCACCGCAGCGCTGGTGGGCATGGAGCGGGCCACTCCCGCCAGGCCGGAGGCATAGGCCGGCGCCAGCGTGGCATTGGCGGTGAGTACCGCGAGGCTGTCGCTGGGATTCACAAAGCAGTGCTGCCCCAGGATCATGTTGCGATCGCCATCGCCGTCGCAGGCGGCGCCGAAGCGGTAGTCGTCGCCCTTGAGCAGCAGCTCAGCCAGCTCATGGGCATAGGTGAGGTTCGGGTCGGGGTGACCACCGCCGAAATCTTCCAGGGGAACGCCATTGCGCACGCTGCTGGCTGGAGCACCCAGCAGACCTTCAAACAGGCGCGTGGCGTAAGGCCCAGTCACCGCGTGCATGGCATCGAAGGCCAGCGGGAAGTCGCTGCGGATCAGATCGCGGATTTGCTCGAAGTTGAAAAGCTCCTGCATCAGGGCGACGAAGTCATCGACGCCATCGATCACCTCCACCTGCATCGCGCCGATGCTGTGCAGTCCGGTGCTGTCGAGTGGAATCGTTGCCGCATCAACGATGGAGTACTGCTCAAGGGTTTTGGTGCACTCAAAAACCGCGTCGGTGAATGTGGCGGGTGTCGGTCCACCGTTGGAGCCATTCACCTTCACGCCAAAATCGCCCTCTGGACCTCCAGGGTTGTGGCTGGCGGAGAGGATGATGCCGCCGATGGCCTGGCGTTTGCGAATCAGGTTTGAGGCCGCTGGTGTTGAGAGGATGCCTCCGGTGGTGACGATCACCTTGCTGAGACCATGGGCGGCGCCCATCCGCAGGATCACATCGATGGCCCGGCGGTTGCCATAACGGCCGTCTCCGCCCAGCACCAGGGTTCCCCCCTGCACACCCGGCAGCGTGCGAAACGACGCCTCGATGAAACTCTCCAGGTAATTGGGCTCCTCGAACTGGCTGCTGCTCTTGCGCAGGCCGGAGGTCCCTGGCTTCTGGTCTGTGAAGGGGGTCTCGAGGCGTACCTGACGCTGGGTCGGATCCGCCGGGGCCGAGGTGGTCATCACGAAGAGTGGGACTACCTGAAACGTAAACACGGAAGACCGTGGCAGCGTGTTATCAACGTCCAGTTGTGGTCGCCAGCCACACACTTCTCATTTCCGGCTCTGGTATGCACCGATCGCTGCTGCTGCTGTTCCTGGCTGGATTCCAGGGCTTGATGTTCTGGCCGACTCCAGCTCTTGCTTCTCCGGCCTGGAAACGGGCCGACCCATATCCGGAGGCCTCCGCCGGAGCAGTCAAGGCCGCTGAAGCGGTGATCGGTGAGGGCGGATCGGAGGAATGCCTGCGCGGCAAGCTGTCCAATGCCATGGTGCGATTGTCCAACAGCTGCGATGCTGCGGGTCGCTCCTCCTCCGTGTGTGAGCTGGCTAACGACATCGCCGGCCAGGAGAGCGAACTCAGCATGGGAGAGATGCTCTCCACCTCTGAGACGCTGCTCCAGATGTTTGGTGATGAAGCAGTGTCCCGCTGACCAATCTCTTTTTCCTTTCTCCTCCCAGATGGAAATCAAACATCCAAGTGCCCAGCCCCTCAACGATGACCAGAAAGCTCTACTGGAGAGCTTCCGGTCCAAGGTGAACGAGAAGATCTCCAGCCACGGCCTGACGGCGGCTGATGTTCAGAGTTTTGTTGATGAAATCAAGAAGCATCCTGAAGTCAGCGGTGCCCTGCTTGAGGAGATTCGTGGCGAGGTGGGCCGACTGATGCAGGGACAGCGGTTCAGCTTCGATTTCGACTAAGGATTACACCTCAGAATCAGGCCCCGAAGCCAAGTCCATTGTTGGGCTGGGGGCCACCCTGTTTCTTGGGATCTTTCTTCTTGATCGGTTCTGCACAGATGGTCGTAAGTCGCCTGGCGGGTTGATCAATCTCGTCGCGCCGTTTGTAGGTGTTGGCAGGGGCCACCTTCGCCGTCTCCATCAGCTTCCAGAGCACGTCCTTACAAACGCCCGGCAGCCGTGGATGATCCATCAGGCCGTCCGCCTTGCGCCTTGCGCTCTGACAGGTCGACTCGGAATTTTCCCGTGAACAGCTGAAGGCATCGATCTGGATCTGACGCAGCTCATTTTTGCTGGGCCAGGAAACGTATTTTTCAGCAGCCCCTGCTGGCAGGGCCAGAGCAAACAACAGCAGCAGCGCTGGTGAAAGGACAGTCTTGTTCATGGCGGCATTCTGACCCGATCAGCAAGGGTTCTTCGGCTGCGGGGATCAAATGAACGCCAAATGGCCTGAGCTCAGATCAGGAGCGCCTTTGAGGATGGCAATCATGCCGCCATCGCCAAAGCCTTTGTCTGCGCCGTTTTCGTTGAAGTAAAGCCCACCTGCCTTTTGGTCATAGAGGACGTCAAAATCTTGTTTTGCAAGTTGCTTTTTGACCACTTTTTTGTTTTTGCCAGCGGCAAAGGTGGCAGAGCTATCGATACCAAAGCTGTCAGCATCAATTTTTAGAGTGTCAGTCGAAGGATTGAAATTGGTGATTTTGTCTACTGATTTCTTCTTGAATTTTGATGGTTTATTGATAGATTTATCTTCCGCACTATCTATTGATATTGGAGAATCAGCTGTCCCCCAGATTTCCCTGAGTGCTTTTGAGTCGATCTCCTGAAACCAGTCCATGATGTTGCCATTTAAGTCATAACTTTCGTAGCCCATAATTGTATCAACTGTTTTAATGTCTGAATTTTTAACTGCCCAGTCTCCATCTTCTTTATCCCATGGATGCTCAAGTCCTATAAGGTGACCTAGCTCATGAACAAATATTTTTTTCCACTCTGATCTTTCCCAATCAATATGTTGGTATTTATCAGGATTCTTATGAGCATCCGGATATTTAGAGCCATCAAGACCAGATTGATAGGTCATTGAAAGATAGATATCAGTAACGCCGCTTTTGTCCCAGCTTCTTATCCATTCACCATTGACTGCGTCTGCATTTGGGACCGTTGTCAGCTTGACTTGAGTGTCAGAATCGCTTTCCTCGAAAACCTCTTTGATCGTAACTCCTAGCTCTGAATTTATTCTTGAAAATGCGTTCCTGATAATATTGTATTGCCAGTCGTCAGGGGCTTTAGTCTTGGTTTTGATGTCTTTTTGTGCTTCGTCATCCCAAGCAGTATGTGATTCATTTCCGGGAGATATATACACTTTTAATGTCAAATCGTCGCCGACTACTTTCTTCATGTCTCTGATTAGCTCGTCTGAATGGATCAGCTCTGTGGTCAAAATTTCTTTCATTGTTAATGTGGCTGCCGGTATGTCTATATTAGCCTAATAGTTAGTAGTTCAAGCAAGATGATAATTTTTAATCCCTTTCGATGATTCTTAGTGCTCTTCACGCCTTCTAACTCTAGCCTTCAATCCCTCTCATTCCCTCTCCACCCCATCCCCGCACTTGATCCGTTGACGATCGAGTTTGCGTTGGATGTGAGGTGTAATCCCCAGCTCAGCGCTGTCCCAGAGGCGATCTATCTCACGGGTGAAGTGTTTGGCGAGTTGGGGTGAGTGGATCACCAGCAGGGTTTCGTCGTTGGTGTGTGAGGCAGCGGGTGACCAGTTGAAGCTGCCTGTGATCACAGTTTTGTTGTCGATCACCGCAAACTTGTGG
>NZ_KI911558.1:1600899-1607668 GCF_000515235.1 Synechococcus sp. CC9616 | reverse complement strand
AGCAGGGTTTCGTCGTTGGTGTGTGAGGCAGCGGGTGACCAGTTGAAGCTGCCTGTGATCACAGTTTTGTTGTCGATCACCGCAAACTTGTGGTGCAGCTTGTCGCCACGGGCGAGGTGTGGGGTGCCGACGCCTTGTTTTTACAGTGGTTTTGAAGGGATTGCTCAGGGATGCTCAGGTCTCTCATGGGTCCATAAGCCAAAACCCAAGCCAGAAGGACTTTGGATCATGCGTTGAGACCCCATAGGGCTACGAAGGGCTACTGAATCAATGGATCTGGCTTGGCTTTTGAGGGATATCAGCCCTAAGCCCGAATCCCATGCAAGGGAGAGGGATGTTGAAGAAGCCACCCAGGGTGAGGGACAACAACGGTGCTCTCCAAGTCAGGTTGAGGCTGGATGGGCGGGATCATTTCATCAATCGCCTTGGGCGTTGGGATGATCCTGTAGCCCAAGCCAGGGCACAAGCCATCTGCGCGGAGATCTGGCGGGATGCCCAACAGGGAGATTTGGACCTGTCCCTGAATCGATATCGCCCACTGGTGGAGGGTCGAGATCAGGATTTGCTCGATGCTCTTAGGTCACTGGCAGAGGAGAAGAGGCAGGCAAGGGTGACGCATGCCTATCGGGTGCTGAAGCGGTTTGGCTTACCACTCAGGACAAGAGCAGAGGTTGATCGCTTGCTTGCATGGATGAAGGCTGAAGGATTGGGGGTGTACCTCTCTCTTGCAATCATTGGTAACTGACGAATACGAGTCAGGTGCACATTGGGACCCTCAATGCCTGAGTGTCACTTGGAGTGATGGTGATCAGGAAGATGTGGAGGAAGCCATTTCCAACTATCTGGATGCTGCACCGTCTCAGGCTGATGTTGACGAGTACAAGCGATTGAAGACAAAGCTCGGTCTTTGATCTGAGGTCTCATGCACTCCCCAGAGCAACTGCTGCAGGGTCTCTCGGTGACCTTGCAGCACCTGGGATGGAGAAAGACTGTCAGTGGGGTACATCGCTTTCGGTGCCCCTACTGCCAACACGACACTCATGCCCCTGGCTACATCCATAAGGGGTATCTCCATCCTGAGAAAGGATCTCCAGATCGATGGCGCTTTAAGTGCCATCGCTGTGGCATGGCAACGACCTTGCTGGACTTCGTGAGGGAGCATGCAGCTCACCTGCTGCTGCCTTCACCTAAGGTCTTAGAGGTGCCCTCACCAGAGGCTATCGATGGTTGTGGGGATAAGGAGAGGGTTACTCGTCTTCTCCCTCAGAAGGTCATCTCTGATGCTGTAGGTCACGACATCTACCGAGACATCTATACAGGGATAATCGAAGGACTATCAGTGATGAGCACCAGTAGTCCTTATTTCCTTGAAATAAACTCGATTGAATATGACAGCAGGCTACGCATAAATGTTTCTGACTGAAAACTCTTATACATAGTGGTGAAGATATAGGAAATTCAGACTCAGGACTTCTCTGAATGTCAATCAATTGGATCTTGGCTATTGAGCTTTGATTCCGCATCGCTTCCGCGTTAAGTGCGCTTGAGTCCTTCTTTGGAGTACTTCTTGATTCAAAAGTGATTGGTTTCAAGGTTGAAAGCATATAAATAGATTCAAATGCTTTTCAGAAGTCAAGTGTGCTTGTCGCCTGAGGCTTCATCCACTTGAGTTTAGTTTGATTCCTGATCAACTGACATCACTATCTTTTCTATTCAAAAACTATGTATATCACTAAGACCCCTTCTACTAATGTCTCCTTTAATCGAAGAGAAGTAAATGCTTTTCGTCAGATGGAGGAAGCCTTGATGCGTAAGACCAGGCTTACAAGGTCTGGTTGCTACAAGGTGGCAATGGAAGATTTGTACTTCAAGCACTTCCCAAGACGATGAATATCAAGCTAGACAAGAAGAGTGAGGCTCTTCTCAAGGAGATGCTGAGAAAGAACTCTCGTTATGGATCAGTGGATATTATCCTTAATGAGGCAATAGGAGTGTTCTATGCTTCAGAAAGGAAAAGGGGGTTCCGATGATCGACAATGTGTCGATCACGATTCACTTAAAAGTCTTTTCAACTTTAAATAGCTTTTTTGTGAGGCTATTCAGGTCTTGCTCGATTAAATTTAATACCGAATCGGATTCAGCCTGATGGGCACTTTCGCTCAGGTTGGCAATATCTATGTGGAGAGTGTTGGATTGGTTAAACTTTGGTATTGCAAAATATTCTAATATATGCGCAGAGAAAAACCATTCGATGTATGATTTGACAAAAGCAGTGCAAAGATCACTATTAAGTACGCCGCATAAATAATGCGCCTCTTTTTCAGTTTCTGTAGGTATCATCAAGACATTGTGGTCTGGAATGATGAGTCTGTCTTCCTGATCGCGATTAATAACACATGCTTCCATTCCTGTTGCAAGGGCTTTCCAGACAACTTTATTTTCAGCAAATGTATATTTTCCGATATCAAAGCAAGAGTAGTGAGGTTTACCTTTTAGATGTTGCCGGTATATTGCTCTATTTTGCAACAAGTTCTTATAGTCGATGTCGTCAAAGTATCTAACTGCTTTTGGTGCCTGCATCTGTGCATCGACCTCGTTAAGAGGCTTTCCTGTCATGTGATCGTATAGAAGAATTTGATAAAGCTCTGTTGAATATTTCCACTTTCTGAAGTTAGATCCTCTTAATAATGGATACAAGGATTGCGATTCAATCCAAACTCCTTCTTTTTTTCTAACTTGAGATCTTCCTCTGCTTTGGCAGTTAGATATTTCACTAAGATTACCTTTGGTGCTATTTATTTTGACCCAAAAGATTTGATTAAGGCTAGTGTCTACCCCTTTTCTCGCTCTATAGGTTGAGTTTCCAACTAGTGATCTTAATTGGAATACTGTACTTGATTCACCGGAGAGCCATGGCGACGAAATATTCTTTTTGTCAATTGGAATTGCAACCTGTTCAGTGCATAATGTCTTGCCTATGATAGTGTTTAAATTATCAGTTTTCCTCAGACCTCCCCCTTTTTTCTTCACCCATTTAATATATCGAACTGGATATGAAGTGGGCTTTTTTGATTTCTTGGCAATAAATATTGAGGTTTTATTGGCTGCATCAAATGGCTTGATGGATGCCATGTCATCTACAGATTGTACATCTAGGTAAAAATTGTCTTTAATTTCAAAGCCTCTGAATCCATCTCCGCCCCCTTTTGATTTGAATAATGTTTGAGGTAAAATAAATGCTATTGTGCCGTCAAATTTTAGAAGAGTGTCAGAGACGATATAGGTCATCAAAACACATATGTCGTCATGCGCACTTCCTAGTCTTGCGTTAAACCCCTTGATTCGAAATAGATTGTACGCGTATTCACTCCAGTACTGTTTTATTGAGTCTCTGTATGCTTCTGGTAGGTTTTCCCAGTTAATCCAAGGCGGATTGCCTATGATATATTTTGCTTTGCCCATGAATGATGGTGCAAAGAAGTTTTTAATGATTCCAGCCCATATGCCATCAAGTCCTTGCTTCTCAAGCTCTTCAAGTTCTTGATGCAACGGGTGCAAGAATTCACTAACTTCCGTCTGGCTGAATCTAGTATTGCTTAGGATCTTTGCGTTAAAGAGTTCTAAACTGTCTTTGTTTTTGATGCTACTTTGAAGGACGTTCATACTGATTTGAAAGCCAGCATTTTCGACATGCTTTTTGCTTAGTCTGAAATTGCATGCTTTTGTTGGAACAATAAAGCACTCCGACTCTTCAAACTTGTACTCAATGGGGGAAAGCATTGAGTCGCTCATATATACTGGTATTTCGATATCTTCCCCGGCAGTTGAACGAAGTAATTCACTGCCAATAGCGATTAAATAGTTTAATTTGCTTGAGGCTACTGCTAGTGGGTTCAGGTCAATCCCTTTAATATCGTGCAAAATGCTTAAGCACAGATCCCTTTTGTGAGGTTGGTTGATGTGTTTGTATTTTTTAATTGCCGCCATTAAGAAAGATCCTGATCCGCATGCTGGGTCAATAGTGATCTCGCCCTGCATAGGTTTGTAATCTGCCCTACTAAGAGTTTGGTCGACCAACCAGTCTGGTGTGTAATATTCTCCGAGGGCGTGTCGTAGCTCTGGTGGTGATAATGACTCATAGAGGTCTTTGAGAATATCTCTCTCTCCTACTTGATTGAGATTCAGTGTTTCACTTGTATAGCTTGAGATGGATGAGGATATAGATGCAATTATTTGATTTATGTTGTCAAAGTCTTCGTCTAGAAACCAGTCAAAGAATAGTGGTTCAATGAGATTTATGAATCCCACTTCTGCAAATGGTTGATTAGTGAAAATTTTGCGCCAGGAAGCCTCTGTTGCGCCCTCTTGTGTCGATTTGAGCCAGTACTCGCTGTTGAATGCTGGTGAAAATATTGATCCCAGCTTAATTGATAGAAGCGTGGTGATAATGGTAAAGTATGTGTGTATTGAGAAGATTAGTTTTTCGATGACTGGGTCCGTGATTCCATAATCGGCTTCTAGGACTCTGTTCAAGTTCTTTTGCGGTTTGAATTCATATCCACATATCTCTTGAAAGTATGTTTTCCATTGCGAAAATAATAGCTTGCTTCGTTCGTTTTCGAATCCAGTCGTCAGCGTGTAAAGTGCTTGTATGGCTTGTTTTGTTGTAGTGGATTGACAGCTGAAATCGCTTATGAGGTTTTTTGATGTTAGGGCTTTCGGAGAAGTGAGTCCGTAAAAGATCTTTTCGACCAGCCTCTTGAAATAGTAGAAGTCAAATTTATGTGGACCATCTGAGGCTATAGCGCCATTGATCAGACTTATAAAAGAGATTGTCTTTCCATCGAAGAGGATTCCGGGTATTTCCTGGTCGTCAAGTTGTTCAATTCTAGATATGCCTTTTATATATTTTTCTACTTGGTTGTATTGTTCCGCAAGTTTTGGGGATGAAGCTTGTAGAGGAATTTCCCCTGGGGCTTTGAATTCAATGATGAGTTTTCCATACAGCGAATCAAGCTCGCCCCTTGGAATCGTGAATGCGTGCTTAACATGTTTTGCGAGAGGCTCGGGAATTCCCAGGCTCGGATAAATTGTTCTCGAAAAAAGTTCTCTTACGTCTTGCTCTGATTTGCAGGTCGAAATGCCGTTCGCAAAGGAATTAAATACGTCCTTTTGTGGCTCGCAATGTGGCTTCGACATGAGCTTTCCTCTTGGCTAGTACTTTGATCGCAGTTCCGCATCTGGTCTATGTCTTGTTGGCTTTTTGAATTATTCTCAAGTTGGCACTTTTACGGGTTGTGCATTCGACCGAGATTGACTTCGTCGCGATGGAATAACCACTAAGCCACTTCTCAAGCCACTCTCCCGTTCTCTCACTCTTCTCAGCTCCTCTCCACCCCATCCCCGCAGCGGGTCCGTTGTCGGTTTAGTTTTCGTTGGATGCGCGGTGTGATCCCCAGCTCAGCGCTCTCCCACAGCCGATCCATTTCTCGGGTGAAATGCGCAGCAAGTTTCGGTGAGTGGATCATCAGCAGGGTCTCGTCGTTGGTGTGAGCGGCAGAGGGCGACCAATTGAACGATCCCGTGATCACCGTGTGGTTGTCGATCACGGCGAACTTGTGGTGGAGCTTGTCGCCGCGCGCGAGGCGAGGGGTGCCGATGCATTGTTGTTGCAGTGGTTTTGAACGAATCGCTCAGGGATGCTCAGGACTCTCATGGGTCCATAAGGCAGAACCCAAGCCAAAATGGCACTGGATCTTGTGTTGAGAGGCCCTATTGCTACGAAGGGCTACTGGATCAATGGATCTGGCTTGGCTTCTGAGGGGCGTCAGCCCTAAGCCCGAATCCCTTGGCAGGGAGAGAGATGTTGAAGAAACCACCGAGGGTGAGGGACAACAAAGGTGCTCTCCAACTCAGGGTGAGACTCGACGGGCGAGACCATTTCATCAATCGCCTGGGGCGTTTTGATGATCCAGTTGCCCAAGCCAGGGGACAAGCCATCTGCGCAGAGATCTGGCGGGGTGCCCAATAGGGGGATTTGGATCTGTCCCTGAATCGATGCCGTCCATTGGTGGTTGGTAAGCGTGGAGTTCAGCAGGCTTAGATATTCATTGTTGATTTAATTCCGTAAACCAGTCTGAGAAGGGGGATCCTGATCGACATCCGTGGACAAATTTTTCAATTACGAATTCTGTCCCTGTTGGAGACTTTGATCTTTGGTTGATAACTGCTGTCCATGGATTGCTGTTATGATCATATTCAGTTCCGTTAGGATCAACCCAGATCCAGCTTCCGTTTGGTAGTGATCGCATTAGTTTTCCATTCGCTGGATAACGAAGATTGACGTAAGTGTCGTTTGGGTCATTTACTTTGCACATCAGGTCTTCGCCTTTTGCTGTTGTTGGTGAGAGTGCAACAAGTGTAATTGCAATCAAAGGCTTAATTGAATTTTGCATGAGCTTTTTGAAAATAGTTGAATGTAACCATTTTGCGGTTCATTTCTGAAAAAGAGTGGCTATTTCGAAAGCCACTGGCTTTTTTATAATTGACTAGCGCCTCTCCACCCCATCCCCGCACTTGATCCGCTGCCGGTCGAGTTTGCGTTGGATGTGCGGTGTGATCCCCAGCTTGGCAGTGTCCCAGAGGCGATCCATTTCACGGGTGAAGTGTTTGGCGAGTTGGGGTGAGTGGATCACCAGCAGGGTTTCGTCGTTGGTGTGTGAGGCAGCGGGTGACCAGTTGAAGCTGCCTGTGATCACAGTTTTGTTGT